>DASYXJ010000010.1:0-24930 GCA_035935095.1 Nitrososphaerales archaeon | reverse complement strand
ACACAGACTATGACTGGTCTTTCTTTGATTGAAGGATCCTCGACTTCTTCGACTTGTGCGTAGAAGTAGTCGATATCTATGTGGCCAATGACACGCTCCAATAATGAAATTCGTTCGCGTGTCGTTTAAGGGGTTTTTGATGCCGCGCAAAGGAGCCGTGAATTAGCGTTAAGAATGTCGCCAAATATCATCGTGCAGGCTGGACAGAACAGTGAGCAGAATTCGTGAGAAGTCCGGAAATGGAGTTTGTAATTGTCGACATCTAGCTGAGGCTCACGAGATACTTTTCCAGACAATTCATGCGACCAAGAGAGGGAAATGCACGGTCGAAGGATGCGCCTGCCTTGCATATGCCAGAAATCCGAACTTTCGTGTGGTCAGTCGGTAAGGCCCAAGCTTGTTTTGATGAATGGGGTCGGCCGGATTTTCCTTCTAACCCATTGCCGTACCACCGTTTGGAGGAATGGGACGAGTAGCAGTGTGCCCCCGAGTCGCGCCTTCGAAAAAGCGATTGAGGTCGTGAGAAAGTGTAAGATGGGACCTGAATGACTTCTAGCCGGGTAAGCGTCGGTCGTGGTATTTGCAAAAATCTGTATTACTACTTCACAGTCCTTATAGAGTCTTGAAGAAAGATTTGAGGTCCAGTTTTGAAGGCGTGGAGACAGATTCGGATTCTGAAATCTTTGTTTGTGACGACTATGGTAATATTCAGTCTACTGACGTTAGCCTTCGCTCCTTCAACGAAGGCTTTCTCAAGTTCAAGCTGTATCGAGCAAGTATCATCACAAATCAACTCTCTCCAATCAGCGTTGGATGTCTCCAGGGCAGTGTCTTTGGCTACGAGCTCGCCAAAGCTACAGGTTGCCGAAAGAGGGTATTCCTCGTCGTATGGCTTCATATCCAATAATTGGTCATGGGATAGTAACTGCAGGGTGACTTGGGAGAAGGTCAACGTGGTCTTCACGCTCAGCAATAGCACAGGCTTCGTCGGTTACGCGAGTGCGGTCGAGGATCCAGCCTTGACGAGCGTGACCACCGTGACCTTGCAAGGGGGACCCCCATCACAGGGGCAAGAAATCACTACGAGTTGGGCCGGCTATCAATTTGCTGGCAATGCTGATAACACCGTATCAGTTTGGGAAACGATTGGTCAATTCACAGTCCCGAAGGCCCAGCCTCCTACACAAGGTTGTTCAAATTACTGTTTTGTGATAATCTGGACAGGTCTAACGCATGACACGACTGGGACCTACATCGTTCAGGCCGGGAATGAAGACATCATAAATTCCTTGGGCGGGGTGGATTACGAACTCGGGTACGAGTTCTATCCCACCTATAATTGGTACAATTGCTTCCCCATGGGGTGGTATGGGGACACTGTATCAGTCTATGTGATTAACCAAGATGTCAATCCTGGTGGCAACAGCGCCCTTTACAACATACAGGTGTTTGACCTCACGCAGAATCAGGGATGCACCCCAGTGGCCGGGTTCAACTTTGGTGTTATGGGCATTCCTCACTATGGAAATTTCATAGTCGAGGCTGCGGCAATCCCGCATACCCAGAATCTCTACACGTTAGCTGACTTCGATCCTTTTTCGTTGACCGGAAATATGTACTACAGCGGCTCGACGCGCGGAATCTACACTCCCTATACTAACGGATGGTACACCACGATAACCATGCAGCCTTGCACCACATGCCCAGCTGAGGTGCAAACGGGCGCAGTTAGCTCTTCCAACTCGTTTACTTCGACGTGGGTCTATAGCGCAACTTAGGGCCTTCTACGACATCCGGGACATCCGAGGCGCAATGCTTGACTTATCATGCGAATTGAAGTGGACTTGCAAACAGTCCAAAACTAAGATCAGAGAACGACTAGGTGTAAAATGGTCATGTCGCCCCACTCGGTCGCTGCAACGACGGTGTAAGCCCCTGGAAGGAATGAATAACTCGCGGTTCGAGTGGGAACCTCATCGGTGTATATCACAGTGTAACCAAAAAGAGCGTAGGTCCCGTGAATCCCCAATGTCACGTCGTTGGGAGCAAGCAAAGCGGAGTCGCTCATCGGTTCGAACCAGTAATAGTCGATGACGTACTTGGCCGGACAGGACACGCTTGCTGGGGTTGAGCCGCTAACGCGGACGAGAGGGTATTTACTGGCAGACGAGATGTTCGCGAGCGTATAGTAGCCTTGGAAAATGCCCATCCCTATGGGATAATTCTGGGTGCCACAGCTCACTCCGGTAGGCATGAACAGCCAGGCGTTGCCTGGCCACCCCTTAGAAGCTGTGACATTCACCGGGGTCGACTTCGGGTTGAACAACTCGACGCTCACTTTGACTGACTGCCCTGAGGCTATTCTCGTGGTACTTGTAGCCAGTTTAAGCACGAGCCCTGATTCCAACATCAGATCCGAGGAAGCGTTTGACATCTTGGACTGATTTGTCGTCGTACTAGTGGAACTCGAAACTATTGAGACGCTGCTTGTGGTCGATTTTGTGCTAGTCGTGCTGATTGCACTCGGAGTCGATGCCGTGGGTAGAGTTGAATTGGAGTAGTATACGAGACTCGATCCTATGATAATCGCTAGAATCAGACCTGCGGCTATGCTGACCCCAACACTCGTTCCACTTGACAATGGGATAATCGCTTCGCGCCCAATAGTTATTTCTAATGTCTCGATAATTGGTTTCTAACATGTAGAAAGCCGGCGCCAACTGAGAATTGTTAGCGAAGATACTGTGGCCGCGAACGCCAGATTGTCAACGTCTCATACCACAACACAGCACTGGCCCCCACTCCGATAAGGAGACCAAGTGGGTTGGAAAGCCCTCCTCCGTAGGTCGCATATAGAATCGTGAGCCCGCTGAAGAACCCCGCGAAAAACCCCAGCCGAGGAAGCGTAAGTTCCCCAAATTGAATGAACAGGGACAGGACCCCGACATTGACCTTCCTCACCAAGACGTAGGCTCCTGCCTCGTTTCTCTCCACCAGCCCCAAGGAGATCAGCTTGTCCAGATGGTGAACCGCGAGGCTGGGTGTCGACAGCCCGAGCTTCCGCTGGACCTCGCTCGATCCAAGTGCTGTTCTATGCTTCAAGAGGTACAAGTAAACGGCCATTGTCTTTCCCCTCAATTCATAGTCTATTCTTGACTTTGCGTCCGAGTCGGATTGCATGCCCTTTGGAAACTGGATGCACTAGAATTAGGCGGAATTAAGCGCTTTCCGCTCACAGAAGTTCAAGAGCGTAATTTGCAGAGCCCGTGAAAGAAATTGTGGGGGCTGAAGCACAGAATCGGGCTTGAAATCGTTGGGGCAAAAGCAACTGAACCATTGAGATGGATGGGGTCGGCCGGATTTGAACCAGCGATCTCAAGCGGTCCCGAGACAGACTGACCAGCAATCTGCTTCTTCCCGAGGCATCTTCCGATCATGATTGAAGCCTAGACCAGACTAACCTCGTTGAAAAGGGGCCAAGCCCAAATCAACGATCTAGCCGACGACCCCCTTTGCCGGCCATCGGATGCCTTGCTTTATACTCTATCTCAGCACGTTTGATAGTTCGTCCAGTTTGCTCTTTGGTTTCATTCTTGATTGCTGCGACTCTGAGACCCATGCTTTCCCAGAGTTCGTTGACTTCATCCAGAACTAGACACATTCTTTGCATCTTCTCGCGATGACGAGAGAGCGGCAATAGCCTTCGTGCAAGCATTCGCACCTCTTCTCTTCTATGGATGTCGAGGCGCCACGAATCCTTTTTGAGCTTGATTTCCTTCGTGCCAGACACTCCATGCATGATCTTGGTGACACCCTTCATCCTGTCATGGTAGAGATAGACGTGAAAACACTCCTTCTCCAATGCCTTCTTCAACTGCACCAGAAGATTCTTGCTTTGAGATGAAATCATGAAAGCGCAAGCCGTCTTCCCCTTGTCTTCGAAAAGGCACCAACAACCGTCAGAGTCTGAGAGGCCGGCAATGAATTCGTAAAGCAGAACGCGATTCGTTGGTACTTCTAGTGGTTCCTCGATTAAGAACTCGAAACTGTTGTCCAAGTGGATTTTGATTTGCCAATCATAGCCGGTTAGGAACACTTTCCTAGGTTCCATAATGCATTGTCCGTAGGGAGCGAATGTCTGCTGAAATAGCTCTAGCAACGCCTGGTGAGTCGTACTGACCCTGCCTACTATGATCTGTGAGGATTGCCTGAATGCGTTAAGATCTCCTGCCCTTAAACCCATGAGATAGGCTCTTTCATTTTCTTCACCAGAGAAGGTGCCACTCCACGGTTTTCGGTTCTTCCTGGCCGCTCTCAGTGGTCCGAGCTCGAGGAGCGAATTTCTGACGAGTGTTCTACTTGTTGGGATTTGTTGGGCGATTTGACGAATTGTCAAGTGCTGCCCCCAATACAACTTTCGTAGTTGTTCACTGAGACCTGCATCCACGCCGCTGCCGAGATTTCCTATCATGCAGAATTAGGCGTGGATTGTATTTAACGCCCACCAAAGCCTAGACCAGACTAGCCGACGACCCCTAACTGGCGGCCCGGCCCACCTCCGTTTATATCCTATCGTCGGTCAACAGAACTGTGGCCAAGGGACCGGGTCTCACAGTCGACCAGCTCATGGAGGAAGCTGACCCATCGATGCGGGCCCTCGCCAACCAGCTAAGACGAGTAATTCGCAAGGCGTTGCCCAAGTCCCAAGAGCTCGTCAAATGGAGGAATCCTACCTATCTTGTCAACCACAAGAACGTCGCGTGGATTATGGTCTACAAAGACCACGTCAATTTGGGCTTCTTTTTGGGAGCAAAAATGAAGTCGCCCCGGCTTGAGGGGACCGGCAAGGGCTTCAGGCACATCAAGGTCCGTCGGCCTGGGGACATCGACGAGAAGGAGTTCACTCGTTTGCTCGTTCAAGCGGCTGCTTAGCCATATTTGCCAGCCGCCCGATACTATGGGCATCATGACCTTGGACGAGAAGGTCAGATTCGGAATAGTCGCCTTGAGTGGAGCGAGTCTAGTGCTCGCATCGCTAGGAGTCCACCTGAGCCCACTGGAAATCATCGGCGGGGCTGGGACTACCTAAGGGCCAGCTAGGTCGGTCAATAAATACCCGGAAGTCTCGTTGATACGTATGCAAGCATCTTGCTGCCCGGTGGCGATGTGCGGAGAACCCGATTGCCTCCAGCTCACCGAGCGCGAGGCTCAAGTGTGCATGGCTGTATGCGCTAGCAGCGAACCGGTAGCCTTCTCAACGTTGAAGCGAAGCCTAGGCTACCACCAAGAAGTGGTGTCGAGGATCCTGAGACGCCTGGTCAATCATGGGGCAATAGAGAAGGTCAGGGGCAGGTACCGCCGGGTCAGTCAATAATTACCCTCGGTCTCATCAACCTGTGAGGGGTGAATCAAAATGGTGTGTTGTTGCTGTGGCTGCTGCTCTCAAGGCTGTAGTAGTGAGAGCGGGCCTCAAGGCGAGCGTTTATAGGCTGAAACCGGGGCCTGCCCCAGACCATGTCTGAAGAGAGAAAGACTGTCATCGTCGGCCAGAGCAAGCCCCTCCTGAACTATGTAACAGCCTGCATCACCATGTTCAATGGTGGCGCAAAGCAGGTTGTGCTTAGGGCGCGGGGGGAGGCAATCAACATGTCAGTTGAAGTGGCTCAGGTGCTGAAGAAGCGCTTCATGAGCAACGTCCAGATCTCTAACATCACCATCGACGGTGAGAACGTCACCTCAAGAGACGGACGGCAGCTCAACCTGCCCGTGCTCGAGATAGAGCTGTCCATACCCGCCTGAGTTCAGTTTCAAGGCTGCAAACGACAGATTTTCGTCGCCGGTTCAAGCAAAGGATTTTAGCCGCACGCTCAGGGCGAGGCTTGAATTCTATGAAACCCAGGAGATTTGCCAAGGTCGAGGGTAAGCTCCCTGGGCCGAAGGCGCAGGCCGTAGTCAAGAAGACTGCCATGTACGTCTCTCCTTCCATTTCACGCTTCTATCCGCTGGCCATCGAATCAGCCCATGGGTCGCTGGTGAAGGACGTCGATGGGAACCAGTTCATCGACTTTGCAGCTGGGATCGCGGTGCTCAGCACCGGTTCGACTCACCCGAAGGTGGTTGAGGCCATCAAGAACCAGGCAGAGAAGTTCGTTCACTTCTCTTACACCGACTTCTACTATGAGAATCTCGTCGAGCTTTCGGAACGGCTGGTATCTTTGGTCCCTGGGAGCTTCCAGAAAATGGTCTACTACGGCAACAGCGGAGCCGAGGCCATCGAAGCCGCGATGAAACTGACGCGGAATTACACGAAGCGCCCGCTGTTCCTGTCCCACTCGGGGGCTTTCCACGGCCGGACCATGGGAGCGCTCAGCCTGACGGCCAGCAAGCCGATTCAAAGGAAGGGGTCGATCCCTTTGATTCCAGAGGTAGTTCACTTCCCGTTCCCTTACTGCTACAGATGTCCATGGAAGCAGACTTTCCCTGAGTGTGACTATTATTGCGTCGATTACTTCAAGGAGCAATACCTAGAGAAATTCGTCCCGGTAGACGAAGTCGCCTCATACTTCTTCGAACCCATCCAGGGGGAAGGAGGGTACGTTCCGGCCCCGCCCGAGTACCTCAAGAAGATGGAATTCCTCCGCAAGGAAGGCGTCCTCTTCGTATCAGACGAGATACAGACTGGGGTCGGGAGGACGGGCAAATTCCTTGGGATTGAGCACTTCGGAGTCGTGCCTGATGTCGTCGCCATTGCCAAGGGAATCGCATCTGGGCTCCCATTGAGCGCGATCGTCGCGAATGCGGACGTCATGGAGAGCTGGAAGCCGGGGCAGCACGCCTCGACATTCGGGGCCAACCCAGTGGCTGTGCAGGCAGCTCTTGCCACCTTGGACGTTATGAAGTCAGAGCACCTTATGGAGAATGCGAAGAAGCTCGGAGCGAAGGCAAAGAAGAGGTTCCTAGAGATGACAGACAAGTACGAGATCGTCGGAGACGTCCGAGGCATGGGTTTGTTCGTCGGGGTTGAGATTGTGAAGAGCAAGGCCACCAAAGAGAGAGGGGACGCAGAAGCGAAACAGATTATCGACTACTGCTTCAACCATGGGCTGCTGGTAATCATCGCCGGGAGGAATACGCTCCGTTTCATACCTCCGATGAATATCACCGAGGACGTTATGGAAGAAGGCCTTGATATCCTAGAGGAGGGAATAGCTGCGGTGAACTCGACGACTATGAAAGCTTAGACCATGTATGACTTCGAAACCCTGATCGGCGAACTTCTTCAGAACCGGCCGGAGTTGAGCAGGGACGAGGTGATGCGCCGGATAGAAGACAAGAAACGCACTGTGGGGGCCGGCTATCTGACGAACCAAGGAGCATTGTTCCTCGTGGCCGGGGAGTTGGGAGTCTCTTTGCGCAAGGATGACGCTTCTTCTGACATGACGATCAAGGACCTGTACATCGGAGCCAACGACGTTACTGTGGTGGCGAGAATCCTCGCCCTTTACCCGATCGCCACCTACAACAAGAAAGACGGTGGAACGGGGAAGTATCGGAGAGTCGTGCTCTTCGACGGCAAGAACTCTACACGGCTCACGGTCTGGGAAGAGGGGATCGAGCAGACAGGCAAGCTCGGGCTCGAGGTCGATTCGTTGGTGAGAGTGGCCAACGCTTACGTCAAGCAGGGACTGGACGGCAAGCCCAACCTGAACTTAGGGAAGAGGGGTCGAATCGAACTTGTGACGGACGACAAGGTCGCGGCGAGGGTCCCGTCTCTTTCATCTGTCACCCAGAAACTCCCAAACCTCACGAAGGAAGAGCCGTTCGTGGCCCTCGACGTCGTCGTCAGCTCTGAGTCGCGATACAGCGAGTTCGTGAGGTCGGATGGCTCGCCTGGTTCTCTCTTCCAATTCGGGGTGGCTCAAGACGGCGGGAAAGAAACGCGGGTCGTCGTCTGGAGCCCCGAGGCCCAGCCAGAGTTGAAGTCCGGTCAGAAGATTCGCATTACGAACGTGAGGTCTAGGCGTTCTAACAACGGGGACTTCGAAATCCATGGCGACGCTGGAAGTGTGATTTCTATGGGCCCACCTCCTGAAAGGATTGAGCTCAGGGTGGCGGCTACGACTTCTGGAACATCGGCCAAGGTCGTCCTGGGCGTTGGAAAAGACAGGAAAGTGAGATTCATCGAGCTCGGGAAGGATGTGAAGGAACCGGCGCAAGGTGACGTCGTCGGGGTGGTCCCCGACCAGACCACGGAGGGAAGGTTGTATTCTAGGAGCGCGAACTCGATTCAGGTAGTTGAGAACGAGTCCTTCCCGGGGCTCGACGCGTTGGTGACGAAACTCCAAGAAGTCAAAGAGGAGGACGCACAGATCATGATAGAAGTCATAGCTCTTTCTCACGGAAGCGTCGACGATGTCCGTCTGAAGGATGGCACGACGGTGAAGAAGGGGGAACTGGTTGTGGGCGACGACACGGGTGAGAACAAACTAGTCGCGTGGAGAGACCTGGCAGGAAGAGTCTCCGGAATCCAGCCTGGTGAAAGGCTTCGCGTCGTAGGCGCCGCCTGCAAGTCCACAAAGATGGGCGGATGGGTACTCCAGCTTTCAAATTTCAGCGTAATAGAGCGGTTGAGAGGCAGCAGCTAGGTCCTGGAGCGTCTTAGAGCCTCATACTCGTATACGAAGACTATCACAAGCCCGATGATGAACAACACTATCAGCGCAGTGCTGATGAAGCTGTAGTAACTCGCTACGGTAAGGAAGGGGAAGTGCAATCTTGAGCCGGCGAGCCTGATGTCTCATAATAAGCGTTGCTGGGAGAGCTCGTCAGAAACCAGATTCGACGGCGCTTTCGTGATGAGTCTTTTAATCCCAAATTGAGACCGTGTGCGCAGTGCCGAGGTGGCCTAGCCTAGTTATGGCACCAGGCTACACCCGACAGGGTGAAACTCATAATCCCGGCTGGGCTAAGAGATCTGGGGGTCGGGGGCGCGAATCCCCCCCTCGGCACCACGTCTGAGAGATTGGGGAAAAATCGGGTTCCGAAAAAATAACAGAAAAACAGAGACGGCCTTTAAGCCCAGACTGGCTTAAAGGCGAAGAGTGTTTCGCTCGTCGAGATTCCTTGAATCTGTGCGATTTGGAGGACTTGCGAGTAGATCTCGTTGTAGTCCTTGCCGTAGATGGCTGCGATGACGTCGAACTCTCCTGCAACGACTGATGCGTTGAGGATGTGCGGAAGGCTCTGCAGGTTTTGCAGAACGCTCTGGGTCTGTCCCTCTACGCCGAGCAGAAGGAAGGCCACCGGACTTCCGGTGACGAAGTTCTTGCCATTGCTGAATCCGCTGACGGGGATCATGGTCCTCGTTGAGAGGACGCCACCGATGGCGCGGATCTGGTTCACGAGTTGGTAGACTTGCTGTACGTCGCTGGTGTTCAGTTGGATGACCAGGTCAAATCTTCCGGTCACCTGCGTTTGGAAGGCGATACCCTTGAGGGTGCTCACCTGCTGGGTCACGGTGTTCAGAGCACTGGGCTCTACCGAGACGAGTACGGTCGTCGGATATGTTTCTGTTACGTTCATGCTATAACAGCACGTGCAGATTTATAACACTATATAACCTTTGCTGGGGGTAAAAACAATAAATGTAACACCTCCATGACAATTGTTATGCTTACCACAAGGTCTGAGACCAAGCCCACTATCAGCGAAGCGATCTCTTCCATCATTGTGGAAAACCATCTTTTGTACGAAGCCCTCAAACTCAGAATCGTAAACTACCACGCGCTGGCGGAGCGTGTGAAGAAGGACGTCGAAGAAATGACCGGGCGCAAAGTTAGCGTGCCCTCTGTGGTTGTCGCCATCAAGAGGTTCTCAGATGGACTGGATGGCAATGGGACTGAGGTCGCCAAGATCCTCAAGGACGCGAAGCTGAGTCTTGTCGGTCGGGCCGCTGACCTTACCATCGAGGGAAGGGGGGTGCCGACGATGAGGATTCTGGGGGACCTACTGAAGCTTTCCCCTAAGTTTGTGGGCGCTCCGAACATACTCCAACTGCCAAGTTCGGTCAAGGTCCTTGCGGACCAGGAGGACGCGGACATCATCAAGGAAGAGCTCTCCGACAGGTACACTGTCACTGTTACGGGAGAAGCTGCTAAGATTGTCGTTCGTATCTCCCAGAAGGCCGAAAGAGTCCCGGGTATCGCAGCTTTCATTGCAGAACTTCTTTATCGCAACGGGATCAGTATGCTGGACATGTTCTACGGTTACGAAGACTTGTTGCTCGTGGTGGAAGAAAGGCTGGGGCCGAAAGCGTACCAGGTACTCGCTAGCAAGATTTCGGGCTAATGCAATGAGAGCCACGGGTGGGAGTCGGACCCACGACATCCACCTCTTTGTGAAACCACATACCAAGGTGGCGCTCTAGCCACTGAGCCACCGTGGCACTCAAGCCCGCACCGACCGAACTCGATTTTTAATCTTTGAAAGCTGGAAATGAACCGAAGGTCCGCTCTTGCAACTTTAATTCGGATAGTCGGAGGCCTCTAACTGACATGGAATCCTCCGCCGACACGAGAACCCCGGTCGTGGAAGCGAAGGATGTTCACAAGAACTTCGGAACGGTCCAGGCCCTCGCCGGCCTGAGCTTGAAAGTCATGCCGGGAGAAATCTACGGCCTTCTTGGACCCAACGGGGCGGGCAAGAGCACCATGATCAAGATAATCACAGGCCTCTCAGAACAGACTTCAGGCGAAGTCCGGGTGCTAGGCCTCGACCCCAGAGAAAGCCCGGTCGAAGTGAAGGCGAAAATCGGGTATGTGCCCGAGACCACCATGCTGTACGAATCTCTGAGCCCGAGGGACTTCTTCGAATTCGTCGTGTCGGTAAGGAAACTCGATAAGAAAGCCGCCAACGATAGGGTTTCGAAACTCGCCACGGCATTCGGCCTGGAAGAATACTACGACTCTCCGATAGCAACGCTCTCGATGGGGACCAAACAGAAGGTCACCATAATCGCGTCGTTGATTCACGAGCCCCCGCTCTTGGTCCTCGACGAACCGATGAACGGCCTCGATGCCAAGAGCAGCCGAATCTTCAAGGATGTGATATCACTCCACAGCCAGCGTCCCGGGCGCGGAGTGGTTTTTTCGACCCACATCATGGAGGTCGCTGAACATCTTTGCACAAGGATAGGCATCATCTACAAGGGGTCTATCGTCGCGGAAGGTTCCATGGACGAGCTAAGGGCCGGGGTGAAGACCTCTGGAGGGGGCCAAGCGACTCTCGAAGAGGTCTTCTTGCATCTAACCCACGAGGAGGAGGAGGTCGCTGAGACAGCACGGGCGCTTCGTGAGGCCTTCTCAGCCCCCACGGTGTAGAACACATGAATCTCCGGGAGGCCTGGCGGCTCAGCAAGACTCCCTACATCGAGCTCGTATTCAGGTCTGCTATCATGACCAGGGGGACCATGGGAGGCTTCGGCTTTGGGAGCCCTGCACGGAGGGTCAAGTCGATTACCAGAGGCGCGCTGGTGGGCAAGGTCATCATTACAGCGTTCATCGCGCTAGGGGCCATTTTCGCCTTCTATCAATTTGCAATCAGCAGAACTGCCGCGGCCCTCGTCACTGGGGTCACCCTTAGCCTCGCCATCAGCCTCGGGTACACGGTCCTCTACTCGCTGCAGGTGCTCCCCTCATTCACGGGGGCTGGGCCCTACGCCCTTCTGTCGACTATGCCTCTGGGTCGAAGGGACCTCTCACTGTTGGCGCTGCTCTCGGTCATAAGGACGTTCGACTCCATGATTGTAGCCGCGATTCTTGTGCAGGTGGGCGTCGTCGCCTACCTTACCGCTTCACCCTTGGCCACGGTCGTCATGGCGCTTGCCTCAGTCGCAAACTCTGTCTTCGGGGTCACGATATCTCTGGGACTCGCCGGGCTCTTCCAGAGGAATATCACTAGCGGAGGAAGGGGGAAGCGGGCCACCTTCGCCAGGTTCCTTTTCCTGATTTCTTGGGGTCTGGCGGCAGCGAGTTTCGGGTTCGTCTTCAGTCTAATCCAGTACGTCTTCCCCGCTTTGGAAAGCGCAATCTCGGGGTCGCTGTCAACGACCTCCATCCCCATTCTCTTTTCTGTGCTGCATCCGTTTTCGACTGGGCTGGCCCTAGCTTCGCTCGTATTTCCTTCCCTGGCTACTGGCTCACCTGCACTGGGCTTGGCAACAACTTTGTCCTTTGTCGCCATGGCCGGGTATCTGTTGCTCGCTTACTTTGCAGGAAGGAAGGCCCTGAGCATCACCGAAAGAGTTTCGCAGCAACAGGCGACCAGCATTATCAGACAAAGAGCAACTGAATTTCTCCTCAGACTAAGGAGGCCCATTCCGGCCTACGTGCTCAAGGATGCTCGGATCGCATCGAAAAACCCTCAGACAGCCTTCGTCTTCGCCCTGCCAGTTTTTGAGACAATCATCATCGTGTTTAGCTTGAGCCAGGCCTCGGAACTTGGGGCGACTGCCGTTCTGGCAGCCACCTCCCTGGGTTGCTTCTTCACTCTGATTTCGGCGTCGGTCCTCTTGAACACCGAAGGCTCGGGTCTCGACTACACATTCTCCCTTCCACTGAACGCCCGACTGATAATCCTGGCCAAGTCGATCATATCGACCACGGCCTACCTCCCCGTTCCTGCGGCCATAGGGGTGCTTCTTGCCTTTGCCCTGCCTTCGGCACTATGGTTGGTCGTCATACCTGTGATCCAAATCCTGGCCGTATCAGCTGCCTCCAGCGCCGAACTCGCTTTTTTCATACGGAGCTACAAGAAGAGAGGAGGGCGTCAGACGTCCCGTGGGGTCCAGACCCGAGGCCTGAACCTTATGTCCGCCGGCGACCTCGCGAGGCTCTTGGGCGCCCTGGTCGTGGCAGGAGGGCTCGCACTTGGGCCTTTGGGGGTATACGCAGGGACGTACTTTGTGACCCAAAGTGATGGTGTCGCGGTCGGCTCGCAGGCAATTGCGGCGCTGGCGGAGCTTGCAGCCGTTCAGCTTTACCTCAGACGAATGTGAGCCGAAAGCTGACCCCTGTTCGTAGTTCTAGAACACCCGTTCTCCGCTCTAGGCTTTACTCCCCGTCGTTCGAATAGTCTGGACATGGGCACGATTCCAATGAGCAGGACTTGGCGGCCTGAAGTGGCCGTCTTCATGGGAGCCCTAATTGGGGTGGCGACTGTAGTCGCAATCTTCGCCTTGGCAGCGCCTCTGACGGTATCGCCAGGCGGTCCAACGAGCAACGCTCTCCCTCAGAATCTTAGCGCCTTCGAAAGCGACTCACAGCTCCAGCAGTACATCACTGCGAACGCGAAGAGTGCGCAGCAGTATAGCAGGTGGGGGATCGGGTTCGGCGGCGGCTTGATGTTCAAGGGCGGGCTCCCGGTCGGGGGAGTGGCGAATGGCGCTCCTGCAATATTAGCCGCTGTAAGTTCTGACATTTCGGCTCCTTCGTTCACCCAGACCAACGTCCAAGTCCAGGGCGTGGACGAACCGGACAGAGTGAAGACCGATGGTACTCACCTTTTTGTCTCGACGCAGGATTCCGTATCGATAATCAACGCCTACCCCCCTAACTCCGCAGCCGTCCTTTCGGTGCTCAAATTCCCGAACGCCGGTGTGATCGGCCTTGAGATGACCAAGGACCGCCTGATGGTCATCGACCAGAAAAGTGGAGGCGGCATCTCCTATCAGAGGGGTGGAGGAGGTATCATGTATCAACAAACAAGCGGCACGTCGGCTGTGGAGTTGCTTTTGTATGATGTCTCCAACCTCAATTCGCCCAAGCTGATGCAAAACGAGAGCATTCCAGGGGCCTACGTCGCTGCGCGGCTCGCCGATGGATTCGTATACGCTGTAATTCAGCAGCCCTCGTACATCTTCAACAGCAAGGGGAACGCCACGGCCGTCATGCCTATTGCGTCTCAGAATGGGACCGAAGCACAGCTACCTGCATCCTCCGTCTTCTACACCAGCAACACGGCCCAGATCAGCTACTACACGATAATCCCGAGCATAAGCATGAGCACGGGGAAGGAGAATACCGTTACTGTACTGACAGGGCCCTCGGCGACTGTCTATGTTTCGCCATCGAATATCTACGTGGTCTATACCAACTATCTGGACCTGTTCTCGACCCATAATATTGTCGGTGACGTCTACACTGGTGGAGTGGTTTCGATCTCTAACGTGCAGCAGGCCCAGAACAGCACCATCCTCCGGGCTGCCTACTCGAGTGGGTCGGTCGTCGTGAAGTCTGCAGGCATCGTACCTGGGTCGGTCCTCAACCAGTTCTCGCTCGACGAGTTCAATGGAAACTTTAGAGTCGCCACCGGCAGGTTCGCAGTCGTCGGGGGCTCACCGACGAGAAGTAACGACGTCTATGTGTTGGACTTGGGCATGAACCAGGTATCTGCTTTGAGGAACATCGCCCCTGGCGAGAATATCTACGCGGTCCGATTCGTCGGGAGCATGGGGTACGTAGTCACCTTCATGCAGATTGACCCTCTCTTTGTGATATCGTTCAAGGACATGGCCAAGCCAGTCATACTGAGCGAACTAAAGGTGTCAGGATACTCGGATTACCTGCATCCTCTACCGGGAGGATACCTGATTGGAGTCGGGAAGGACGCAATCCCATCGTCTACGATGCAGAACGTGGCCTTCTACCTAGGGCTCAAGCTCTCTCTCTTCAAGGTCTTTGACAACGGGACCTCGATTCAAGTCTCCAAGCTGTTGATCGGTGACAGGGGGACCGACTCCCCGGTCTTGACTGACCATCTGGCTTTCACCTTCGATTCAACAAGGAATATCACAGTAATCCCGCTGACACTGTACAAGGCTCCCGTGACCCAGGACCAGCCTGCCTGCTCCGCTTGCATACCGCCATACGGCGACCCGGTCTGGCAGGGTGCCTACGTCATCCAAGTGACCAGCAGTGGTTTCAATATCCTCGGGAAGGTGTCGCAGTACACGGGGAGCCAGAACTTCGGAGATTCAGCGAACAATGGCCTCCAGATTGACCGGAGCGTCATAATCGGGGACTACCTCTACACGATATCGCAGGGCGAAGTAATGGTCAGCACGCTCTCCTCGTTCTCCACCGTGGCGACGGTACCACTTCACTAGAAATTATTCGTGACCAAGGACTCGGTGGGGCCTATACGGCTCCTCCAGTCTTGCGACATCATCTGGTTTCAGACGAATGTCAACAGCCACCGCAAGCTCTTCCAACTGCTCGACCTTCGTCGGACCGATGATCGGCGAAGCGACGTCCTTCTTGTGCATCAGCCAGGCGAGCGCCAGCTGCGCAGGCTTGACCCCTTTCTCCTTGGCGACTTGCTCCAACCGCTCCACGACGTCGAAATCCTCCGGCCTGAAGTACCTCTTGCCCAGGAGGTCATCCGTCTTGTACCTGACGCTCGCCGGCTTCGACTTCCGCTTGTACTTGCCAGTCAGGAAGCCCCTTCCCAGGGGGCTCCATGGAAGAATCGTAATCCCCTCTTCTCTGCAGAGTGGTATCATCTCCCTCTCCTCCTCTCTGTACGCCAGGTTGTAGTGGTCCTGTATCGTCTCGAACCTCTCGAAGCCCAGCCTGTCGCTGGTAAAGAGGGCCTTCGCGAACTGCCAGGCCCACATGCTCGACCCGCCCAGATGGTCGACTGTGTTCTCCTTCCTCACGGCATCAGTGAGGGTCCTGAGCACCTGTTCGATGGGTGTCTTGTAGTCCCAGCGGTGAATCTGATAGAGGTCTACCCTGTCTGTCTTCAGATTGGTGAGCGACCTCTTCAGGTTCCGGGTGATGTGCTTCCTGCCCAGCCCCTTGTCGTCGGGGCCTTCACCCGTGGGGAGGCCGACCTTGGTGGCAAGGACGACCTGGTTCCTTCTTCCATGCAGGGCCCTGCCCACTATCTGCTCTGATCTCCCGTTGGAGTAGACGTCAGCAGTATCGAAGAAGTTGATACCCAAGTCGATGGCCCTATCTATGACTCGCTTCGAATCCTCATAGCCGAGGGACCACTCGTAGCCTTCGGCGTCGGACCCTCCGAAGCTCATGCACCCAATGCACAGCCTCGAGACCTTGAGGCCTGTGCTTCCAAGTGTGGTGTATTTCATGCGGGACCGGCTCCGTCGCGACCTTCGTTAAAGGGTTGGCTCGGCAATCTTTTTCCTATGGCTTCGATAGGCCGACTTTGCATGGCGGTACTCAAGCCGAAGGAACTCAACTTCCTCAAGGCCCACGAATTGTGCAGGCTGGCCAGTGCATCCAAGGACGCGAGGCCCCACGTTGTACCTGTGATCTACGCCCTCGACGGGGAGAACATCGTCATCGCCGTCGATTACAAGACGAAGAAGCTCAAGAACCTGAGGGAGAACAAGAAGGTCGCTCTGCTGGTGGACGAGTACAGGCCCAACAGAGGCCTCATGGTGGAAGGGGACTGCGAAATACTAGAGCGAGGGAAGGAGTATCTGCGCCTGCTGCAGATACTGTTCGACAAATTCGAGTACTACAGAAGGAATCCGTGGGGGGAGGGCGAGTCCCCGATACTGAAGGTCAAGCCGACGAAAGCGGTCATGTGGTAGGGTCGCATCAGCTGAGCGTCACGCTTCTGCGAGCCTCGTACGCTGCCAACAGTCCGGAGCCCGTGCATCTCGGGTCGAACGGCTCCAAGACAGAAGAGCAAGTCTCCGCCAATAGTTCGATGTAGCGCTCCGAGTCGTATTTGGTTTGGTCCTGAATCACGTCGCCCGGGGTCGCCCGTTTCGAGTCCTTCCCCCGGTAGTCTGTGATGACGTATCGTATTCCTTCGCCGGCGTGAAGGGTGGCACCCTCGCCGACGAGTTGTTTGATCGCCGCGTGTTGCACAGTCATTGTGGTGTACTCTTCAGGGCCCTTCGAGAGGTTCGTCGTGAAGGCGAGCTCCGAGGCTGGAATCTCGTGGCGTGCGAGCGACTCCGCGTGCCTGAGGAATATTTCAACGCACCCTGGGACCCTGGCCTTGGCTTCGGCGACCGAGTCGGCCTTGGCGAGTGTCCTCAGGATTTCCATCTGACATCTGGAAAAAGCGAGCGGAGTGTCGTGGCGCCTCGCCTCTATCCCCCTGACCTTCAGCTCGCCGTCCCGATAGACGCCGAAGTATCTGTTGAGGACTGGTATCCCAGGGTCGACCTTCGAAGGGAGGAAGACCACCCACTTGTAGATGCCCTCGAACGACATCGCGAAACCTGTCTCCGATTCGATTCGGGCCTTCAGCCCGAGGTACTCGCCTTCTGATGCACCCTCCTTCTTGACCCAGAGGGAATCGACGATGCCGTGCAGGACCTCGAAGCCCCTTCCCTCGGCAATCCTTGCCGTGTCTACCAGGGTCTTTCTGTCCCAGGCGCACACCGCGATGTGGGCGTCTATGCGACCGAACTTCGCGTTGTTGAAGCCCAAGTAGCCGAACGTCGTGACCCCCAGCCACTTGAGGGCTGCCTGGCGGGCGTTGTATCTGTCGTAGTCCGCCCCCTTCGCGGCCTTCTTGAGCTCCTTGTAGTGGAGCCTCTTCTCCACTATGATCTTGATCGCCAGCGGGACTATGCCGTCCCTCTTCTTGCACACGTTCCAATCGAGCTCGGGTACGCGGTTGTCCGAGTCGGGGCAGCAGGAGCATCTGACTGTCTCTGCCGAGATGTTCTTCCTCAGCATGATGTTGGGGTACAAGCAGTTATGGGTTAGGATGCCGTTGGCAAAATAATATGGAAACTCTGCCCACTCCAGTGTCAAGTCGTAGACGTGGTCGTCATAATCGAGGGTCTCCTTACGTATCACGCGTGTTTCGTGTATGAAAGATAGTACGTTGTTCTTGCGCGCTTTTGCATACAATCCCAGACGAGGGCGCGGGTAGTTCTTTGCCTTCCTTATGCGGGTCAGTATAGCTTGGCGTAAGGCTCGTTGCTTGACTTCGGAAATGAAGCCGACCTCTGTGTAATACCTAACCACCGCCTCCAAACCAGATAGCTCGAGGACGTCGGAAGGGATGGAAGAGAATCCGTGTTTGTTGATGTACCTCCCGACTCGATACTTTATGTTCAACTCGCGAAGGTATTTGCACACAACATCGAGTTTAGAGTGATTCTTGGATGATTGGTCGCACTGAACTGTGTTTCGTTTCTTGTTGACGCCTCCATCCCCCTCGAAGAAACCGCGGACGAAAGATGCCTTTTCGTCTTGGTTGTGATGCTCGTTGGCGACGAAAGCCTCGTATCTTGACAAGAAGTTCGTCGCTACTGCCTTTTGAGCAACCACTAGAGTAATGCCGTCACTTCCTCTTTTTGTCCTAGTGTAGATGTGAACGTTCGGATAGAATTTGGATAGCGTTCCTGTGATGAAATTGCGGAAATCGACTTCGTGCTTGTCGATGCTGAATTCTATCCTGTACTGGTGTGAAATACGAGTCTTCTTCCTGGATTTGTCCAAGTACTTTTGGTCCTTTCTTAAACGGCCCCCTTCGGCCGTGAAAGCGCCGAACAGACAAGCTAGGTCGTCATTCTGAAGGATTGGCAAAGGGTCAGCCACAACAAGGCTGTTCCGTCGGCGAATCTGATCAGCGGTCTTTTCTTCAAAGACGTCTTTTACCAGAACTGGGAACTTATGGCGTGTGGTGCATGTGATTTGTTTCCCGTCTTTGAGTGTTAGTCTGATTACCTTCTCCTTAATGCGATATTCGTGGACCTTTGATACCTTCTGCCAGCCAAACGGGGTGAATACTTCGTCGCCTTCTTTAATCCCAGAGATGGGTTTCTCGCCATTTCTCGTTACTATTCTTGAATCTTTGACCAAGCAGGAGTAGTCCAGCTCCCCGACGTTCTCGTAGACTCCCACCTTGGGCTCGAAGATGAAGCCGCCCCTGTCGGCCATCAGCAGCTCGTTCCTGTCCTTGAAGTGCTCCGCCAGCGTGGGCTTCCAGGGGACGAGCAGGCCGATCTTCGATGCGTTGTAGAACTGCAGGCTCGAAAGGGCCTTCCCGATGCTTGCCCTGCTGGAGGTGTGCATGGGCATGCGGCAGATCCTGCTAAGCTCGAAGAGCCCCTCGAAGCCTGCCTCTGAGTAGGCGAAGGACGTGTTGACGTCGATGTGTACCCTGCCGTAGAGCTTCATGGCCGAGGGCTTGTAGTGGATCCTCCCGTAGCTGAAATACGAGGTGCCGCTCTTGGACGGGAGTCTCATGTTGGTACCGTCTCTGTCGAGGATGAGCCTGCCGGCCACGCCGTTGGCTTCTGCTCGCTTGATCAGGTAGGGGAAGAGAAATGTGTCGCCGTCGTTGGTGAGGATGAAATCAGGGTCGGCTTCTCGGACGGCCTGGACCAGCCCGAGCAGCTTGTCCGCCTCGCTGCGCCCGCCGATTTTGATTACACGATTGCCGCTCTTGAGCGCGATTGATTCGATCCTGTCTGTGAAGCGCGCCAGCTTCCCTTTCTTCGCCACCTCCACGTCGAGCTCGACCTTCGTCAGGTTTGGTATGGCGTAGTCGTAGGCCCAGACGTCGTCCTTCAATTCCCAGTCCAGTCTGTCGCCTCTCTGTTCCACTTCGCAGTGGGCGAGAGGGAAGATGTCGTGCTCGTACAGATAGCTCTGGGCGGGCGGGACGTCGGCGTTGTAGAGCCTGAAAGTCCCGAAGGGACCCAGGCGCTCTATCTTCCCTGCGACCTGCTGGGCCTTCCTGGCGTCCCTGAGCTTCGCTTCGATGACCTGGGAGACACCGGAATCGGTGACCCTTTCGCGTTTCTCGACGACCCTGGTCCATGCGAAGTCATCGCGGAGTATCTGCAGCGGGACGGTGAAATCTGATTTATTGTCCGTGCCTATGAATATCGATGGGGACCAGCGGTCGACCAGCCTTGCTGCCTCCCCGTTTTCGAGCTTGAGCCAGATGACTATCTCTCCAGGTTTGCCTGGGTAGAGGTCAAGTATCCAGCCGCGCATTCCTATCAGCCTTCAGCTTCTCGAGCTCGGCCGCTAGCCAGACGATCATTTTGTGCTGGACGAGCATCAGGCTCATGAACAGAGCCTCTGTCGGGAAGGGGGAGTCCCTCGCCTGGATTGCGGGAAAGTATTCGTGACAGAGCCTGAGCATCTCGTTGAAGAGGGCCCTGTCTTCGGCCCGGAGGGCGTCGGCGAAGCGCTGCCAGCTGTCCAACTCGTCGGTTATCTCGGCGTCGGAGAGCGTCATCTGCCTGTTTCTCCGCGCTTGATTTCTGAGACTGCGGCTATGGAACGTGCGAGCATTCTGTGATGGTGGAAGAAAATCGCCATCGCCATCCCCTCGAATCTAGATGTCCTGACCGCTGCGGAAGATGCTGAAGTGTAGAGCTTGGCAGAAGTGAGCATCTCGTCGAGCGTGACCTTGTCCTTCTTGGGGAGGGCCTTCCTGAACGACCTCCATTCGGCCGCCTCCTGGGCTTCGGCTATCCTGAACGAGGGAATGGTGCGGCCCATCAGCGAGGCACCCCGGTCTTGGTGGCTCTGAAGAGCTGGCTCAACTTGAACGTGGCGACCGCCGGGACCTTGTTCCTGTGCTTGAGGAGCTCCGCCCTGACCCTGCCTCCCTCGGGCGTCAGGCGCACCATCGTGTCCGCCCACGAGGAGACCATGTCGTCGTACTTGTTGGGCGAAGCCAGAGTCGCGATTACGAGTGCGTCCTTCTTCGTCCCTTCGATCCCCTCCTCGACCGCGCTCAGGACCCTTCGGGCCTCCCTCTCGTCCAGCTCGGGTTCGTTGAATGTGCCGAGCAAATCGGAGATGATTACGAGCCTAGTCCCGTAGTCTTTGGCGGCGCGGACAAGGTGCTCGGAAATCAGGTCGGCGAGTTGGTAGAAAGTGAAGACGCGACAGGAAGCCACTCGTCGCATCGCTGCGACAGGTTTGAGCCCCCTCTGCTTCGCAAACGAGGAGAAGAGGTACGGGTCAGAGCGGTTGCCGCCGTCTATGAAAAGGACGGCCGAGTCGAGGCCGCCTGATTCGATTGGGAGCTGGGCCCTGAACGCTGCGAGCTCGGCGACCGCGGACGATGGTCCTCCGCCTAGCACGATCAGGCGTCCTTCGGAGAAGGGCCTCAGCAGCGAATCAAGGCGAGGGAAGCCGAGCGAGAAGTGGGGGATTGACGAGGCGGGCTGGAAAAACTCTTGTGTCCTTTGTACGGCCGGGACGATGTTCAGAAAAACATCCGACCAATCGTCGGGCACCGGGGCGAATCGACATTCGATGCTTCCCTCAAGGGGGCGGCCGCAGCCAAGACACCGTCCGCCAAGCGAGTCGATGGTCTCAGCAGCCGGTCCGAAGTCTCGCCTGACCTTCAGGACGCAGGTGCAGGTCGAACAGTAGTAGACGAAGCGTGCCTTGCCGCTCTCCGCCTGCTCGTACAGATAGTGCAACCTCGCCATTGTTGTGGGAGAAGAAACTTCGTGGGGGATTTAACGCGAAGGGCGCGGGCGATGGTTTTGGGCAAGGGAGAGAAACGCGAAAGTGATTACAAACCGTTGAACGTTATTAAAGCGAAGCTTGGGCTCGGCGGGACGACGCGGGGGTCGCCCAGCCTGGTCAACGGCGTGAGGCTCAGGACCTCATCCCTTAGGGGTTCGAGGGTTCGAATCCCTCCCCCCGCATATCTCCTGAAACGTAGTTCCTTCACCCTCAGAAGGGAGATCATAACAGGTTTCTACAGACTTAAAACCGCAGACATTATTCTATCCACGATGAAGAAATTATACAGAGCCATATTCGCTGCACTAATCATTGCCAGCCTACTCTCTCTAGTTTCCTACACGGCCGTTGCGGCAACGGCACACCAAAGCGACGAGAACGAAAGGAACCATTTCAGAGCGCGCCTGAGCGGATTTCAGCAGGTTCCCACTCTATTTTCAACGGGTAGCGGCACATTCTCGGCCACGATTCTTAATGGTGGGACGACTCTCTCATACACGCTGACATACACCGGTCTGACAGGAACCATGGCTGCGCACATCCACCTCGGACTACGCGGGACTAACGGAGGCATCATTGCCTTTCTCTGCGGAGGAGGCGGTAAGCCTGCGTGTCCAACATCATCAGGTACTGTTAGCGGAACCATCACTGCGGCTGACGTTATCGGCCCCTCCGCCCAAGGACTCTCGGTAGGCGCATTCGCCAATTTCCTAACTTCACTGCGTGCTGGAGCCACCTACGTCAATGTCCACACCACCGCTTTCCCCGGCGGGGAAATTCGTGGACAATTAACTCCGAGCGGCTGATGGCCTGAGTTTACGGCGAGTTCGAAAAAGACTCCGCCTAGCGATAGCTATGTTTGCCCGAATCACGAACTAGCTTTCGTGCCACCCTAAGAACGGGCTTGGTTTGTTGTCAACCTGATTACTGATTTACCTTCATGCGGTTTTCGGAGTCGCAGGCCGTGGGACCGGTGGAGCAGGGGCACGGGTCGGAGTTGGAGCCGGAGGCTTCTGGAGGGGCTGGCCAGTGATCATGGGGAGCGCCTGTCTTCCGAGTTCTGTCAGTCGATATTTGGCTGGGTCTCCGAAGAGATCAATTTTGAATTCGATAAGACCCAACGCGGTCAGCTGTCTGATCGTCCAGAGGGTCATCCATTCGGAATTGTCGTTGATCGCGTCATCGAGCTCCGCGTTGCTCAGTCCTTCCTTGCTCTTAGCTAAGGCCATCATTGCGGCCATCAGGTGTGGGGAGGCCGCTACCTGCCTGAGCACCTTCTTCTGACCTTTCGGGTCTGAAGGTAAGACCCATAGTCCGCTGGTCATCGTATTAGGTCCGAAGGTGGTCGATTCATAAAGAATGCGCAGTTGGGATTCACTCGCTTTTACTGATGGCTCAATTGTTTTTAGTTCTGCAGAAGAAGTAAACCCACAGGCCCTGTGAATCGACAACCATGGAAGTGGTAACCGAATACGCTGACCAAAGGACAGAGCTCGAGGAGAAGATCAGGTCGTTCGAGGCCGAAAAAGCTTCGCTACTTGCTGACATCGCCTCACTGAAGGAGAAGATAGCCACCTTCGAACTGGAGAAGTCCGCAGCCACGCTCGAGAGCGAGGTTCAGGCGCTCCGGACGGAGAAGGCCGTGCTGGATGAGAAGGCTGCATCCTACGAAGCCGAAGCAGGATACACCCTTCCGCCCGTTGGCACCGAAGGAATCTAGGGCCTAACGAAGCCTGGAAGCCTTCTGCTCGAGTTCGCCCTTTTCTTTTCTGAGGTAGCCGACGAACTCCTCAAGCTCGGCGAGCTTGAGCTGCAGCCGCTTGACCTCGTTCTCCTTTGCCGCCCTTTCCATCGAGTTTTCCATCTCCCTCTGCTGCTCGACCATACCCTCGACCTTGGCGCTGAGGTCTTCGTTGCCCTTCTTCACTGAGCTTAACTCGTCCTGAATCGACTTCAGTTGCTCCTCCGCTACTATCAGGTATCTCTGCCTTGAAATCACGGTGGGGAACTTGGTCCCACACTTCGAACATGTGTACATCCCGACCCTCCGCTCGGTCATTCCACGTTCTCCTTTCACAGGCTCAACAATTACGTTGAAGGACCTGGTGGGAAGTGTTTCCTTATTCCCACACTTCGGGCAATTAGGCAATCGCGACTGCGGCGCCTGTGAACGTGTTAAAGTTTTGCCCGGATTGCGATGGAAACTGCGACGCCGGCCCAGAGCTTTACTGTTCTCTGATCGATTCCAATTCGGAAACTGCTGACCATAGGGTCACCCTCGCGAACGAGGGCATGTTGGGATCCTGAGCCACTTCGTCCAGGAGACTGATGGCGTTGGCCGCCCTGACGGCGACGCTCACTTTGGTGTCCTGCAGCATCATCACGGAGTCCTTGACTATCTTCCTTATGTTGCGTGGGGTGATGTTCGAGTCGGAAATCTGCTGAAGGCTCAGTACGGCCTTCGCCAACTTGGCATCGTTCTCCTGTTGCTTTTTCAGTTTAGTACTCATAGAAGGAACTCCGGTTGTCAAACGTGGCTTCGGTGCGGCGGGATTAAGTGCTTTTCGCCTCGTGCGGCTTATTATACGAGTCAGGTGGTGGGCGCAACAATGAGTGCTCCCAAGAACAAGATGAAGCTGGCGGCCGAGCTCGTGAGCAAGGGCGCAGCCATGCTAGCGGAGCCATGTCCCCTGGACGGGGGGATACAGGTCAGGTATAGGGGGAAGGTCTACTGCACTGTCCACGATGACCTATCTTCGATTGCCATGGCCACCACGGTATCCTTCGATACAGTCGTTGCCCAGATGCGAGAGGTTCTTCTGAACAGACTGAACGAAGCCGCAACGAAGTTGGGAGCAGAGAAGGATGGCGCTAAGCAGGATGAGCTTGTGTCCCTCATGACCAAATACTTCGAACTGCTGCAGAAGCTCCCACAAAGTAGGGCTTAAATCGGAACCTCAGAGGTTTAGGTCGTGGTGCTGAGGATGGGGCAGAAGGTGCCCGAGTTTTCTCTTCCTGACGCTGACAAGAAAGTCAGGTCACTGAATGAGTTCACCCGGCAGGGGACGGTGGTTCTTGCATTCTTTCCTTTCGCATTCTCCGGGACCTGCGACAAAGAGATGTGCACATTCAGGGATGGGTTCGGGACATTGCAGGGAGCCGGGAGTCAGCTTGTCGGTGTCAGCGTGGACAGTTCCTATTCGCTCAAAGCTTTCGCGCAGACGTACAATCTGCAGTTTCCCCTGCTCAGCGATTTCAACAAGAAGGTCACAAAGCTCTACGGCGTCCTCCAGGACCCTTGGGTGGGCCTCGGATACAAGGGAGTAGCCAAGAGGGCGGTGATGGTCGTCGACAATAGGGGGATGCTGAGGTACAGGTGGGTCACAGACGTACCGTCGGATGAGCCTCCCTATGGCGAGGTCGTGAAAGCAGC
>DASYXJ010000009.1:0-59962 GCA_035935095.1 Nitrososphaerales archaeon | reverse complement strand
ATCAAAAACCCCTTAAACGACACGCGAACGAATTTCATTATTGGAGCGTGTCATTGGCCACATAGATATCGACTACTTCTACGCACAAGTCGAAGAAGTCGAGGATCCTTCAATCAAAGAAAGACCAGTCATAGTCTGTGTGTTCTCTGGCAGGTCCGAGGACAGCGGTGTCGTGAGCACTGCAAATTACAGGGCGAGGGAGCTGGGGGTTCATTCAGGAATGCCAATCGTCCTGGCAAAGAAGAAGCTCGAGGGCAAGAACGCAGCTGTCATCAAGATGGACCACGAGAAGTACGAAGTCGTGTCCAGTAGGATAATGGATGAACTTGCGCAGAAGGTCGACATCCTTGAACCAACAGGCATCGACGAGGCCTTCTTCGACCTGACTGGCTCCACAGCCGGAGATTATGCCAAGGGCCAGAAGACAGCAGAAGCAATCAAAGAATTGATCCTCGCCAACGAGCATCTCACATGCTCGGTCGGTCTCGGAAGGAGCAAAATCGTCGCGAAGCTAGGGTCTGACACCGCGAAACCTGGCGGGTTGAAGGTAGTCGCACCTGAAAAAACGAAGGCCTTCCTCAGCCCCCTCCCGGTCACGAAACTCTACGGAGTAGGCCTGAAGACCGCTGCGACTTTCAATGAGTTGGGAATCAAGACCATCGGAGACCTAGCTAGGACTGACCTTTCAAAACTCGACCCGAGGTTCGGGAGGAAGTTCGGGGCCTACCTGCTCTCCGCAGCCAAGGGCGAAGATGACGACCCTGTTCGAGCGGGCTTAGAACCCACCCAATTCAGCCGCATCGTGACCCTCAAGCGCGACACCAGGGATTCAAGCGAGGCCTTCGAGCAACTTGTCGCGGGAATCGGATATGTCCATGACAAACTAGTTTCTTCGGGGAAATCCTTCAGGACAATCACCGCCATCGTGATCATGTCAGACTTGTCTACCAAGACCAAGAGCAAGACCTTCGAAATCCCGGTCAACGATTTGGCCATCCTTAGAGAAAGCACGTTCAGCCTATTCGACGAACTGAGCGGGACGGTCAACAAGGACTTCAGACGAGTCGGACTCCGCGTCTCAGGGTTCACCAGCGTCGAAGACCAGACTTCACTTTCGGAGTTCCTACATCCAGTCAGGTAAGACCATGAGTGAAACCAGAGAGGAATGGAAAGAGAAGTTCACGGAGTTCGGGAAGTATGGACCAAAACTGGACAGGGCGATCGACACCGTCCTCGCCGGCGGGGTCAAGGAGAGCCGGTTTCTCCCCAGTGGCAGGAAGGTCATCACGGTTGTCGGGAGGCTCGGGGACGAATTCATCGACCCGGAGAAGCCGTTCTGCTCGTGCAGCAACTTCTTCTTCCGAGTCCTCGGAGGAAGGGAGGAGATATGCTACCACCTGCTCAGTTACAAGATTGCGACCAAAGAAGGCAGGATAGACGTCGTCGAATTCAGTGATGAAGAGTACGGGCCCTACTTCGTCGCCACCATCCGCGACGTCTTCGAAGTGTTGAGGAAGAGCAGCAGCTAGGCTGTTTGGAAAGAGCCACGGGCGAGACCATCGTGCCGGATGCAATTCGATCTCGCGACCCCCTGCTCTCCTTGCTTTGGATACAAGGCAGGTGCTCTAACCAGGCTGAGCTACCGTGGCACGCCCTGCTCGCTCCGTACTCACTTTATCACTTTTCTTCTTGTGATAATCCTATAGCCATCCCAACTCAAAGCGAGCCAACGTGGAATACCGTAGGCTGGGCCAGACAAGAGAGAAAGTCTCCACAATAGGGATGGGCACCTGGAGAATAGGTGCCTACAGCAGTCCCGACGAACGAGCCCGCCATGTTGCGGCCGTAAAGAAGGGAATCGAGCTCGGGATTAATCTCATCGACACGGCAGAGATGTACGCCAGTGGGCGTTCTGAGGAAGTGGTCGGAGACGCCGTCAAAGACATCCGCAAGGACGTGTTCATAGCAACGAAAGTTTCACCGGGCAACCTCCGGCATGACGATGTCATTGAGGCTTGCAAGAGGAGCCTACGCAGGCTGGGCACATCATATGTCGACCTCTACCAGGTGCACTGGCCCAACCCAAGCATTCCAATCAGGGAAACCATGTCCGCGATGGAACAGCTCGTCCGCGACGGCCTGGTAAGATACATCGGAATCAGCAACTTCGACGTCTCTGAAACCGACGCGGCCAGAGCTGCTCTGGCGAAAAGTGAAATCGTCTCCAATCAGGTCGAGTACTCGCTCACGAACAGGTACGTCGAACCAGAGATTCTTCCGTACTGCATCAGCGAGAAGATGACACTCATCGCCTACAGCCCACTCGCCCGAGGAATAATCCCTGACTCGATACCGAAAGCAATTCTTCAGAAGTACAAGATGACTCCCGCCCAGGCGATGCTCAACTGGGTGACGCGCAACGAGCGGGTGATCGCAATCCCCAAGGCCACAAACCTGGTCCACCTCGAGGAGAACGCATCCTCCGTATCAGTCAGGTTCGAGAGAAAAGAGTACGAACAGATCGGGAGTTAGGTCCCGCTAGTCCGTTGGAAGGGGATACAGACAGTCTGAGCAACAGTTGTAGGACATCTCCAAACTGCTGCTCGGATCCAGCATCGAGTTGCACCAGATACAGCGGTTGGGCGCAACGACGACCTGCAACTCTCCTGAATGACGAGTTTCAGTATTTAAGATATGGCAAAGACCTATTTTGACTTCTGCGTTTGCCTAACTATTTCTTGATGTGGTGCATTCGCACCAAGTCCTTCTCGAACTGTTTGAGGTTGGCCGGAATCCGTGTGCTGATCGAGTCCTTGAGCGCGAGTCCCTTGTCCCTCTTGGTCTTCCAGACCTGCGCGTTGAACTCCAAGATGCTCTGACTGACCTTTTCGCTCACGTCGAACCTTTCTGCCTTGGGGAACTCTTCGAGGTGTATGCTCTGGGAGCCGTACAGCCTCCTCCACGCGTAGTCGGTCAGGTAGGGTGTGATAGGAGCAAGCAGCAGCAACAGATTCTTCACGACCCTGTGCAGGGTGTACCAGGCGGCCTCCTGCTCCTTCTGGGTGGCGCCGTCCCCGTAGGCCCTCCCCTTGGCCATCTCCAGGTAGTTCGACGCGAAGACGTTCCATAGGAACTCTCTGATTCTGGTCGACACGGTGAACACGTCGAACCGCTCGTAGGCCTCCACACAATCCTGGGTCAGCTTCCCCAGCTCGTTGAGCATCCATTTGTCGGTCCAGGTCAGCTCCGCTTTCTCCGGGACGGGGAACGAACTGATGAACCTGCATGTGTTCCAGAGCTTCGTCAGGAACTTTCCCGAACCCGCAATCCTCTCTTCACTGAACCTGAAGTCGTACCCTTGGCCGGCCTCGGACGCGCCCCAGAACCTGAACGCGTCAGCACCGAACCTCAGCAGAATCGGCTCTGGGTCGATGAAATTCCCAAGGCTCTTGCGCATTGCCCTTCCTTGGGAGTCTTGCCCCATGCCGCCTATCCATGCATGCTTGAAGGGCTCTTTTCCTGTAAGTTGGTAGTTCTTCAGCAGGGTGTAGTAGAGCCATGTCCTGACGATGTCCTTGCCCTGCATCCTGATCGTGGTAGGATACGTCAGACTGTGGAACCTTGCGTTCTTGGTGTACTTTGTGATGTAAAGCGGGGACAGGCTCGAGTCCATCCATGTATCGAAGGTGCGTGTCTCGCCGATGAACCGGGTATTCCCGCATTTCTTGCACTTCTTGAACGGCGCCTCGTCCCTCCAGGGCCTGTAGTAGACTCCCGGCTTCGGGAGGTGCGCAGTGTTGCATTTGCTGCAATACCACACAGGGATTTCCGTCGAGTAGTACCTCCGCCTGGAGATCGGGTAATCGGTGGTGAGCACGTCAATCCAGTCGAGTAGGATTTGGCGATGCATCGCCGGGTGGAACTCTATCTTGTGGGCCATCTTCTTGATGGCAGGCTTGAATTCGAGCTGCTTGAGGTAATACTCCTCCATCGGAATTATCTCTATTGGGGTCTTGCTCCGCTCACAGAGTGGCGTCCTGTGCTGAATCTGCTCCACCTTGGTGGCTATCCCAGCCTCCTGGAGGTCTTGGATTATCTGCGACCGGGCGTCCTTCACCGCCACCCCCGCATACTTCCCGACGACGGAGGTCATCTTCCCATCCATGTCTATGGCCACTATTTCCTTGAGCTTGAACTCTCTGAACAGCATTACGTCGTTGTAGTCCCCGTAGCTGCACACCATCACCACCCCGCTTCCGAACTTGGGGTCGACGCTCTTGTGGGCCTTAATCGGCACCTCTCTGTTGTATATCGGAATGATGGCTGACCTTCCTATGAGCTTCTTGTACCTGCTATCGGCCGGGTTTACCACCAGCATCTGACAGGCGGCCAGTAGCTCGGGCCTTGTGGTGGCCACGGAAAGCTCCGCCTTGCTGTCCTTCACCCTGAAGGTGTTCGTGACCAGGAAGGTCGGAAGTTCCTCGTATTCGATTTCAGCATCGGCTATCGTGGTGTTGCAGTCGACACAGTAGTTGTTCGGCCTGTTCGCAAGATACACCAGCCCCTTCTTCCAGAGCTCGATGAACGACCACTGAGTCAGCTTCCTGTAATCTTCCGAATCTGTCCTGTACTTGTTGTAGAAATCCGCCGAGATCCCCAGGGTCTTCAGGAGGCCCACCATGTATGCCTCGAGGTCGTCCAGGGCGTGCTTGCAGAGGTTGATGAACTCCTCCCGAGGGGTCTTCCTCATCTGAACCCTGTACTTCCGCTCCGCGTAGATCTCAACTGGGAGGCCGTTCCTGTCTATCCCAATCGGGTAGAGGACATTCAGCCCTCTCATCCTGGCCGACCTGGCGATCATGTCGATCTGGGTGTACTGCGTGAGAGCCCCGGGGTGCCAGGGCTTACCTGAGGGGTAGGGAGGGGGCGTATCCATCACGAAGTTGCGATTCTTGGTGTTCGATGGCTTGAATTCGAATATTCTTTCGTAATCCCATGTCTGTCTCATCTCAGCCTCGAGCCTGGGGTCCCATGAAGTAGCCTCAAGCTTCGCTGAGAACTGTGGCAACTGTGGCTGCAAATGAATGCAACCATGCTCGCTGAGACCTATATGAAGTTAAGACAGTTTTTCGACGATTTCAGATCTTCCAGGGCCCTCTCATTCAGCGTAGGCCGAAGGGTCTCTCACCCCGGCGTCCTTGAAAGCAAGTTTCCGTCTCACGCAATTGGAACAACGCCCGCAGTGAACTGGCAGCTTCATGTCTTTGACTGTCTTGAAACCGTAACCGGAATAGCAGCTGTACGTGTACTCCCAGGGGACCCCCAGCTTCTCTCCTAGCTCGACCACTTTGTCCTTGTCGTAGGTTATGAGAGGTGCGAGCAGCCTGTACCCGCCGTGATGGGTTGCCTGCTCGGAAAGCCTGTTCATCTCCTCGAGGAACTCGGGGGTGTTGTCCTTCATTGCCACTGGCGTCTCTCTCCTGATGCCAATGTAAACGTCGTAGCGTTCCCCCTTTGAAATGAAGAATGATTCTGCGTGAGAGAGGCCTACTAGCAGGAGGACGGCGTTGCGGCAAGGGTCCCACCACTTGAGAATCCTCTGTCTTGCTTTCTCTGGGTCCCAGAGGTCTGCCTCCTTCGTTTCTGTAATCTCCTTCTCGGGGTGGGTGAGAACTGATGTGCTTATGTCGCCCAGCCACTTCAGGTCGATGATCTTCAGGGGAAGTCCTAGAGCCTTCGAGATTTCTTTTATGCAGAATTCCTCGTAATCGTAGGTCCGCTGCTTGTAGTTGCAGAAGATCAGCAGCTGGTTCTTGGGCTTGAATTCCCTGTTCACATAGTAAGCGGTGGTGACCGAGTCGACCCCGCCTGAAATCATGTTCACAGCACTGCGGGTTTCACTCATCTATTGCGGGAACCTCCGTTGCAAGACACCAAGCCTCTTGACAGTCCTGTACAAGAGGTAGCCCAACACGGCTGTAGCCAAGAATATCCCCGCCGTCACCTGCGGAATCTCGACCAAAAGCGGCAGGCCGAAGGCGAAGTTGAGCGCGTAGCTCACTGAAACCCCCAAGGCAATGGAGTACAGCGTAAGGCCAAGAAAGACGCTTACATGTCTAAGCTTCCAAACCAGCCAGGAAAACACCAACGACGGGACAACATTGATCAAATCAATCGGGCCGAGCGGATCACCGAGCGCCGGCTGATTTGCGATGAATACCCCGAGGGCCTGCCCTAGGATTGCCGGCGGCCCGATCAAAGGAACGAGACCCAGGAGGACGTTCGCAACCCTCAGGTTGATGACGCCGTAGCCGATGGGTGCGAACACGAGAACAAGGGCAACATACATCGCGGCGTAAACTGCCGCCGTCGCCAACAGGACGCTTCTTCTCACTATCTATTCCCCCAACACCGGGATTTGTATGGCGGATCGGGTTGAGGTCACTCACCCGCCTGTCCCTTCGCCCTTCCTCAGATTGATTTAAGCGATTAACGAAACTTTTGTTCCAAGTCGGTCCTTTCTTGGGCGGTGAGTTTCCAATCGCTGGCCCCTGCGTTTTCTCTGACGTGGTCTGACCTCGATGCCCTGGGAATAGGAAACACATTGTCCTTCTCAGCCAGCCACTGCAGAGCGACCTGGGCCCTAGTCCTTCGATACCTTGCGCTCAGCTCGTCCAGCCTCGGGTCTGATGGAAGCTTCCCGTGGCCGAGGGGATAGTACGCCAGAAGGGCGATCTTCTCTCTGTCGCAGTAGGGGAGTATGTCTTGCTCGACGTCCCTGTGACTCAGGCTGTAGTTTAGCTGGGCGGAACTCAGCTCTGATTTGCGCATGGCCGAGTGCGCCTCCTGAAGTTGATTGAGGTTGAAGTTGCTCACCCCTGCATGCATCAGCTTACCTTCGCCGATGAGCTCCTCCATTGCTGACATGGTCTCCTGGATCGGGACCCCAGGGTTTGGCCAGTGCACCTGATATAGGTCGGCGTAGGTGGTTCCAAGGCGTTTCAGGCTCTTGCTGAAAGACACTATGAGCTCGTCCCTGTGCAGGTGGTTCGGCCACACCTTCGTCGCCAGAAAGATTTCGTCTCTCTTCCTCCCTTTGATCGCTTCAGCTACCAAAGGTTCAGAACGGTAAATCTCCGCTGTGTCGATTAGGGTCATACCCGAGTCCAGACCCGCCTCGATGGCTTTGACCTTGGTACCTCCGCCCTTCCTCCATCTCATGAACGCGGCTGCTATCCATAGAGGGTCGTAGTAAGTCCCCATCCCAATCTCGGAGACCTTTCGCCCTGTCTTGGCGAATTCCTTCAATCGCATTGCGAGGGGGCCTTACCGTGTCCCCCTTGTCTTAGGGGCCGACTCCGCAGCGAGGACTTCCTTGGGCAGGAGCCAGTAGATATCGGGGTGTTCTGTCTTCAGCGTTGAGAACATCGGCGGAAGCAACCCATTCCTGCGGGCTCTCCGAACGTTGTACTCTACGAAGCGTCGCAGCTCACTGCTTTCCCCGGCAGCCGCTACGAAGGCCCTGATTTTCTCGATTGCTTGCTCGTCGTCCACTTTCTTTACGTTGACGAGGTAGGGGGCAAGTACCAGCCAAACAAGCCGGTGTCTCCCGTCGGATACCGGGTGTTGAAGGAGGTCCTCAACGTACAGGTAACCCTTGTTGGTCTTCGGTCTTGACGCAGGCACGTACTGCACGACTCTCGTCTTCAGTTCCTGCAGCTGCTTCGGGAACGGGGCCTTGCGCAGGTTCCTCACCCCTTCAGCCACTGCGACTTGGGCGCAGTCTCCGAACAGATCGTTGAGCATGTTGTCTGTCATCCGGATTATCCCTGAGTCGAGCTCCTGCCTGGCGAGCTTCCATTTCGGGTTCTTCCCGAGCTCGTACTTCGACGCCAGCGAGAGGTAACCCTCGAAAGGCAGGGAATAGCCGGCACGCCCGCTGTCTGTCTCTGTCTGCTGGAAAGTCACGCCAAAGCACTCGGCCATGTTCATGACCTTCGCCCCGGGCGTCTCCCTGACGAAGAACTCCTTCGCCCTCTCCGCTTCCTTCTTTGAGTACCTCGAAGCAAGGACCGTGTCTTGGCTCGCCACCAGCGCCCCGGCGAAGAAGCTCGAAAACTCGACAAACTCCGAAATGTGAGGTTCGTACCTCCCCCTCCCTAGGGCGCTCAGGAGCCTACTCTCTGTGTGCCCGATGACCTCTCTGCTCGCTAGCCCATCCTCCACAGGGACCGATTCGAAGAACTTCCTCGACCTCGGGGCGAAGGGATACCTCAGCTCAAGGTCGGACAGCAACGGCCCGCCATACGGCAAGTTCTCAGTTTTCCTTTGCCGTAGACACTATCGACATCACGTCTCGGTCTCTGAGCACGTAGTTCGTGGGAAGATGCAGCCCAGTCCTGACATCGATGGCGTAGAGCAAGCCTTTCACCAGGTCCGTGTGTATATCCCTGGCCAGGTCTTCGACCGTCGACCCGGTCGGTAGGAGGTGGACGTCGGGGAGGATTCTCCCATTCTTGTCGGAGAGCTTCTGAGGGTCATGCACCGGGTACACCGCGTTTTCTCTCAGGAGTTTGAAGACCGCCGAATTCATGGCGAACTGCACCCCAGTCCTCAGGTACTCCCCGAAGACCTTCCGCCTGATGTAGGCGAGGGCGCTCTTCTGCGCTTCGTTCAGCTCCTGAGGCTTGAGAATCTCGAACCTCTCCTCCCCCGGGACGTACTTGATGAGCTTCTTCGCCTCTGCCCTTCGCAAAGTAAGCTCGGCCTCCCCGCTGGTGGGAACGACGATTAGGCCCTTGTACTTCTCCCGAAGCTTCCGGAAGTTCTCCGCGGCGAAGGGGAGGTCCATCTTGTTGGCGATCAATAGAGTAGGCTTGGAGTATTCGCGAAGCGACCAGCAGAACGTCTGGATGTCCTTCTCGTTCCAGGAATCGAAGGCCTTGTCATCCAGCCCAGAATCTTTCATCGCCGTTATCACGTGCTCCTTTCTGACCCCGATTCCATGCATCACTTCCTCGACTGCGGTAGGGACGCCGTGGCCTGGGGTTTTCGAGAGCTTCGATATCTTAGGAAGGTTCTGGGTGAAGAGCTTGGTGTACCAGAGAACGAGTTCGAGTTCCACGTCGGCGAAATCCGCCGATGGGTCGCCTGTCCCCGGCTCTGAAATCTTCCCATCCTTGTCGACGCCCCCAGACGCGTCAACGACGTGCAGCAATGCGTCCGACTGTGCAGCCACGCTCAGGAACTGGTTCCCCAAACCCTTCCCCATCCATGCCCCCTTGATCAGGCCCGGGAGGTCTGTTACCTCGACAGGGATGAACCTCCAGCCGTCTTCGCACTTGGAGTTCTTCGGATTGTCCTTGACACCGAACTCCTTGTGCACGCACAGAGTGACCACACTCGCCACTCCCGTCTCCGGTGCCTTCGTTGTGAATGGATAGTTGGAGACCTCTCCGGCGAGTAACGTCATCGAATTGAACAGCGTGGTCTTTCCGGCGTTTGTCTTTCCTATCAGTCCAATTCTAATCACTGCAAAACACCGTCCTATGACAAGAAGGTCAGCGCATAAAAACAGTTCCGCTGGTAAACACAATCAAGGAGAGGGAGCAGAGCGCCAGGCCCTCGCTGCTTCATACCAGAACACAAGAGCAGCGGCCACAAGGGCCAGGGAGAGCCACTCCAAGACAGGTACGAGGCTGAAGTACTGAAACCCAACAAATGTCAGGTACGCCGCGAATACGGTGAATACGACGGCGTAGAACACGAACCTGGGAACGATCAGCGTCCCGAGCCTTAGAAAATCCCTCATAACATCAACCTTGACTTCGCCAATCACTTCATACTCGCCGTTGTTCTCCGAGACCAGGCCAAGTTCCTTGAGCTTGTTGAGGTGGTACTGTGCCAAGGAGGGGTTCGACATGAGAAGTGCCCTCTGGACCTCTCGGACGCCCACCTTCCTCTTCTTCAAGGCGTAGACGTAGACGCGGAGGGTGTTTCCCTTGAGCTGGGCGTCCACCATCCCAGGGGTTTTCTTTTCGGCCGGCGCGGACTGCGTCGGCTCCTGCTTACCCGGCTCGCTCATGAATGCCCTTACTCGTCATCGCGCTCGGCCACACGTTCAAAAACGTTGGTTGATAATGCGATGCCTCGGAGCCTCATCGATACGTAGAATGGCGACCCTCGTTTGAAGCTCGGGACCAAGGTTGCAGCATATGGCATTGCCGGCCTTGTTCTGGCGGGTATGATCATCTTCTCAGGGTCGTCACTGGGCCTCCTCAACTTCGGTTCGTCGGGGGTCCTTTCCGTGTTGCTGACCGACCCCCCATCTGTTCCGGAAGGAGTCTCCGCGGTCTATGTCACCTATTCCAACATCGCAGTCCACGCAGACGGCTCAGGCGATTCTGGGTGGGTCACCATCGCCGGGGCGGGGACGATTGATACTTTGAAACTCGTGAACCTGAGCCAGACGATTTCCAGCGCAACAATTCCCGGCCTTTCCTACAATCTAGTAGCGTTCGACATATCCAGCGTCAAGATAGACTACATGGGGACGAATTATAGCGCCACGGTCAACTCCCCGAGGCTCATCGTCCCAATTGTGGGCGGTGTCAAAGTAAACTCGGGCCACGTGGCCGCGGCTCTGGTCGACATACAGCCGACTGTCCTGAATCTTGGCGATCAGTCTAACCCCAGGTTCGCCGTCTCCACTGGAGCCAAGGCCCTCCAGGTCCCGGAGAGCGAAGAAACTCCTTCGATGAATGAAGTTGGTAACAGATTCTCCCTAGAGGGACGTGCTTGGTTGCAAGCGTTCAGGGCAAGTCATTCTGATACCTTGGCAAGTTCGGGCCTGACCCTGACCCACAACTCATTCTCGTTTTCAGTCACAAACCCAGGCTCTGACTCGCTTACGATAAGGTTGGTCGTGGTGACCCCGGCATCATCGGGTGAAAGGCTGACGGCCGCTTTAGGTTCCATAGCCAACTCCTTCGTATTCGCTGTCGGGTCCGACGGTTCCTTGAAACTCCAGGCCGGGGCTTCCGGCCAGGTCCAATCGGTCCTCGAAGCTTCAGGTTACTCACTGGCCCAGGGCGCGACTCACCAGTTCACCTACTCGGGAGCAATCACAAGCCTCCTTGGAAGCCATGGAATCTCCAGTGGAACAAGCTACAACGTAATCGTATTCGGCTCCGAGGCCCTCACCGTCCAGACCGTTGTGGCTTCTTAGCTTCTGTATCTCAGAATCGCGCCGACTCCGCCGAAGGACTTGAACATGGCCCCTTCCTCAGTCCCCGTGGAGATTACCTCGACCTTCGAACCTACCTGGAAAGCCATCTCCTCCAGGACGTCCACAACGTCCTTCTCCATCACCTCGAAGTCCGTCGCCCCGCACTTTGTGCAGGGGACCGAGGCCATCTCCTGACGCTGGTATATCCTCTTCGACGCCTGAACTGTCTCTGATTTCACCGTCCCACATTTCTTGCATCTGACTTCGAGCTTCACCATGTCCAGGTCGTCGGAGACGAGGACCACCTCGGTGCTTGCCTTCTGCAGGGCCTCGATGACCCTGGGGAGACCATAGACTGCAAGCCCACCCTGCTTGTTCACTTCGAACAAGAACTTCTGGACCAGGTTCTTTTCCTCCACCAACCTGACGTCCTTCAGTATGTCCCCCGCCTTCTCCACGAGCTCCCTGACGCCCTCCCTACCAGAATAGCCGAGGTCGAGCACTGCCACGACCTTCTTTTGAAGTTCATAGTGGAGATAGCCACTCTTGAGGAATTCATCCTTGGTCGGTCCGGGTCCGCCGACAATCATTCCGGTTACCTTGTTGCTGTCGATGAAGGCCCTGGTTGCGTGCTCCGCTACCCTGTGGTAATAGTAGGTCAGCTCCATCTCCCTCCCCCGCTCGTACCTTCGCGCCGACTGCCCCCCCTTCCTCGTCTTCCCAGAAACACCCGAAGTCAGGACGTCGACGATCTCCAAACTGTCCCCGCTCAGTATTCCCAGGCCAGAATCACTCGCATCGATTGAGAGGAGCCCGTAGACCTTGTCCTCCTTGAGCATGTCCTTCAGCCATTCTACGTGGAAATGGTCATCGCATTGGTACAGATATTGGACGACGGGCTTCGGCGGGATGATTTCGTAGACATTGACGACCTCGCTCCCGGGCCCGTTCGTTGGGAGGGCCCCAGCGAAAATCACTAGCCCAGTGTCGGGTGCCGTTCTGTACAGCTTGAGCCGCTGCATAGTCTTAGTGAGGGCATCCTGTACGTGGTTCCTCGTGGTGTCGGACTTGATGTTCCCAGCCGTCCCCCATTCTTCGCGCAAGTTCGCAATCGCTTCGTGGATGGGCTTCTTCGGAGGTATGTAGAGGGAGACTAACTCTGTCCCCCTTCCTTCCTTGTTGCTGAGCTCGGAGATTAGCTTCCTAACCTTGTATAGCCTAACAGAATCCGCCTTTGTCGACAATGCAGAGCTACCTCTACGTCAGGTCGAAGAAACAGGGTGGGAGCCGAACGTAGCTGGCATTGGATACTCTAAATCTTCGTTACTCATTTATAAAACCTATCACACCACGAAGCAGGTTAGCGAGGAATTACATAATTGAAGGCCGTGCTCAGGATAGGAGGTTCAGTACTCGGCTCTCCGCCGTCGGCCAAGGTCGTGAACGCCTACGCTGACGTGATTTCGGACGTAAACTACGACGGGCATTCCGTCGCCGTGGTCGTAGGGGGCGGCCCAATCTCAAGAGAGTACATCAAGTCCGCTGCCCAGATGGGCCTCTCATCGTACCAGCAGGACACCGTTGCGATTCATGCATCTAGGCTCAACGCCCGCCTGGTGGCCATGAAGCTGGGCGGGGTGAGCAGTGTCCCCACCTCCATCGACGGCATGCTGCAACGGCTCGCGAGGAACAGGGTCGCAGTCATGGGAGGCCTAAGGCCAGGAATAACAACGGACACCGTAGCCGCCATCGTCGCCCAGAGATGGAGGGCCGACCTCCTCGTGAAGGCTTCCGACCAGAATGGAATCTATACCGACGACCCGAGGACCAACAAGAAGGCAAAGAAGCTGGACAAGATCACCTACGAGAGGATGAAACAGATTCTCGGGGGGACCCACCACCCGGGCATCCACCGCATCGTAGACCCGGTGGCCGTCGACCAGCTCGCCGAGTCGAAGGTCAAGCTCGTCGTGTTGAACGGGGCTGATGCCAAAGGTGTCTTGAAGGCCATTCACGGCGAGAAGATAGGAACAGTCGTAAACTGAAGGTGGAACTGGGAGAATCGCCCGGAAATGGTCTCCGACATAGTATTCGCCTCCCTCGTGGGTTCCACCTTCGTGGCCTTCTGGTCGTCGCTGGTGGAAGCCACCTACCTCACCCTCCGTCCGGCCTCGCTGGGGCCCTCGATTGGAAGCGGGTCTTCCAGGGCCCACGAAGCTCTTGTGATAGTCAGCGAAAAGACTAGGCTCGTCGCGGTCACGACCCTCATCGATACGATATCCAACGTCATACTGGCGACGTCAATCGGTCTGATCTTGTCGGATATCTTCGGCCCCATTGGCTGGGTGTACAGCGCTCTTGTCGGCTCGTTCGTGATTATGACATTTCTCTACCTGCTGCCGAAGGCCATCGGCATCGAGAACGCCCTCAGGATGTCTCTGATTCTGGCCCCGTCAACGAAGGTTATCACGGAAGTCCTCGCACCTGTCGCCGTCCCCCTGACCAACTTCGCCAGGAGGCTGTCAGAGAGGATGGTGGGGAAGCCGGGGTACAAGGTGGTGGACCTCGCTGCTGAGTTCGAGGACGTGGTCACCATGCTCGAGAAGGCTGGACACATCGAGCCTGACGCGGGGAGGCTGCTTAGAACTGCTCTTTCCTCATCCAAGAACACAGCTGCCGACGCCATTACACCGACTGAAGAAGTCGTTTCAATCCCAAGTGACGCGACGGTGTTCGACGCCCTCAAAGCAATGGGGCAGACAAACCATCCTCGAATGCCAGTCTATGACGCTGGGAGAAAGATGTACATCGGAGCCGTGACCTTCAGAACAATCGCAAAAGCAATTTCAAGGGATCTGCTCGATTCAGGCATCCACGACTACATGATACAACCGGCGCACGTCTCGACGGAAGAAGGTCTGGCGACCGTGATTGAAAAGATGCAGGATGCCGGCACCACCATCGCATTCGTCTACGAAGGGGAGGAGATGGTCGGGGTGATCACTCTCTCTGACATAATCGAAAGGATCCTTGGAGTGAAAGTCTAGGGAGGTACTGCCTTCTTGGGGACCGCCAGCGCGTTGAGTTCGTCGAATGTTATCGCCCCGTCGATGAGGGTCGCGTAGGTCCCTTTCGTCAGAACTTCCTCTGACGCTCGCTTGAGAAGGCCCATGGCTGCGTAGGAGGCACTGGGTCCGAAGCTTACTCTGGCAACGCCCAGCCTGGTGAGCTCAGGAACGGAAGGGAGTCCCTTCCTCACCATGACGCTTATCGGAAAATCCACCGCTTTGACGAACTTGGAAATCGAAGCCGCATCGGTCAAGCCCATCGGGTAGACGCAATCTGCTCCGATGTCTCGGTATGCGATCCCCCTCCGAATGGCTTCATCGAGTTTGGCGTTCTCGTCCCCGGGGCCGAATCTGAAAGCGTCGGTCCTCGCGTTGATTACAAATGGAACACCAATCGATTTCTGAAGGCGCACGACCGCCCGAAGTCTTTCTATCTGCTTCTCGACGGACAGCAGCGCTTTGGTACTGTGCACGAAGTCCTCGATGTTTATCCCCACGGCGCCAGCGTCGACGACACTCTTCACAGTCAGGGCGACCTCCTCGGGGCCCTGACCGAACCCCCCTACGATGTCTACCGTCAACGGAACCGACAGGACCCCCGCAATCCTCCTGACTGCCGAGATGAACTCCTCTTTCGGGATCTCTTCCCCGTCGGGGTACCCCAACGATACCATCATCCCCGCGCTCGAAGTGGCCACCGCAGGGAAACCAGCGTTCTCGTAGACTCTTGCGCTCGGGACGTCCCAGGCGTTGGGGAGGATGAGCACCTTCTTCCTGTCGTGCAATCCCCGAAACCTCTCCGCTTTCTCAGCCTGCGAGGTCAACGCATCGACAACAGCCGCTCTTGCACTGATAAGCCTTCGGCGTGGCGACCCATTCACTGATTGGAATAATTCCGGATGACCTGCCGGAGAACCTGGAGAGGAACCGCGCCGTTGTCCAGCAAGGCGTCGTGGAACTTGCGCACGTCAAACTTGGTGCCGAGACGCGATTTGGCGCCCTTGCGTAGCCCAACGATCTCGAGCTGCCCCGTTTTGTAGGCAAGGGCTTGGCCGGGCCAGGTGATGTATCTGTCAACCTCGGTGACGATGTTGTTCTTGGCCAGGGCCGTGTTCTCCAACATGAAATTGATGGCCTGGTCTCTTGTCCATCCCATAGCATGCATCCCTGTGTCGACGACCAGCCGGCAGGCCCTCCATGAATCGAAGGAAAGAATCCCGATCCTGTCTAGGTCCGACGAGTAGAGACCCATCTCATCGGCCAGGCGCTCCGAGTACAATCCCCACCCCTCTATGAAGGCCGTCACGCCACTGTTCTTCCTGAACTCAGGGATTCCCTCCAATTCCTGAGCAATTGCAATCTGAAGGTGATGGCCAGGGACTGCCTCGTGATAGGCGAGGGCCTCGGCTTCGTACCTGGGCCTTGTTTCGGGAGCTGATGCATTGATGTAATATCGTCCGGGCCTCGACCCGTCAGCGGCTGGTGGCCGGTAGTAGGCGATGGTGGAGTGCTTTTCTTCGTGCTCCGCCATCCGCACCACTTCACAGGGCGTCTTGGGAAGCCGTCCGAACCACTTTGCCATCGCGGCGTTGGCCCGGGACAAGGCCTTCTCCGCCTTTGCGGCGACTTCGTCCCTGGTTGAGAAGTACAACGATGTATCACTTCTAAGGCGCTGAAGGATCTCCTTTCTTTCCCGGGTGCCGAAGACCTTCTCGCCCAGCACTTCCATCTGTTTGTTTATCCTCTCGACTTCGCTGAGCCCTGTCCCGTGAATCTCCTCTGGGGTTAGGTCCAGCGAAGTGTGAACGTGGATAAGTTTGGCATAGGCCTCCCTTCCGCCGGGAACGTGCATTATCCCAGGCATGTCCGCCGGTCGAGTCTTCGGCAATATCTCCGAATTCAGGAACTCCAAGTATCGAGCGAACCCAGGTCGAGCGGACTCCCTGAGCGAACCTGTCAGGCCTTCTTTGAACGCGCGCCTTTCTTCCTCCGTCCAATCCTGATGCTCAGCTCCAAGAGGCCTTAGGAGGGCCCATTCATCGTCTGGCTTCGCCAGAAGGTCTTCAAGCTCGTCAATCACCTTCTCCACGCATGCCCGCACAGCGACCTTTCCCATTGCGGCTCCGCCACGAAGGTTCGCGACGTGCTGCATGATGTAAGGCCCAATCGCTTGCCATCGGGCCACCATAGCACGTCCCTCCGAGACAGTCTGCACTGGCTGGTAGGACTCGACGTTCATCAGCTCGACCTGCAGGCCTTGCAGTGGGTCGACGGTCCAGTCCTCGAGGTCGCATGAATAGTAGTCAAGCAAAGAGCCCGCGTCGACAAGGAGCGCAGTCCGTGTCAGCCTGTCGGCATCGGACAGGATGCTCTCCGGGATTTCTCTGCAACGTGAAACAACTGATTCGTACTGCTTCTTCACCTTGGCCCGTCCTGCGGGGGAGACGTCCGGAAGTCTGTCATCGAACCTCCTGTCGCCGAGCGCTGTCGCAAACAGGGGCTCGTTGAACAACCTCTCCTCCCAATACCCTTTGGCCAGCTGGGCCAAAGATTCGCGGGGGTCTGCCGCTGATTGCATCCAGCCAAGGTCATCCATGCCTAGTCCTAAACAGTTTGCTACCCGATCACTTTCACCGTTGTGAATCAGGCTTCCGAATGTCGACGAGTTGTTTAATATCAGGTATGCGAAAGCACGACTATGGGCAAATTCGCAGAAGAATTGGGCCACCTGAAGTCGCACGTGCCCTATCCAGCAAGCAGAGCGCAAGTCCTCGAGGCATGCAACAACAACGTGCATGCTGAGAGAGACGATGCGGAATGGATGGCAAAGACTCTGCCTGAAGGCACGTACCGAAGCGCCAACGACGTTATTTCGGCGCTACTGAACAAGGTCTAGGCCTCCTCTCCAAATGAGCGAGAGGCCTTCCCTCCTTTTGTCTTGGGTTGATTTTTCGGGATAGGTTATAGACTCCCTACGATTGCACCGTGGCTGTGAAGGCCGAAGCCATACCTTGGCTGCTTGAAAAGTCCAACCCGTCAGTGAGAATGTTTACCCTGACTGATGTTATGGGCAAACCTTCTCGGAACGAAGAAGTGAGGAGTGCCCGCGAAAGCATCCTTTCGTACGGTCCAGTTGTTGCCATGAAGAGGGCTCAGGGCAAGAGGGGGTACTGGCCGCCCGACGACGGCTGCTACAATCCCAAGTTCACGTCGACTGTTTGGCCGCTGATGCTCCTGGGAGAGATGGGGGTCCCGCGAACGCCCTGGATTGAGAGCGCAGTGGAGCGGTTCATGTCCCAGCATCAGATGGAGAACGGGGCATTCTGCTGCGGCACAATGGGTGGAAGAGACGGGATCGAAGAAGAGCCTTGCCTGACCGGGAATATGCTCAGAACCTTCCTGGTCTTTGGCTACGGTGACGACAGGCGAGTGAAGAGGGCCCTGGACTGGCTCCCTGAGCTTCAGTTTGAAGACGGAGGTTGGAACTGTGACTATCCAAGGGTCAATACGACGCATAGCTCGTTCATGTCGACCATCGAGCCACTCTGGGCCTACGCCGAGATCCCCAGGCAGAAGTGGACCCGGAAGCTGAAGGCATCGAAGGAGCGTGCAGCTGAATTCCTACTGGCCCACCGGATTTACAAGTCGCATCGTGACTGGCGGCCTGTCGAATTCCGCGACATGAACAAATTCTACGACGGGAACCTCATCACCATGTTCCACTTCCCCATGTACTACTATTACGACGTCCTGCACGCGCTGCGAGTGCTCACGAAACTGGGATACGAGGACGACGAGAGGATCAGTGACGCGATGCACCTAATGTTCTCCAAGAAGAACCCCGATGGCAGGTGGCTTTTGGAGGGCGACTGGGCAAGAGAGCGAAAAGACAAGACCAGGAAGGCGTTGGTACCGATAGAGCAGATCATGGAGCCGAGCAAGTGGATCACGCTCAATGCCTACAGGGTCCTCGCGAAGACAGGCGACCTGGAACTCCCCAGTTGAACGATATCCTGCTGCAGGCCACAGTGGTATTGGGCCTCGACCTTGCAACAGTCCAGCTACTCCTGCTAGCGGTCGAGCTGGTTCTGCTCATCGCGACCATCTTCCTACTCCTCCTGAACCGGCGAGAAGCGAAATCGCGGGAGACGATGATGCAGCACTTCTCGTCCGTGGCGGACGTCATCACTAGACAGGAGTATTTTGTCGCCGTCGTCGATGCCATTCAGCGGGCACAGACGACTCTGGCTGGAAGCGTAACAGGGAGCCCTCCCTCCAAAGAAGAGGGTGAAGTGGTCCGGCAGATTCTTGGAGCAATAGCAGAGGCGGCAAGAAGGAAAGTACAGATCAGGTACCTGCTCCCTCTGGCACCAGACCGTCTGAGGATGGGGAGGATGTACGCTGCCAACGGAGCTGAGGTCAGGTTCAATCCGTCGCTCTTGGTCAGCGATGTGAGGTACATGTGTGTCGACAAGAAGATTGTGCTAATCGGCGTCCCGGAGCGGAACGGCAGGAATGAACCTACGAGGAAAGGATACACCATCCCTTCAGAGAGCGTCGCCTACCTCTTCGGGACTCAGTTCGAAGAGCAATGGACTTCGAAGGACGCCAAGAGCTACTCAGACTACATCAAAGAACTGGTATCACAGGCGATGGGTTCTAATCCCACGTTGTCTCTTGACCTGGTCGCCGCAAATCTTGGAGTGGAGAAGGAAGACGTGACCGAGGCACTTGGTCGGACGTCGAATGGTTCCCAAATCTGAGAAACGTATCCCGAGTTTAATACTTCTTTGCATCCCGAACATGTTCGGGATTTGGCCCAACTAAGACTGGCCATGGCGGTCATAGCGATTCTGATAATAGTGGCTGCATTAGGTGTGGGCATTGGGTGGGGGATTGGGACCACGGTGTCCCCTTCCGGCCCGACGAAAAGCGGTCAACAAAGCAATGGCGCCTTTCGCCTCACCCTAATCGAGCCTATGAATACAGGCTGGAATGCCACGACCGCACAACCGAAGATTTTCGTTGTCGGCCAGGGCGGCTTATCGTCGTCTGCGAACATATCGCTCCCCGTCAGGACTCTCATCCAGCTGACAATCGTCTCCTACGACACCCCCACTGGTGGTAGTACAGATCAACAAGGCAAGGTCAACGGTACACAAGGCGAGAACGTGTACCTAATCAACGGCACTACAGCGTCCATGAGCTCCATGCCAGAGCAGTGGGGCAAGAACGTGACGTCCGTTCCCGGAGCCTCTCTCGCTCATACGTTTTCGATTCCACAGATCGGGGTGAACATACCTGTCGTCGGAGGAGACACTGAGATTGCATACCTCTACTTTACGAAAACCGGAACCTTCACGTGGTTTTGCCTGACTCCGTGCGGCTTCGGCCCAGACGGGTCTGGGGGAGCTATGTCAGCGCCAGGGTGGATGACTGGCGTAGTTACCGTATCGTAAAAGGTCAAAACCTGAGGAATAGAAAGTGCTCGAGCGTGGTCAGGTAATCACAATTCATCACAAAAAACACATCTGCACTAAATATCTCCACCCAGATACGGAGTATCCGATGGACCTGTCAGAGACGAACGGTGCGGTGGGTGTATTCACCTTGGTCAATATGGAATGTAGCGGCTGTGCCGTCATAGTTGCCAAATCACTCAAGAAAATAGACGGAATCAAGAATGTTGAAATCAATTACGTCACGGACAAGGTCTACGTCAAATACGACCCGACGGTACTGACATCAGACAAGATCAGGGAGTCAATAGAGAAGGCAGGTTACAAGGCATTAGATATTTCGCATGGAAGAGGGATTCAATCCGCAAAGAGTGACGGTGCATGACTCATCGAAAGTCGCTAAGAAGGAAAAACCATGGGGCGCGGAATGCACTCATTGTGATAATCTTCCTCATCGTAGCAATATCTGGAATTGTCTACGCAATGGTGCGGTCGGGGGAGGGCAGCCCTGTGACGCTTGTTGCTGGAGCCAAGGCCCCCTTATTCGCACTGATGTCAACCAATGGCACCTCGTTCAATCTCAACAGCTACATTGGAAAGTCCAACGTCCTCCTCTTCTTCAACGAAGGCCTGAGCTGTAGCCCCTGTCTCCAACAAATGGTCGGCATTGACAAGAACTACTCAACCTTCAGTGGCCTGGGTGTGGTGGTCGTGTCGATAACCACAAACACGATGGCAGACATGAATACCTGGGCCCATAACAACGCGATTACGAGAATGATGGTCCTTCCCGACCAGACGCTTCAGGTCGACCAAGAATACCAAACCCTCTACGCGGGTTCGATGCACGCCGGGGCGGCCCCCGGCCATACCTTCATCCTCGTCGGCAAGGACGGGACCATCCTGTGGAGGATGGACTACGGTTACTCCACGATGTACGTCCCCATGAACGAGCTGATGGCAAACGTGAAGTCGGCGCTACGGTGAGCCGAGGTGGAACCCCAGACAGAGGTCGTGATGGTTACCAAGCTCGGCTGTATCCCATGCATCCGCATAAAGCGCATCCTAGGCGAGTTGAAGGTAGAACTGCCCGAGATTCACGTTCGTGAGGTCGATTTTACTTCTGACGAGGGGATGGCGCTTGCGGTGAAAAACAGCATCTTGTATCCGCCCGCAGTTGTCATAAACGGGTTCCTCTTCGCAAAGGGAAAAATCATGGAAGAGCCGTTAAGAGAAGCCGTAAGGAAGGCAGCAAGAGGCGAATAGGATGGCAGGAGAGGCCTTCCTTCTTGCATCCGTAATCGTTTCATTCTTAGCCGGCATCGTGGCGCTGGCGATGCCTTGCTGCTTCAGCGTTCTCCTGCCTTCCTATTTCGCTTCGTGCTTCAAGAGACGGACCGCCATATTCAGGATGACGATAGTATTTACTCTAGGAGTAGCCGCGGTACTTCTTCCCATAGCACTGGGTGTCTCAGCCATTTCGATCTACATCAGCCTGAACCATTCGTTCTTATTCGTAATAGGCGGATTCTTCATGCTCTTTCTAGGGATAGCGTCCCTCCTGGGGATTCAGCTGATGCCAATGATACATCCGAACGTGGACCTTCAGAAGACCGGTGTGCCGGCGGTCTTCGCTCTCGGGGCTTTTTCCGGCGTCGCGAGTTCTTGCTGCGCTCCCGTCCTGGCTGGGATTCTCATCCTCACCGCCCTTACAACTTCGATCTTCGGTGCGGCCTTGGTCGGTGCGGCCTACGTCACAGGGATGGTCCTCCCTCTATTTGTCGTTGCAACGTTCATGGATAGGAGCAGTTCCGTCCAGAGATTCATGCAGGGGAAGATGATAAGCACAAGGTTCGGGACCTTGCACTCCTCGAGACTCTTTGCTACCGTGATTCTTCTCTCGATGGGCCTGCTGACTGTGATCCTGGGCATTACGAACACCATGTTAGCCACTCCCGGCTCGGAGTTCTTCAATATCTACGAGGCAGTCATCCAGAACGCTGTAGAGGGGTTCCTTTCATCCCTCGTCCTCTTGGTCTTCGTTCTGAGCGCGGTTCTGCTCGGCGTTGGGCTCTACCTCAGAAGGCGTTTTACAACCCTTGGTCGTGAGCACATTGTCTAGCGGAATCAACGGCAGCGGTGCTACAAACGTCGCCCTTGGAACGGCCAACCCTGTTGCGTTCTGGCTTTCGCTGGCAGGGGTGGTGATTCAAGGTCTCGCGGCAATCATGATAGTCACCATGTTCACCGTATTTTCGGGTTTCGTGGGGATGATGAGGCCATTCAACATGATGGGAGGCTACTATGGAGGATCATGGCAATGGATGGCGGGAGCGTGGCTGTTCGTGGGCGCTATCACACTGGCGCTGGGCGTTCTTGGCCTTCTGTGGATGAATTCTAGCAGGGTCGGGAATGTAAAAAACGGGTCCATTCTGGTGCTTGTCGGCGCAATCATCGCCTTCCCCATGGCCTGGGGATTCGGAATAGGTTCGATCCTCATGCTTGTCGGGGCCATATTGGGCCTAACGACGACCCAGACAAGGGCTTAATCGAATCTGAAGCGGGGCATATGCAAAGGCAGAAATAAGATTCACGTCCGCGCGATTTAACGACTCCAAAAGTGGAAAGCGAGAAGACAATTACGAGGACATTCAGGATCAGCGAACGAGCATTCAACACTCTTCAGGAAGACGCAAAGCGCCAAAATGTGAGCGTGAACACGCTTGTCAACCAGGTGATTCTTTCATACACCAACTTCGACAAGTTCATCAAAAAGCTCCATATGATCAAGGTGTCACGGCCTACCTTCAAGAGGGTGCTAGAAGCCGCTCAAGATGATGCTATAATCGAGGCGGGGCAGCAGGCAGGAAGCGACGTTCCCAAGTTCTTCATACTTGCCAAGGAGGGGCACCTTTCTCTCCAGACCGTGCTGGGCCACCTGAAGGACATGGCGGACTATGGGAATCTTTTCGAATATGCCGAAACCATTCAAGACAGGAAGAGGATTATCACACTTGCCCATGAGCTTGGCCCGAAGGGGACTCTCTTCCTTGCTCATTACGTTCAGATCGTGTTCGAGAGCGTCAACGCGCATCCGACGTTCACTCTTGGGGATAATTCGGTAATCGTCGAGTTCTAGCGCACAACCCAGCCTAAAGTGAAGGGCCAATCTAAATCACATTTCATCACAAAAGAAACCTTCGGTCTAAATATATCGGAGAACTCTCTGCTTCAGGCAGACTAGATTGGCCAAGGACCCCATCTGTGGCATGTATGTTGACGAGAGTTCTGCGGAGCTGAAAGCCCAGGTCCGAGGAACGATCTACTACTTCTGCAGCGAGTCTTGTAAGCGCGAATTCCTGGCTCCCGAGAAGGAGCTTCGAAAGCTCAAAATCCAGGTCCTGGTTGCGGCATCGCTCTCTGTCCCGATTCTTCTATTCACCTACGTGGCAATCCTCCCTGCCCAGGTTTCCAACTACGTTCTTCTCGCGCTTGAGACTCCTGTTCAATTCATTGTCGGATGGCGGTTCTACAAGGGAACGTACGACAGCATCAGGAACCGGATGGGGAACATGGACGTGCTCATCGCTCTGGGTACGTCGGCGGCGTGGGCGTACTCGGCAGTGGCCACGTTTGCTCCTGGCTTCTTTCCCTTCTCCGGCGTCTACTTTGATACGTCGGCCGTCATAATCACCCTGATACTAGCCGGCCGATTTCTTGAGCACGTGACTAAGAGCAGGGCCTCCGCCGCGGTGAGGAAGCTCGCAGACCTTCAGCCGGCAATAGCGCACAGAGTCAACGAGAACGGCATCGAAGTCGACGTTCCGATCGAGCAGGTCCAGGTCGGAGACGTGCTTGTCGTCAGGCCCGGCGAGAAGATCCCCGTGGACGCGATTATCATGGAGGGCAGGTCTGCTATCGATGAATCCATGATTACTGGTGAAAGCATCCCCGCCGAAAAGTCAGCGGGGGACGAGGTGATAGGAGCGACGATAAACAAATCAGGCCTTCTAAAGTTGAAAGCGGATAAGGTGGGCCAAGATACCGCCCTCTCCCAAATCGTAAAACTCGTCGAGGAAGCGCAGGTCGGAAGGGCGCCGATTCAGCGCCTGGCCGACAAAATCGCCTCGTATTTCGTTCCCGTCGTCATAGTTGCAGCTACGGCCGCAGGCCTGTCTTGGTATTACTTCGGCCAAATAGGGCTCGCTTTTTCCGTGCTAGTCTTCGTCTCAATCGTGGTAATATCTTGCCCCTGTGCACTTGGCGTGGCTACTCCTGCAGCTCTCCTCGTGGGGACAAGCAAGGGCGCCCAGAGCGGGGTGCTAATCAAGGGAGGCGAGTATCTGGAACTGGCCGGGAAGATCGACACCGTGATCTTCGACAAGACGGGAACCCTCACTGTGGGAAAGCCCTCGGTCACTGACATCGTTTCCACCGACATTCTGAGCTCAGACGAGCTCTTGCATCTTGCGGCCTCTGTCGAGAAAGGTTCTGAGCATCCGCTGGGCGAGGCAATAGTCAACGAGGCGAGCCGTCGTTCCGTCGGTCTGTCTGGCCCACAGGATTTCGAAGCAATCGCGGGCAAAGGTGTCAAGGCAAGAGTGGATGGCAGGATGGTCCTGTTGGGGAACAGACGATTCATCACGGAGAATGGGTGTGAACTCACGATTGTGGAGCCAGAACTTAGGAAGCTGGAGGAGCAAGGAAAGACTGCGATGATTGTCGTTCAGGATGGCAAGGTTGGAGGGATCATAGCGGTCGCCGATACGGTGAAGCCTTCTGCGAAGGCTACAGTAGATGCTCTGAAGAGAATGGAAATACAGGTTGTGATGCTGACTGGAGATAACTCAAGGACAGCCGCTGCGATCGCCAACAAGATAGGGATTCAGAGGTTCGTTGCCGAAGTTCTTCCGCAACAGAAGGAAAAGACGATAGAATCGCTCCAAAGCGAGGGGAGGGTCGTCGCGATGGTGGGCGACGGAATCAACGATGCACCGGCCCTCGCCAAAGCTGATGTCGGGATAGCTATTGGCAGCGGAACTGACATTGCGAAGGAGACCGGCGGGATTGTGCTGATTAAGGATGATCTCCAGAATGTGGCAACGGCAATCAAATTAAGCCGGAAGACGCTCTCGAAAATCAAGCAGAACCTCTTCTGGGCTTTCGCCTATAACATAATCCTAATTCCCGTGGCCGCCGGCGCTTTGGTGCCAGTCTTTGGTGCCCAGGTCTACAGCGTCCTGCCCTTCCTAGCGGCCGGCGCAATGGCCATAAGCTCGGTCACGGTCCTAGGGAATTCGCTTCTCCTCTTCAGGTTCAGGCCTGATTCTGGTCAAACGAACTGAGGAGAGGGCGAAGGGGCAAGAAATCGACCTCCTTTAATCTGAAACAACGATTGTGCTATCCGTGGAATTCTGATGGAAAGAAATCGAAGAAACTTGAAATAGCAAACCCCATCAAGTAATCTTGAGATAGAATGGCCAGAGATCCTATCTGCGGAATGACAGTGAACGAAAAGACTACCAAGTTCAGGTCTGAGCATGAGGGTGTAATGTTCTATTTCTGTTCGACTCAGTGCCAGAAAACATTCGAGAGCGACCCACGCAAGTACGGTCATCCCAAGTAGACGGAAGCACTAGCCCATAGCCGGACCCGTAGGTGGTTTTCTCGGTCAAAATCTGGCGCTTCACAGGATGGGAATTGGGCGTTGTCTTCGCCATAGGAATTCTCACGCCGCTGGTGGACCATCGCATAGAGAACGCCTTGTTCCAGTCTCTTTTCAGCATCCCCAGTTACGTCAACCTCTCCAGCTACGTCTTTCAGACAACAGGCGGACCTGTATTAGGTGACCTCATGCAGACCTAGGAGCAGTATGGCGCAGTGCTCGCCGCGTTCATAGTGAGAAAGCCGGGTTCGGGAGCCATCGCCATGACAATCAACGGCTTCGGACAGGTGTACCTGAATAGGACGCACGAACCTCATCTACTATACGGAGTCGCAGGCCTCGGCGCCGACCTCGTGTTTGCGCTTTACGGATACAAAAGATACGATGCTCGCGTCGTGGCCTTGGCCGGAGTTGCCGCCGGTTTGTTCTGGTATCCGGTAGTCTATGCGACACACGGGGTGTACCTCTACCCGATTACGTTCGTAGCACTGGACCTGATAGGCCGCGTTGTTGGAAGTGCGATAGGCAATGGTCTCTTGGGGGCGGCTATTGGAGTCGTGGCCATCAAGGCCTCTAGTTTAAGAGGGCAGGCCCGTCCCGCATGAGAATGATTGCCTTGATCACCGTAGGCGTAAGCGGTGAAGCAGAGTGAAACGTATCGGTTATTTCATGATATTGATTGTCGGAGCGCTTGGGGCCTTCCTATCGCTCCTAGTCTGGTACTTCGCGAGCTTCCAGGCTGGGCATGGGTCGCTTACAGGGCTCATGGGACAGATGATGGGAAACCAAAACGCAGCTGGCATGACCACCGCCATGCCGAGCTATGTGTGGCTCGGGGCCATAGTCCTTGTGGGCTTGGTCATAGCGGGGGTTGCTGGCATGGCTTACTCCCTCGCCCTCCCTCAGATCAAGACGATTCAGGCGTCCGCCGGCGTTCCGGAGCGTGCGGACCTGCCGAAAGGGCCCGCGGGACAGTCGAAGCAATCTGAAACAGTGGATTGGTCTGTCCTGCTTCGAACCTCCACGCCCGAGGAGAAGAAGGTCCTCGAAGTTCTTGCGTCTCACGGAGGGAAGTACCTTCAGAAGTTCGTGGTCAAGGAAGCAGGGCTCAGCCGCCTGAAGACCCATCGGATACTCTCAAGGTTCGCAGAGCGGGGCGTAGTGACAGCGGTCCACAGCGGGAACACGAACGAGATAGCTTTGGCGCCGTGGTTGATGAAGGATCCTGCCCCACCGAGTCTCTGAAGTCGATTCACTTAGAACAGGTCGAATAGGATTCTCGATGAAACGGTTCCCGTCCTATTGTGAAACTGTTTCACTGTTTCGTTTCAGCGAACTGCCATTACCCAGCGTTCGTATGGGGGGATGAGGTCGAACAAGAACGAACACGAAAAGAAAAATCATGTTGGGGCTTGTCGCAATGGCAATCCTAACTCTGTCTTCACTTGCCGCGTATTCAAGTTCGGCACCAAAATACCAGCAAGGAGGTTCCTTCGCCAGCACTGCTGTAGAAGGTGGTTACAGCGGCGGGATGATGGGTGGTTCGGCGGCCAACCGAGGAAGCATGATGACCGGCCAGCGAGGAATGATGGGCGGGTTCGGGAACATGATGAGCGGGTACGCCATTATGTTTGGCTCTGCTCAGAGCGCGATGGGCAGGTATGGCGAAATGATGAACCAGATGTTCCGACACATGATGGGCCCTCTGAACCAGATGCCAAACGGACCCGAGAGTGGAAGGTTCCTGGTCATCTCGGGCAACGCCTTCCACCCTTCCAGCATCACCATCCCCAAAGGAACCACAATAATCTGGTTCAACATGGACTTCGTCCAGCACACTGTGACTTCGGGAACTGAGCAGGCGCCAACGGGGCTCTTCGACTCGCGCCTTCTAAGCCATATGCAAAGCTTCGCCTACACCTTCAACACTCAAGGGAACTATTCCTACTTCTGCGACCTGCATCCCGACATGATTGGAACTGTACTCGTAACAGGGTAGGCAAGTTCTCGCCCATGGTCGGGCGAGACCCCTCTTTTTGTGACCGAACCCTACTCGTTCACAGGCAATAACAACGGGCATCACATGAATTGGCCGCCTCGTTGTTCCGGGGCTCAATCACTCATCCACCGCTATCGAAGACAAGAAAAGAACCAGGAGCCCTGCTAGCCATAACCCGGAAAGAGCCCTTCTCGCCAGCAAACGATCTCTACATCTGACTTGTGCTCTAGAAAAGTCCCATCAGATTCCCCTCAGAGTCCCGGAAGTAGGCTTACCATCCCATTGGCGAGGACCTGAGCATCCTCGCCCACCCCGAGAAGAGTCGCAGATGCCCGTTTACGCTGAAAGTGTACGCCCATGAAGTGAAGGCCGGGCACTACAGTGCTCGAACCGTCCTGCTGGATGGGAAATCCCATCTGGTCGAATGCATCAGGGAACCTGATCCAGCTCTGGTAATCAGGGCGAAAGCCTGAAGTGATAATCACTGCGCTGAAATCATCAAACTTCACGCTTTCTGGGGGGTTTGCCGAGAATTGCCTTGGCGTGGGCATTATTGGTGCCTGTATGCCTTGGGCCTCTGCGCTCTTCCTAATGATTTTGCAAATGTCTTCGTAGAGAGCGTCGCCGAAGGCTACCGACTTAGCCAGGTCAGGCGCAAAGCGGGCTCGTCCATCTTCCACCCTAACAAAGTGTCCAACTAGGTTCACACCCATCGCCTGCAATGTCCGGTAGTTGAGGTCGTGGCCGCCGTCACGTCCACTGACCTGAGGGTTTGCGTTCAGCCGTGCCATTGGGCTGGGAAGGACAGCCAAAGTCGCATCAAAAAAGGAGGTACGTGCCAGCCACGCGATCACGTCCCTGTCACCAATACGTCGTGGTATCCACGGTGCACGTCCGCACGAGAGGAACACATCGCGGCCAGCCAGAGCTAGGTCCTCCGCGACCTGGCAGCCTGACTGACCGCTCCCTACCACCAACACCTTTCCCGACGGGAGCGCCGTCGGGTTTGTGTAACTTTCGACATCAAGGATGAGCATCGATTTCGGAAGCTGCTCGACCCCTGCTGGCCGATGTGGCTTCTGATACCCACCAGAGGCAACGACGACTTCGCGGGCGGTGATCTCTCCCGCCGAGGTGCTAAGATGGAATCTTCCTCCATCTCGGCTTCTTTGGAGAGAGTTCACGCTCACTCCCTCGCGCACAGGTGCTTGGAAGGACTCGGCGTACGAAGCGAGATAACGGACGAAATCATCGCGCCGCATGAAGCCATCTGGCTCATCGCCAGCGTAAGGTTGGCCGGACAGCTGTATTGTCCAGTTGGGTAAAACAAGACAGAAGCTGTCCCAGCGACCACGCCAGCTCTGTCCTACCTTGCCTCTCTCGAGAAGAACATGCTCCCTCCTCGCGAGGGTCAGCTCATGACTCAAGCTAAGCCCCGCCTGCCCCGCTCCGATTATTACCACATCATGAGTCTCTGCCATGGTCAATCTCCTTTCGAAAATCTCCACGGATTCTCGCTTTAAGGCAATCGTCACCCATTGCGGGCCCTGAGATCTATACATAGTGCGGGGGGTGGGATTCGAACCCTACATGCTGGACGGGATTGAATGACCTCTTTCCCGAATAGATAGAACAAAGACGTCTAGAAAGAATTCAGGGAGTGACATCAATCGCTGTGTCCGTGACTAATCATGATCATTAAGTGTGTTGTCACTACCTTCAGTGTGTCGGCCCATCGGCGGTCTGACATCCGTCAGCCCAAAACGAATTATACCTGAGGAGTCTGGCCAGGCCGAAGATGCCAAAATACGTAGTAATCTCAAATCATCCTCCAACAAGTTGCCCTTCGGCTAACAAGACACTCAGGAGTCTCAACGAGAACCTTGGAAAGGAGCTACCTCCAATGTTAGAGAAACACAAAATAAAGCCGGAGGTCACTCTGCACCTCGACCCGGGGCACAAGGTCCTTTGGGTTCTTGATGCGCCCTCTTCTGAAGCAGTCAGGGATTTCATCTACGAAAGCGGTCTAGAACGCTGGAACGACTTCGAGTTCTACATGGCCAGCAGCTTGGAGGAGATTACTTCATGGGTCGAAAAGCTGCCCACTATCTGGTAATCAAACGATGTGGGCCGCATCCCATTTTTCTCAAACATAGCTGCCGGATTGATTGCCTGCCTATTGCGGTTCGAGATAGTGCGGGGGGGTGCGCATTGAACTTAAGGTTCGAATCCCTCCGGGCCAACCAGTTCAAGATGAACTTGTACTTCATCTGAGAGATTCAGAAAGGTGCTCATAGTTTTCACTTCTGAGAAACATCTCCCCCACCTAAATACCATCTTTCAGAATTCCTCCTATTATGATGACTGAAATCCAAACTATGCCCCTAGCTAGTAGGAGCACGCTGGGAAGGAAGACCCTCGAAGGAGAGGTTGTCGTTGTCACGGGAGCCGGCCGGGGGATCGGCTACGAAGCGGCTTCAGCCCTCCTATGGCTCGGAGCACGAGTGGTCTTGGCGGAAGTGGACGAAAAGACCGGGAGGGAGGCATCGGAGCAACTCTTGAGCAAGTATGACGACGGTAGCGTCTTGTTCATTCGGACGGACGTAGGAAACGAGGAAGACGTCGCCCGCCTGGGTGCTCGTTCAAAAAGCCTCTTCGGAAAGGTGGACGCGGTCATTAACAATGCCACCGCCGAGAAAATCGGTGCCGTAAAGGACACTCCGGTGGATTACTGGGATCTGGGGTATCACGTCGACCTCAGAGGGCCTGTCCTTTTGGCAAGAGAATTCTTGCCGGGGATGGTACAAAGGAATCACGGGGTCTTCGTCTGTGTTTCCTCATCCGGTGCGGCTCCGTTCATGGGACCCTACGAAGTCTTCAAGACTGCACAAGTGGAACTTGCAAGCACAATTGCTGCGGAGGTCGAGGGAACGGGTGTCCACGCGTTCACGATTGGACCAGGCATCGTACGCACTCCGGGCTTTCTTCTGACGGGCTCTAGAATCGCAGCACTGATGGGAATCACCATAGACGAACTGATAGAAATGAACAAGTCGGTCCTCCTCACACCTGAGGAGGCTGGCCTCGGTTTCGCTGCCTCTATAGCATTAGCGTCGAAGTATCACGGATCAGAGACCAGTTCGATTCAGGTCCTCAGAAACATAGGCATAGGTGCTTCGGCTGAAGAGTCTCGAGGCGATTCAGGTGGAAGCTCAGCAAACGAAAAGTCAATTGCCTTCAGCAAGAGAGTTGCACAAACCTACGAGGAACAATTCCGAGGCTGGAAAGAGAGAAGCATCTTCCAGCGTCAATGGGTTTTCAGAGACTTCAAGAAGCACACAGGACTGTCAGTTGATGAAATACTCGTTGCTCTAAACCGAATCGCGGGCTCTCTGGAAGAAAGAAAGTCCATCGCAAGAACGTCTGCCCAGGCTGATACCTTGGGAAAACTGGCCGCGTACTACAAACATCAACAAGACCTGCTCCGCGGATTTGAAAAGGATTCAGAGAAGCTCAAGGCTGGGGTTCGATCTATTCAGTCTTGGATTGATGAAGTCCAGGAGCTCCTGTCAAGTCTCCCGTGAACTGGGGCGGTCGCAACTTGGCCAGCGTGGGGGTGGGCAACAAGTTGGGCGCGGTGCATATCACATCGGACTGCCAATTCCTGCGCACTTCGTGTGGCTCGTGCATAGAGGGGCGTGCGTTCGGAGGGCCACGCCGAGCGATGACGAAGTAGATCATCATCCCTGTGACGGGGAGAACAAGGCCTAACGTCATGCTGACCGGATCGAATTGCGATAGTAGCACCAGACATGACAACAGGCCAAGAAGAGCGGTAACCGAAATCCAACCGATGTTGAGAGGGGCCCGAAAGGGCCTGGACAGATGAGGCGCTACCCTTCTCAAGTGCAATAAAGCAAGATTCACGAGCGCAAATGTCAGCAACGACCCAAAACTCGTGACCTTGGCGACTGCGTCGACAGTTCCAAGCGGAAGTATCGCAAGTGCAATTAGCAGGACAGTGATGGACGCTACAAAAGGAACCCTGGTCTTCCCGCTTACCTTTCTAAGTAACTTCGGTAGTGCTCCCTCCTCTGCCATCCCGTAAATTATCCTGGAACTCACAATCAGCAATACCAATACGGTGTTTAGGGTTGTGAGGAGAGCTGCGACTGTAAGGACGTCATAAGCCGTGGGACCCAAAGTGACGGACGCGGCCAATGCCAGGGGGGCATCCGAGACAGATAGTTGCTGCCAAGGTACGAGACTTACTGCAGCGAGACCTACGGCTACGTAGAGCACAGTGGAAATGGCGACTGCGATGAGGATCCCACGGGGTATCGTCTTCTCAGGCTTCTTCGTCTCTTCAGAGAGGTTAGCCATGTTGTCGAAGCCGATGTAAGCAAAGAAGACAAGTGCAGACGCGCCGAGAATCCCCGGAATTCCGTTTGGGGAAGAAGTGTAAGGCACCGTCCCAAGCCTTCCAATTCCGGCAAAGATGACTACAACCAAGCCGGCGAGAGCCACGAAGCTGAGCACGGTATTTAGACTGAGGGATGCCTTCACGCCAAAAAGTGCAATTATCGTCAGAACAACGAGTAGCGTTGCCGCAACAGGCAGAATCGGAACCCCAGTAGCATTCGAGAGGTATCCTGCGAATCCTATCGCGACCGCAGCCGCCGCTACAACTTCCGTAATTAGCATCATCCATTCTGTTATGAATGCGAAAATTCTGTTGCCGTATGCCTTACCAAGGTAGACGTATTCCGATGCGGCCCTGGGGTATATCGACGCTAGTTCCGCATAGGTCAAGCCTGTGAACAATGCGACGATTGCTCCGACGAGAAAGGACAACCAAACGGTGTTTCCCGCCAGTCCTGACGCGTCGCCGACCAGAACATAGATCCCCGCGCCTATGATATTACCAATACCATAGGCCACGACCTGGAGCAAACCAGCTTCTTTCTTGAGTCCAGTCGGTGATTCATGAGTGATATTCTGTCGCCTGCCAAATGGTTCTGAATCATCTTGCAGCAGCATGATCGATAATCGAGTAGCCAAGAGGTGCCCAATTTAGGCTGCATCATGCGAGTCTGGTCAGCTCTCCTTGCTGAAGTCGGCGAAATCACACTTGAATCTTCCCTACCCTTGTCGCGAGGGCGGCTCCAACTTCTCTTCCAATTCCCTCGAACCTTTGTTCCTCTCCATCTTTGAGCCTCATGCTGCTCATGCTGCTCATGCTGTTCCCTGTTCCGTAGACTATTGCAGACTCTCGTCCTGCGATGATTTGGATGCCAACTTTGCCGAATTCTTTCTCTATGTATCCTGAGGCACTCCCTGAGAGAGGCCTGGCGAGCTTCGTATCGAAAGCGAAACCGTATTTGCCTGACAGGACTTCCCGATGAAGCCCTTCAAGGAACTGTTTCATGGGTTTGGATGCGGTAAGCCATTCCGTTGGAGCGCCAACGCAAATTAGGTCGTATTGCTCCAGTGAATCGGATGTCAGACCCTTTGCTTCAGCGCAACAGGCTTCAATACCCGTTTCTTCGAGTCCAATCGCGACTGACTTCGCAATCCTCTCGGTATTGCCATATCGAGTATCGAAGACCACGCACGCTTTCATTCTTGTAGCATCAATTTGTGCAGGCCGTTATTAAGAAAGGAGCACGAATACCAAGATTGAGAACCACTTGGTCTCCGACACGCGCATATGCGAAAAGGCTCAAGCAGACAAGAAGGCAAGGAAGAGAGATGAGTTCGTGCGGTCACCGCAAGCCGAACTTTAGGTTCAGATCCCGTCGTCAACAACACAACGGTCGGAGAGAGCGCACTTCCATCCACGTCAGATTTATTTTCGAGAATTCTCTCCTCGGCTTAAATAGGTGAAAAATCGCCGGCCGCTGGGAAAGTTCGCTTGAATGACATCAATTGGTTTCGTCTGCAGAGCATAAGAGAGATCGTAGAGGAAAGGCAGCTATTCCCTGAGAGTGAAAGAGTTTCCAAGGCGGTCGGTCACCTCAGGGAGAGCGGGGATTACGAAGTGTTCATCGCGCAAGGTCATCGCTATCTGAGCCTGACCACGAGGGACCTCATGTACACCAGCGACCCCGCTAAAACTAGGCTGGGCACCATCGCCTATCAGGTTCCGGAGGTGCCGAAGAATGGAACGATCGTCGAGGCCGCCAGATTGATGTACGACCATAGGCTGCGTGCCCTTCCCTGCAAAGTGGAGCCTGTTGCATTCAACGCCGCAACCGCCCGGGGAATCCTCAGACAACTAAACGGATCAGTCAACATGCCGATGCGGGCTTCGGAGATAATGAGTCGGAATCCAGTCGTTGTCGACGCAGGGGACACTGTCTCGAAGGCGAGGAAGGTAATGACCAAGCGGAGGTTCGACCATTTGCCAGTAACAAATGGCTCTAAGTTGACTGGGATTTTGACCTCCTCGGACATTCTTTTCCACCTCATGGGCGAGGAAAGGGCACCGGCGAGAGGCGACTCCGAAGTGCGCTTCGACTACCCCGTGGCACGGATCTCTCAGGAATCCTTCATCGAGGTTGAGCCCACCGCAACAGTTTCGCAAGTAGTCGGTCTGATGGTTGAGAAGAAGACAACTGCCGTCCTGGTCAGTCAGGGAGACGGGCTGAAGGGGATCATCACACTAAGGGACATAATGAAACCGTTAGTCGGTCCGAGGGAAGAAAATCTTAGGTACTACATCGTGGGCCTTCCAAGGGAGCCCTCCGAAGCCGAAGCAGTAAAGGGGAAGTTCGAGAGACTTTCCTCGTCCTTGGCCAAGGCATTCCCGTACATCGAGGAGGTCAGGGCCGTAATCGATACGAAGAAGATCAGCGACCAAAAGGCAAGGTACGAGGTCAGTGTGGACATATACATGCCCAAAGAGAGGTTTGCCTTTTCCGAGGAAGGATACGACCTCGAAGTTGTCTTCGAGTCCCTGGGCGCCAAAATCAAGAAACTAATTTCTTCGAAACGAACGGTGGCTGCAAGAGGTCGTGGCGATAGAAGATGAGAAACACATGCGGTCGCCGCGCACCTAACTTATGGTTCAGTGCGGGTCTTGAATGCGGGGGGCGGGATTCCGGTACGGTCATTGTCTAGAACCAGTGGTGCATCCAGTATTTCTCGAATAGTACCCTTTCAGCGTATCGGGAACGATTCGGAGAGTAGAACCTTATGTCGGGATGGGGCTTCGAAAACCATGTCCCCCTAACGAAGCCTGCCTGATTGCCGCCTGTCATCAAGAAGCACTCCCCATTTCCGTTGTAAGCCTTCTTGGTTCCTTTGCCTTTGATTTCAACAGAGATATTGTGAGATACTGTCTCTGCCTGCTTGTGGGCGAATACTCCTGCTTTTGGCAGATACGGAACATAGCCAGATGGCGTAGGGACTGACGTGACATCTCCTACCGCGTACACTGAGTCATATCCAGTCCGCATCGTTTCGGGATCTACTGGTATCCATCCCGTTTGGTCAGTCAAACCGGCATCAACCACGGGTTTGGGACATCTGTGGGGTGGAACCGCAAACAGTAAGTCAAACGGAATTGTCGAACCGTCCTCGAAGACGGCTTCGTTGGGTCTTACTTCTGTAAGTTTGACTTTGAATTTGGCATCGATTCCCCTGGACCTCAGAAGTTCAGCCGTTCCGTTCCCGATGTCAGGCCCAGCGGATGGTAGAGGTAGACCCTCGGGAGTGAAGAACTTGATCTTCGCACTGACTCCCTTCTTCCTAAGTTGATGCTCAAGAAGGAGAGAAGTCTCGTAGGGCGCGGCTGGGCACTTGAAGGGAGTTCTGGAGACTCCCACTGCGACTACCCCTCCAGAGAAGCTTTCGACAGCATCTCTGAACCGGATAGCGTGTTCTAGGTCGTAAATGTGGTGCGCATGCTCCCTGAAACCAGGTATTGAATCGGGCGCGTAATCGGCACCGAGTGCAATAACGAGATAATCAAAGGAGAACCCATCGTTCGTCGTCTTTACCAACTTCCTTCCGATGTCTATTGAGAGAACTTCGTCGTTTACCACCTCGATCCCCTTTCCCTTCAGAATAGAGAGGCTCTTCTCCGTCTGTTCGGGCTTCCTCACCCCGAGCATTAGCCAGGGGTACGAAGGTGGAAATTGGAAACTCTTCTTGCGATCTATGAGGGTAACTGTTGCCCTCGTGCTTAGACTCTTCTTCAGCGAGTTCGATGCTACGAGGCCGCCAACCCCGCCCCCGAGAACTAGAATCTGCTTCTCCTTCATTGCAGACTATCTGAGTTTAGTTAGCTTTCGATATTTAGCGGTATGCTCTCCCCTCGAGAACGATTATGAGTTGTAAGCAGTCGAATTCCTTACGGCCGTAAGGATGCGGGGGTGAGACTTGAACTCTAAATGTACAGTTCAAAGCATACGCCACTCTAAACCAAAGTATCAAAGATCTTATCGTAACCATACATCAGCCCAATTACCGCCAGGTACCGACTGAGGATTCAGCGTGGAACGCGAAAGGCTATGGTTCGGGAATGAGCGGTTGGAAGCGACCCCGGTACAGCTGGTCTCCCTTCTCGCGCAATACCTCATTGCGGACTTCGAGCGGCTGGAGCAAGACCTGTATTTGGGCGAGGCTCTGCTCCTGCACCCAGTCGACTCGAGGCCTGCGTCTTCGGACGTACGCCTCGAGTGCGCTCTTGATGCTACCCTCCTTGCGAAGGACATCCGCCAGCACCAAGGCGTCTTCCATCGCCATACAACCTCCTTCGGTCAAGTATGGCGGGCCGGCGTGAGCAGCATCCCCAATCAGGACCACCCGACCGCGGTACCACTCGTCGAGCCCAACCGATTCGATTGGTCCCACGTGTAGCTGATCATCTGATTGCAGAGTATCGAGAAACGCCGGAACCGGCCCGCCGAACCCGGCAAAACGACGCCTAAAACGTTCGAGACGTCCCTTGAGGGGATCCTCGGAACGCTCCTCGCGAGTAACTCCAAAGCCGTAGGCATAGCCCTCCCCCATCGGGGCTACCCCGAAAATGCACCCCTCGCCAATGAGAATGACGATGCTGTCGACTATCCCCGGAGGCCGGGTGTGTATGAGGCTCCGCCGGCTAATCATTCCTGCATAACTTGGCGAGTAAGAAGGGCTCAGCGCTAATTTTCGCACTGTGGAATGAATGCCGTCGGCTCCCACTACCAGGTCGTAGTTTTTCGATGTGCCATCACTAAAACCCACCCGAACGAGGTCATCATCCTGGGTTAGGGTCTCGAGCGAGACGCCCAATCGAACCGGAATACCAGAGGCTCCTGGGACTAAGGCTTCCTGAAGCCTCACGCGGGTAATGCCGACAGAGCGGCCTACGCCGCGCCAGAGATCTTCGAGGTCGGTCTCGCAAAGCAGTTCCCCTTGCTGGTCAAAGAAACCATTGCGACGAATCACCGCGGAGGTCAGATCGATGACTTCCCCGACGCCCAACGCATGAAGGGCTCGCATGCCATTCGCAGGCGTTATGATTCCTGCCCCGAACGCTGGCCATGCTTTGCTGCGTTCAACGAGTTCAGGGGTGTAGCCCTGATGGTGAAGGGCAGTCGCCAGAGAGAGGCCTGCGATGCCGCCCCCGACGATCAGGATCCGGTCGACTTCAGTCAGGTACCAAGAACACCAGTCGAGGTTTCAAGAAGTGGTGGTTATTAACGAAATCTTCGCCGTTTCCGCCGGATCTCAGGTCTAGTCGGAAGAAACCTTCTAGAAACGTCGCCTGAGAAAGGCTGTCTCTGAGCAGTTATCAAGATTTGAACCCGAGCTAACCGCTTTGAACTCTACATATACTGCGGGGGGTGGGATTCGAACCCACGAACCCCTAAGGGACGGGATGCCCCATCTGAAGCAAGGCTGGATCTTGAGTCCCGCACGGTTGACCAGGCTTCGTTACCCCCGCGCCGTGGCCGTTCTCCCGGGTTCCGATAAAGGGTCTTGGACGTGCGGCAGAAAGAACAGTCCCAACATGACGCGCTAAAGCCAAATTAATGGGGTGGGTCCGATGTTTCTTGTATGGCTCTCATCCGGCAGATCAACGTGAAATCCATGACCGAGGGTGAACGGGGTCTCCCCAAGAAACCCGTCGAATCAGCCTTCATTTCATTCGCGGGCGTCCAAGGGGATTTCAACGTCTACAGGCACGAGAAGCTCAAGGACGACCCAGATTCGGCCCTACTGATAATGCCAATCGAGAAGATCAAGGAGTTGAATTCGGAAGGCTGGCCGATCAAGCCCGGAGACTTGGGAGAGAATCTTACGACGAGCGGAATTCCCTATGACGCTTTCGAAATCGGGAAGACCTTCATTGCAGGCGAGGCGACCTTCCAGATTTCGAGGGCATGCAATCCTTGCGACAATCTGCTGCTCCTTCCATACGTAGGGCGCTCCAAAGGACCGGCGTTCCTGAAGACCATGCTAGGCAGACGAGGATGGTACGCGAGGGTCCTCAAAGAGGGCCAAGTGAAGGCACAGGACCAGATTATCCCCACAGGGCTCTGACTCCACATAGTCAACAAAAAAGCATCTGTCACTGCTGTACCGTTGCGACTCTGCTCGTCTTTCTGAGCAGGCGGTGCGAAGCAATCTCGATGATGATGTTACAGTACCTCGCCAGCTGCCCGAAGTACGAGACAAGGACCCTGGCGTACCCGAACTCTCCCGATTCCAGCATTTCATGGGTCACCTCTCTCTCCAGCTGCAGCGTCTCCTCCACAAGGACGAGGGACCTCCTGATGAGTTTGATGTCCGGTGTCAGCAGGCTTTCGACCGTCGTCCTGAACGCCTCCCCAGCCTTCGCCGCCAGTCCCCGGACGCTCGCCTCCACCTTCGGGTCCATCTTCGTTCCCAGTCCTCTTAGCCTCACGAGCTCCTCGGCGACATCCTGTATGATGCTCCCGATTTCGTCAAGGGTCTTCGCCGATACTCTGTCTCCTGATGCGTGCAACGGCGACTCAATCCCAATCTCCGATGCCAGCTCCCTTCTGTTGAGCGCCACCAGAAGCTGTCTGAGTATCAGCCAGTACAGCTCGTCTATCTCCTCCTGGACCCGGGCCACCTCATTGAGGCCGCCTGTCTGCTTCAGGTCCAGAGAGTTCGTCACGTACTCCAGGCTCTTCGAAACCAAGATCTGAAGACGTTTGATCAGAGAGTCCACGGGGAACTTTGTCGGATCGATGAAACTCTGGGCCACGATGCGCCTGACGTCCGACTCGACCACCTCCATCCCTCTTAGCCTCTTGACCGTGGCCACCACCCTGTCGACCGTCATCTGGTCGAGAGGTTCCTTTCCCATCACCTCGATCGTGTCGTAGCCCAGGGCGTAGGCCCCCACGATCAGCCTGGTCAGCATCTCGTCACTTCCCGCTTGGTCGGCTCTGATCGCCACCTTCGTCGCTTCTCTTGCCTTAGTTTCCGGGATCAGCCTCATTGTTCCGTCAGCGTCTTCCCTGAAAAGGAGGCTGTCTTTGGCCGACAGGTTCATCCTTTTCGCATATTCGCTGGGTATGGACACAGTCAGCGTGAACTTCCCCACCTTCTGCACCCTTCTCAGTTCGCCCATCGAAACTCATTACTAGTCATTATCTTATATACTATACGCTTAAACATCATCTCACACCACTCGGTCTTAGACAACGAAACATGAAGAGGGACGATTTTTCATGGATGATAGGCGGGGTTCAGGGGAGCGGAGTCGACTCTTCGGCCAACATCTTCGCCAGGGCCGCTGCATCAGGAGGCCTCCACGTCTTCGGTAAGAGGGAGTATTATTCTAACATCAAGGGGGAGCACAGCTACTTCCAGGTCCGCGTGTCAAAGGACCTCATCAGGTCGCACGTCGACACCGTCGACATGCTGGCAACATTCGAGGAGGAGACGATATTCAGGCACGCCCTCGAAGTCAGGAACGAAGGCGCGATCATCTACGACCCCGACCAGGACTCAAAGCGACTCGACCAGGTCCCCACCATCGAAGCCCAAGTCGTGGAGGCCCTAAACGACGAGTTCATCAAGAACGGACTATCCCCCGACGTCAAGGGGATCCTGGAACTCGCTCGCAGGCGGGGAGTCCACATCTACCCAATCCCCTACGACGAATTGCTGAAGACTACTGGTTCCAAGTTCGGCGAGACTTCCCTCAGCTCCTTGCAGAGGATGCTCAACGTCATGGCTGTCGCCGCGTCCTACGCTCTTCTCTCCTACGACGAAGAACTCGTGAAGGACGCTGTGAAGAAGTGGTTTAGGAGCAAGCCCAAGGTGGCCGAGATGAACGTCGAGGCCGTCGCCCAGGCGTACAGGTTCATCGGCGAGAAATACACCGGGAGCTTCGCCTACAAACTCTCCCCCATCAAACCCGAAGGCGTCAGGCTCTTCGTCCGCGGCAACTCGATGGTGGCCATGGCCAAGGAGCTCGCGGGATGCAGGTTCCAGACCTACTATCCGATCACCCCCGCCAGCGACGAAAGCGAGTACCTCGAGGCTCACTCCGAGATGGAACTTGACTCTCCCTCTGCCCGGGAAAACCCTCAAGTCGCAGAAATCGCAGCGATGAAGACTAAGGGCAGCATAGCAGTAATCCAGTCTGAAGATGAGATAGCAGCGGTGACCATGGCCATTGGCGGAGGCCTTGCCGGGGTGCGTTCTTCCACTTCGACCTCCGGTCCAGGCTTCTCTTTGATGGCCGAAGGCATGGGATACGCAGGCATGAACGAAGTACCTGTCGTGGTCACGCTCTATTCCCGTGGCGGCCCTAGCACGGGCCTCCCGACCCGCCATGAGCAGGGAGACTTGAGATTCGCTCTGCACGCAGGCCACGGCGAGTTCCCCAGGCTCGTCCTCGCCAGCGGGGACCTCGAGGAGGCCTTTTACGATACTGTCAGGGCGTTCAACTACTCCGAGAAGTATCAGACTGTAGTAATCCACCTCGTCGACAAGGCCCTCGCCAACTCAGACGGCACCCTGCCCATGCTCGACGTCAATAAGGTCAAAATCGACAGAGGGCTGTTCCTCCGGGAGATCACCGATGCCGTCGACGGCCAGTTTGAGCGCTTCAAGCACACTGCGAACGGGATTTCCCCAAGGCCGCCGGTCGGCACAAAGGGGGGCGTCTACTGGCACACAGGGGACGAGCACGACGAGCTCGGCCACATCAGCGAGGACCCGGCCAACCGCGACTACATGATGGAAAAGAGGATGGGCAAGATCGACCTTGCTGACAAGGAAATCCCCATCGAAGATAGAGTCAACTTCTTTGGCCCGGAGAAAGCCGACATAACAGTCGTTAGCTGGGGCTCGACCAAGGGAGCCATACTGGACGCCATGAACTGGCTCAGGAAGGATGGCATCAACGTCAACTTCCTGCAGCTCAGGCTCATCAATCCATTCCCCACCGAATACGTGACCAAGCTCCTCTCGAAGGCGAAGAAAATAGTCGGGGTCGAGATGAACTACTCAGGTCAGCTTATTGGCATCGTCCGTGAACGGACATGCATCCCCATCGAACAGCTCGTGGTCAAGTACAACGGCAGACCCATGTCGTCCGAGGAGGTCTATGACGCTCTGAAAATGATCCATGATGGAAAGGCTCCGAAGAAATTGGTGTTGAAACGTGGCGCTTAAGTTCTCAGACCTGAAGACGACGGCACACAATGACTGGTGCCCCGGCTGCGGGGATTTCGGGATCCTCAACGCCGCGCACATGGCGCTCGCAGAGATGAACGTAGACCCTTCCAACACCGTGGTGGTCTCGGGTGTCGGCTGCTCAGGGAAGGCGCCCCACTTCACCAAGGTCTACGGGGTCCACACGCTCCACGGCAGGTCCCTCCCCTTCGCCACAGGGATCAAGCTGGCCAACCCGAATCTCGAGGTCGTGGTTGAAGGAGGGGACGGAGATGGCATGGGCATCGGGGCAGGCCACTTCGTCAACTCGGGGAGGCGGAACGTCGACATGCTCTACATCATCCATGACAACGAGGTGTACGGCCTTACCAAGGGCCAGGCGGCTCCCACCATGGGCCTTGGCATGAAGACGAAGTCCCTCACGGCCCCCAACATCAACCAAGGAATCAACCCGATCATGCTCGCAATAGCTTCTGGGTACACATGGGTGGCAAGGGGTTACGCCTACGATGTCCGCCACCTGAAGGACCTCATAATCAAGGGGATCCGCCACAAGGGCTTCGCCTTTCTCGACGTGCTGCAGCCGTGCCCCACCTACAACGACATCCAGTCCAAGGAGTACTGGGCAGGCGAAGGAAACCTCGACGCCTCGGGGAAGCCCCAGCCCAGGACCTACAAGCTCGAAGACACAGGATACGACGGCGTAGTACACAGCCACGACGAGGCGGAGATGGAGGGCAAGGTGCAGAAGGCAGTCCTGAAATCATTCGAGTTCGGGGACCACACACCCATCGGGGTCTTCTACCAGAATGAGTTCATCCCCACCTATGAGGAGCGACTGGCTGGAAGAAGCTCCTCGTACAAGACGAACCCGCCGGCCTCACAGGAGATTGCCCGACCCGACGGGACCCCAACGACGAATATCAGCAAGCTCCTCGAAGAGCTCAGAGTGTCCTGAGCCGCCGAGAAACATAAAACCGCTGGCAGCCCGGCTGATCATATGCTAGTTGCCGCAGGAACAAAGAACCCTGCGAAACTCGAAGGAATCAGACGAGCCTTCGTGAAATATTTCCCTGACGTAGAGCTCAATCCAATCGACTCCGCAAGCGTTGCCAAGGCCCAGCCTAGGGGCCTCGAAGAAATGTCATCGGGGGCCACAGCCCGAGCGAAGTTCGCCATCTCCAAGGCAGGGGGTGACTTCGGAGTAGGCGTTGAGGCCGGCATCTTTACCATCGGCGAGGTCTACTTCGACAACCAGGTCGCAGCCATCGTCGGCCCATCGGGCAAGGTGTCTCTGGGCCACTCGGCCGGATATTCACTTCCGAGGGAAGCGATGGAAAAGCTCTTCACCGAAGGGAAGGAACTGGAAAGATGGGCCGAATCAATCAGCGGGATCAACGAGGTGGGGGACAAGGGAGGCCTCATTCACCATCTGACCAAAGGGAGGATGACCAGGACAGACCTCACCGAGCAGTGCGTCGTCACTGCCCTGATTCCCTGGCTTCATCTAGATATGTACGGATTTTGAGACTTAGAGTTCTGACTCCTCTCTCTTCTTCACGAAGGGCCTCGCGGCCGCGGCTATGGTGAGCCCAGCGACGAAACCTCCTATGTGGGCCCCATAGGCCACCCCTGTGTTCACACCGCCTACGAAAAAGAGGAGTTGCAGCAGGAACCAGAACCCCACGAACCAGAATGCGCGGATGGGGAGGATGAAGTACGCCACATAGGAGACGATCCTTGTTCTGGGAAAAATTATCAAGTATGCCGCCATCACGCCTGATATGGCCCCCGACGCTCCAATGCTTGGGGCGTAGATGTCCGGAGGCCCTGCGGCCACCGAAAGGTAGGTTTGGGTGAGCCCGCCGGCGATTCCGGCTAGGAGGTAGAAGCCAAGATACTTCTTGTGTCCGAACGCATCCTCCACATTGCCTCCGAAGACGAAGAGGAAGAGCATGTTCCCGGCAAGATGAAGGACTCCAGCATGGAGGAACATAGACGTGATAAGAGTCGTGAGTGTGACGAGCCCGGCACCATTGAACGTATTGACAAGATAGTAGGGCACGAGTCCGAGCGCATCGAACAGTACCCCTGAGGGCTGTGGGGCGAAGTTGTTCGTGTAAACGACCTCGAAGACGAACACGACGGCATTGATGACTATCAACCCGTAGTTGATGAAGGGCCTATGGATTGGCCTGGTCAGGTCGTACAGAGGGAGCAACTAGGTCCTCGTCGGGCTCGAGGGGGGCACCTCTTTGAAACCCTTTAATCGCCACAGACCGGCGAACCAAACGTGAAGTTCGGGCAGCTCTTTCCCTCGAAGCCCATTCTCGGAATGATCCACATGCCTGCGCTCCCTGGGGCCCCGAACAGCAAGCTGTCGATGAAACAGCTGACCGATTTCGCACTCTCAGAGGCAGACAAGCTTGAGCGCGCTGGTCTAGACGCCTGCATCGTGGAGAACGTCGGAGACACTCCACTCTTCAAAGAGAACCTTCCTTCCTTCACGGTGGCGGCCATGGCCATCATCACCAAAGAGGTCGTGAAACACACGAGGATGAAGGTCGGGGTAAACATGCTCCGCAACGCCTGCGAGGAGGCCATTTCTGTCGCCCAGGTCGCCGGCGCCCACTTCATCCGATGCAACATACTCATTGGCGCCTACGCCACCGACCAGGGGATTATCGAGGGCTGCGCAGCGAAGGTGGCGCGGCTGAAGAAGGAGCTCAACTCGCAGGTCCTCGTTTTCGGGGACGTCCACGTCAAGCACGCCTACCCAATCTTCAACGTTGAAATAGAATACGCGGCCCAGGACCTTGCCGAGCGAGGCGGAGCAGATGCTGTGATAGTTTCAGGCCCACGCAGTCCCATCCCTCCCTCGTTCGAAAGGGTGAAGAATGTGAAGGATGCTATTGACAAACCAGTCCTAATCGGGAGCGGCATCGGCCTGGCCAATGTCAAACAGTTCTACCAGAAGTCCGACGGTGTGATCATCGGCGAGCCCGACTTCAAGGTCAACGGCGTGTGGGGTGGACCAAGCGACGAGAGGGCGTACGCCAAGGCCGTCAGAGCGTGCCGACCATGAACTCCCTCATTAGATTTCCAGTGTGGGGGATGTTGATAGGAAGAGTGTTTTCCTACCTTCTGCAGATTGCTTCCGAACCGAGTGGCGCCTCGACTTCTGGCGTCCTCGACCCTTCTTTCAAGCGCATGATGGTCTATGTCTTCGTTGGGACACGCGGTGGCCAAAACAGGGCAAGAATTGTGGAGCTCCTCCGGACGGAACCCACTAACCCCAACAAGATTTCCGAGAAACTGAGTCTGGACTACAAGACGGTGCAGCACCACATCAAACTTCTAGTGGAGAACGGGGTGATAGTAGCTAGCTCCAAGGGAACCTATGGTGCCGTCTATTTCCTTACTCCTTATTTCGAAAAATTCTTCGACTCCGTGAAAACGATGTGGGCAAGATTTGGGCAAAGTTAGATATAGCCAGAACGGGCCTGAATTCTAGATGGCGTTCGACATCTTCTGGATGAACGTGGCCGCCATATTCGCCTTTCTCAACGTGGCTTTCGTGGTCCTGCTGGTAGCCTTCTACTTCCAGAGTTGGCGGAGGGTCCGCTCGTCCCTCAGTCTGTCGCTGATGAGCTTCGCAATCTTCTTCCTAATTCAGAATGGGGTAATCATAGTCTTCTGGTACGTGCTGTACGGCCTCGTCCCCTCTGCCCAGGCGATCGTAGTGGCTGCTGCGCCGTATCTTGTCGCCATCAACGCACTTGAGTCGCTGGCCCTGGCAAACCTCGTCAGGGTAACCTGGCGCTGAGCGAAGTAGGCCCAGCGATTTGGGTCTGATTTGGGTAAATCACTAATTAGCAATCAGACCGTTCTCAGACCTATGACAGGATATTCAGCAGACCTAGCACAAGTGTGCGGCTGCCAATGGGCAGCAACGGGCACTACTTCGGACGAAGTCGTGGCCAAGACAAAGGCCCACGCCAAAGAGACACATCAGATGAATGAGGTCCCTGCCGCAATCGTACAGAAGCTGCAGGCTGCCATTCGTCCCGCGATGTAAAGAAACCCAAAGGAGGCGAGAGCCTCCAATCTTCTTTTTTTCTTGCGACTCTGATTCAGTCGATACCCTGCCGGGTACTACCCTGTTTGAAAGAACGCAAAATAGTAGAAGACGAGAAAGCCGACTAGGATGTTCACGAACCATAGGCTCCAAGTCGTGATCATGACCACTCTGTAGTTCTGTACCTTCAGAGCCTCGGGGAATCGACTCCAGCGCATTCTCAGCACGAGGTAGACGCCCAATATGGCTGTGACTGACCCTAACCCGACCATCAATAGCACAAGGTACCAGTGTTCGAGGTACACCCCTCCAAAGAGATAGTAGCTCTGGTACCCCCCGCTCCCATATCCGAGGCCGGTAGTGCCGTAGAACCAGCCGAGGAAGTAATTGGGAATCATCCAGACTATCGCCCCGAGACCGGAGACGACCACAGCCGACGTCATCAGGTTCTTGTGCTTGGTTTCCAGCTTTGCTCCAGGTTCACTCCCCTTGGCGAAGGCCCTATGGGTGAGCAATGCATATCTCAATCCCACGAGTATGATGACTAGAGAGATCGTCTGAATCCCCAGGTTGACTTCTGCACCAAGGGGGATTGTCGCCATTAACGTTCACTCAGAAAAAACCATAACAAAAGCGTTGGCGTGAAAACAAGAAGGAGGCGAGGCTACCCTCGCCACTTTGCTCATGGCTTGTACGGACTGGACGAAGAGACGCTGAAGTAAAGGAAGAGGTTGGTGTTGGTCGGTGAGTTGTCAGAGACTATGGGTACGCCAGGGATAGCTACCTGAGTCTTGACTCCGCCTAAAGTGCTGTAGATCGGGTCGGGCTGGGTCATGTTGGCGTTCGCAGTCGCAGTCGTCTGGGTCGTCACGGCCTTGGCGAGAGCATCGAACGACGTCAGACAGTTGCCCGTCGGGTTCGACAGGTCCGAGGTCACCCATTGATGACATTGGCCGGTCGCCGCGTCAGGCATTACGTTCGGGTCAAAGACCAGGACGGTGATGACATCCCATGGGATGCTACTTCCTCCTACGTAATTGACTACATGGTCGTGCGCCGGGGTCGGCAGGACTCCTTCAGGAAGTCCAAAGACACCCGACTTGATCCCTATGTGTTGCTCGACTGCCGTGAAGTATGGAGAGTATATGAGAGTGGGGTGATCGGAGCAGGCCGAGATCGTTCCGCCAGCTCCGCACTGTGTGAATATCAGCTGATGGTTGAAGGTCGGGTAACCCTGGCTTGTCGCGCCTAGACTTGGGACACCGAATATCGAGAGCCCGGCGAAAGCAGGGACTAGTATGAAGACTGGAGCTGCCCCTGCGACAGCCGTGAAGTTACCTCCACCGACTTCGCAAGAAGTCTTCGCAGCTGCCAGGTTCGCTTCCGTCTGATTAGTCGCGAACTTTGAGAGTGCTGGTGTGCACGTGTAGTCTTTGGTATACTGGAAAGAGACGACTGAGTTCTTGTAGAAGCCTGCGCTGGTCGAGCCGTTAAGAATCATCGAAAAAGCGACTGTGGTCGCCGATCCCGTTGTTCTTGTGGTCGTACTTGTCGATGGGCTCGTCCCTGGTGCGAGTAAGAAGTAGTAGGCGCCCGCTGCTATCGCAATTATCACAACGACTGAGATTACTGCAATGACGGTTGAAATTGCGTGTCTTCGTGTTACGTTTTCCACGTTTTGAAAGTCCTTCGCCTGAGTATATAGCGGAATTCCCAATTCTCACCCAAATCTTTTGCCGGCCGCAGACCAGGAAACAATTTGGGTCTGATTTGGTAATTCCTTCATATCCAACGCGATTTGCAATCATCGAAAGATGCAAGCTAACCCTCTGTGGCCCGTCGGCAAAAGATTCCCAAGGCTCAGAAATGACATACGGAAAGAAGTCTTGGTCGTCGGGGGAGGGATGGCCGGGATTTCATCGGCCTTGCGGCTGAAAAGGGCCGGGTTCGATGTGGCCCTGATAGAAAGGGATGAGGTTGGCGGGCCCACGACGGGTGCGAGTTCCGGGGTCCTCTATTACGGCAGCGGAACCAACTTGGTCCCGGCATATGACGTGTTCGGAGAAGAGAAAGCGAACAGACTTTGGATGGAAACGGCGGGCGTGATCGAGGAGATTGTGAAGACTTCGAGGGACGAATCGATAGACTGCGGGACTAGGACCTGCGGCTCGATCATGGTCGCGAAGAACGACGAAGAGGTGGAAGAGATCGACGCCGAGTTTAGGGCCCTCAAGAAGCTCGGGCTCCCGGGGAGGCTCCTCTCAGGCGGTGACGTCAATGCCTATTTTCCGTTGACAAGGTTCAAGGGAGGTCTTGCGTACGACGCCGTCGGTCAGGTTCATCCGGCGAGATTCGCCTCGGGGGTGGCGAGGATGGAAGGCATCGAAATCTATGAGAAGACACCACTCATCGAATGGAAGGAGGAAAACGGTGGGGTGCAGGTGAAAACTCCTGGTGGCGTCGTTAGGGCCACCGATCTCGTATTGGCAACAAACACCGAGCCATGCTTCGGGATGGAGAATCATTTTGAACTGGAGTCTTCCGTCATACTCGCGAGCGAGCCGACTGGGAGGGTTCGCGATGTCTTCCCGGAGGAAAAAATCTTCTGGAGCATGGAGGAAAAGTACGACCTGTTCTATCCGAGAGGCGACAGGTTGATTCTGGAACTCTATGCGCTCGGGGATGAGGTGGCTAAGCTCGCATATTACTTCCCTGGGGTCGAATTCAAGACTGAACAGCAGTGGGGCGAGGCGTGGTCGAAGCCCCCGGATTGGATTCCGATTGTCGGGAAGGTATCAGAGCACATCACGTCAGCCATTGGGATGGGGGACCAAGGGATAATCATGAGCTGGCTGAGCGGTTCGAAGATTCCAATGATTATTAATGGAGGTTCGGACTGGTTCACCGATATGGCATCTCCCTCACGCTTCCGGGGTCCGACAAGTTGAGCTCGGACGGGTTCGAACGAGCGGCCGAGACCTCTGAGGTTCCGCCGGGGACGAGCAAGGTCCTGAAGGCACTCGGGACCGAAATATTCGTCGTGAACATCGACGGGTCGTTCCACGCGTTCCCTAACAAGTGCACTCACGCTGGCGGACCCCTCGGGAGGGGAAAACTGACTGGTTCAGTGATGCAATGTCCGTGGCACGGATCGAAGTTCGACATGAATACTGGGGCTGTCGTGGGGCCTCCTGCCAAGGTCCCGATGATCCCTCTGGACGTGAAGGTCGAGGGAACCACAATCTGGGTCAGGAAGACTCAGGGCTAGAATCGGTCGAGTCGAATTTCGCTTACAGGCTTAACATCTCCGCCATCCGCTTGGTCCGGTGGAATCAACTCCGTCTCTTCAATTAATCAACCCAGTCCTTCCGACTAGATTTGGGTGTGAATTGGGTGAGAATTCGGCTAATGACAATATAGTAAAACTCGACAGTCTGCAAAGAAAATGCTTCTTCGAAGCAAGACCATATTGGTCTTAGTTGCAGCATCACTTCTCCTCGCACCCTTGGCCTTTGTCCTCGTCCCCGGCGCCGGAGTCGTCGAAGCCGCGGGCAAGTCTCGCGCCCCGAATGTCATCGCGACCACACTCGCTTTTGCCGACGGGACAGTCGTGACTGTCCAGTACTCCAACATCTATTTCTGTAACTCCGCTGGCCCGCCCACGAGCGCGTCAAGCAGTCCCTGCGTCGTAGGCACAGACGCAGTCAAGGACCCTGTCCCCGACACCGCCAGCAGCATCCTCGACGTGATCGTACCCTTCTATCTGGGAATCTCCGGCACCCCCAGTATCTTCGACGCGAGTCTGGGAGCGAACAATCTCACACAGTGTCCTGACAACCCGGTCACACTGACGTGCCCCAACCACCCCGACTTCCTTGACCTGACACCCACCGGAATCGCCGGCGTAGTCCCTCTTCCAATACACAGCCACGTGCTTTCCGGCTTCCCCGGCTCTGGCCAGGGAGGTTGGTGGAAGCTCAGGGTTTGGCTGGTCTTTGACCCTACCATCTTCCCGAACGCCAGCACCGGTACCTGCTCTGCGGGTAGCGGATGTCTAACTTCGCTTTCAGCCCTAAACTCGGCGAAGCAACCCACCCAGGTCTTCGGGCCGGTTCTGACGACCATCTATCTGCACTTCAACATAGTCAGTTCCAGCGCGAAGTGACTGGATCTGACCCCTCCTCCTTTTTCTCCCTCAAGAGACCGTAACCTCAGGATGCTTCGAAGTCATCACGTCATGATTAATCCGCTCAGGGTGGCGTCTTCGCTTTTCCTGATAATTTCGCCGTTCTTGACTTGGATTACAATCGTATCAGTGGTAATCTATCAGAACCTCATAGTCTTCGGTACCGCCGCACAGTCGAACCTGGTCATGGTTTCCTCCGACCAGTTGGGGACGAACATATCCTCCACGGCGGCTGCGGGAGCCGACGTCTCGGTCGTCCTCCTTGTCATTGCGGGGCTCGCCATGGTGAAGGGCGCCAGGTTCGGAGTGCCAGTCGCAGCAGTTGGGCTGCTTGCTTACCTGGTTTCATTCATCCCGATGTTCGGTTCCACGACCTATGGCCTGGAGCAGACATTCATCTCCCCAGGGGTCGGACTCTTCGTGGCCGGGACTGGCATGGTGCTGGGTTCGATTTCTCCATTGGCAAGGTCCGAATCAATTGCTGCTCTCCTCCGCGCCATGAAGACCATGAAGGGCCTTTCCACATTGGGCGTGTCGATAGGCACCATCGGGTTGGCGTTGGACATCCTGAACCACACTGCGCTCGGACAGCTCTCCGATTTCATTGGCCTGCTGCCATTGACACAGGTGCTTCACATCGGGTTGGCAGTCGGAGTTCTTTCGACGCTGCTAGTCATGATCACGAGAGGCCCTGCTGCCAGGAGGTACATCCTGGTCCTCTCAGCGGCAACACTTCTCCTCTTAGGCACCGATGCAGTCTACTCCTTCTCCACGGGGAACCTGCACGACTTCCTCGGCCACAACTTGACAGAGACAATTCTGCACCTTGCAGTCTACTACGGTGTTGCATTGACACTCATCAGCAATTTCGTCCGGAAGGACTAAGCCTCTGTCGAATTCGCGGTGACCAAGTCAAACAGTTCTACCATAGTTCCAGAGCTCGCACGCTCCTACCTAGTCCAATCTTATATCCCAGAATCCCAGCGACAACCTTCCAGACTTGTACGAGATTTCTTACAGGTTCCAGCACGACTGCCCTTTCAACGACTTCTCGAGGAAATTCCCCACAGCGAGAGTCACCATCTGGGACAACTTCGAGAGGGAGTTCATGGACGTCAGGTCCCTCGACCGGAAGGACTGGCCTCGCATCAACAAGGAGCTCGCCTCCCTCGCGCGCAGCAAGGGGTCGAAGATCCTCCACAAGGCTTCCGACGGACGGGGCTACCACCTCCAGATAATGACGTGCGCGTGCGAAAGGAAGGGGTCGACCCCCGACCTGATGATGAAGAGCGACTGCCTCTTCGTCCCTCCCATCACATACTACAGAGGCTGGGAAACTTACCACATGATCGCCTTCGATAGGAAAGGAGTCAAGCGGCTACTCGCCAAGTTCGGCTCGAAGGGGAAGGTGGAACTCCTGACCAGCAAGCGAATAGACCTGGGGTCCATCCACCGTCCCCCGGTGATGCCCCTGTTTGACCCGCTCTCCGGCCTAACACCAATGCAACTCAACGCCCTCGTCACCTCAATAACATTCGGCTACTACAGCCAGCCGCGGCGCACGTCCACAGGCAAGATAGCCTCCATCCTCAAGGTCCCGAGGACCACATTCCAGGAGCACCGGAAGAAGGCCGAGAGCAAACTGATGGCCGCGCTTACCCCCTACGTCCTGACCTACGGCGGGGAGCCCGCCAAGCGACCCTAGGCAGTAACAAAGATGGCAATGTCGATGTTCCCTGTGTGCTGCCCCGGAGGAATCCTCAGCAGCAGCACGAGCCCTGCCTGGGCTCCCCATCCCGTCATCGTGAACGGGACAGGCTTGTCTACCCCGACGATCTGAAAACCATTCCCGGCCGTTACCGATTGAATAGTAATCGTGGCCGGATCGACAGGCCGCTTCAGGTACTCGAACCACAAGTTGACTTGGACACTCTGTCCCGAGAAGAAGACCAGTGTGTTATTCTCAATCACCCCGTTCATTATCAACGAACCGAACCCCCATCCTCCTGCCTGGACAGTGGGGCCCGTGCCGTTCACGCTCAGGTGCGTGTTGTAGTTCAGCCTGGAAGCCACAGCCGACACCGTGGGAATGGTAGAGACCTGAAGTGCTACCCCTCCCTGCGAGTCGGAGTAGCTCAGCTTCGTGGGGCCCTGATTCGCCGGCATCTCGAACGCGACTTTTCCGAAGATATGCTGCCCTGAAGCTAAGTCGGCCACGCCTAGGAGAGCCGTCCCATTGTAGCTCCCATTCGATGAAAACTTGGTCGAAGAGTTGCTCGTCACCGTGAGGAAGGATGGGTCGAAATGCCAGGGGGTCGCGGCTGAGTTCGAGGCATTGATCTCCATCAAGTAGTATGTCATCCCTGACGGCGCGTCCACCTGGTCGAGGTACATCTTTTCGACCTTGATGTACTGTGACCCTCGGCTGCCGGGACTTGTCAACCCAAGTTCTACCACGAGCACACCGACGACGAGGACCGCGACGGCCACAGCTCCTACTCCTAACCAAGTCCGGCGACTTGGTCCTGGCCGAAAATCGGTTGCCAATCTCATTTCAAGGCCTTAAAGAACAATGGCGAGATAATGATTGTGCCGTCAATAGACGGCTGTTCTGCGGGAGCCACCACTGATTGCTTCGGAACACACTCCGGCAAAACCTATCAGGAATGAAGCCGGGGCGAGGGCCATGAGCAAGCCCAGGTCCTCCAGGGGGAGCCTTGAGACGGCCGTCAAGGTGGTCTTCCTTGGACTTCTTGTCCTCATCGTCATCGCCTCAGCGCTCCTCTTGCTCATCTTCTTCGTCCCGGTCGTCGTCTGGTACATCTGGAGCCTCTACGACAAGACCGCCAAGCTGGAACGGAGGCTAGCGGCCATCGAGAAGCCTGCCGAGCCCAAGTCCGAAGAATCCTGACCCTCCCCCGCACGGTCAGCGATGGCTCTTATCGAACCTCTGAGAATTCTACAATCACCATCTGAAGAATCGTTGTCTGGACGGTGCCGATTTCACATGAGAATGCATATATACAAACCCCTGACCGTGGCCCGCTCTGCGCATTAATTGGCGGCGTCTGCCTTGAGCAAAGGGCCGAGCCCGAACGCCATGAAACGCACGACCTCCAGATGCGCGTACAAACATGGAGATCTGACCTTGGTTAGATCTGACGTGGGTTGTGCTTTACACCTCGCAGAAATGCGTGGTCGTACTCCTCGATAATCGACTCCGGTTGATCCTGCCGGACCCGACTGCTATCGGATTGGGATTTAGCCATGTTAGTTGTGCGTTCCTTGGCTACAGGGGACGCAGCATACGGCTCAGTAACACGTAGTCAACCTGCCCTGGAGACGTGGACAAACCCGGGAAACTGGGGCCTATCCGCGATAGATGACCTCATCTGGAAGGAGTGGTCGTCCAAAGGGCGGCACGGGTATGCTCTGTGCCTTTCGCTCCAGGATGGGACTGCGGCCGATCAGGCTGTTGGCGGGGTAATGGCCCACCAAACCTGTAACCGGTACGGGCTTTGAGAGAAGGAGCCCGGAGATGGACACTGAGACAAGGGTCCAGGCCCTACGGGGCGCATCAGGCGCGAAAACTTCGCAATGCGCGAAAGCGTGACGAGGCTAGTCCGAGTGCTTCCTGCTAAAGGGAGCTTTTCTCGGCTGTAAATAGGCCGGGGAATAAGGGGAGGGCAAGTCTGGTGTCAGCCGCCGCGGTAATACCAGCTCCTCGAGTGGTCGGGACGATTATTGGGCCTAAAGCACCCGTAGCCTGTTCTGTAAGTCCTCTGTTAAATCCAGTCGCTCAACGGCTGGCCCGCAGAGGATACTGCAAGACTAGGAGGCGGGAGAGGCGGACGGTACTCCGCGTGTAGGGGTAAAATCCTTTGATCCGCGGAAGACCACCAGTGGCGAAGGCGGTCCGCCAGAACGCGCTCGACGGTGAGGGGTGAAAGCTGGGGGAGCGAACCGGATTAGATACCCGGGTAGTCCCAGCCGTAAACGATGCGAGCTAGATGATTCGTTCGCAGTTCGCGAACGAAGTGTCGCAGGGAAGCCGTTAAGCTCGCCGCCTGGGGAGTACGGTCGCAAGGCTGAATTGTAAGTGGATATTCCGCTTACACAGTTCACTTAAAGGAATTGGCGGGGGAGCACCACAAGGGGTGAAGCCTGCGGTTCAATTGGAGTCAACGCCAGGAAACTTACCAGGAGCGACAGCAGGTTGAGAGTCAGGCTGAAGACTTTACTTGACGAGCTGAGAGGAGGTGCATGGCCGTCGCCAGCTCGTGCCGTGAGGCGTCCTGTTAAGTCAGGCAACGAGCGAGACCCTTACTGCTAATTGCTATCTACCCAGAGATGGGCGGAGGCTAGTTATCAGGACTGCCGCTGCTAAAGCGGAGGAAGGAGAGGGCCACGGCAGGTCAGTATGCCCCGAAACTCCTGGGCCACACGCGGGCTGCAATGGTAGGGACAGTGGGTCCCGACCTCGACAGAGGAAGGCAATCCTCAAACCCTACCCCAGTTGTGATTGAGGGCTGAAACCCGCCCTCATGAATATGGAATCCCTAGTAACCGCGTGTCATCACCGCGCGGTGAATACGTCCCTGCTCCTTGCACACACCGCCCGTCGCTTCACCCGAGTTGGGTTTAGGCGAGGCATGCTCTTGTTGGGCATATCGAACCTAAGTTCGGCAAGGGGGGAGAAGTCGTAACAAGGTGGCTGTAGGGGAACCTGCAGCCGGATCACCTCCTTAGTGTAACAGTCGAGGACTTACGACCACGCACTGCAACGAGGAAGTATCTATGTAGAGCACAACACACGATTAGATGCAGCGTCCTGTCTTTGGATAGGATGCGAAGGGCCAGCGCCCTCGCTCGCAAGGCGGGGAACGCGATTAAGCCGTGCATAGGGTTCGCGCAAGCATCCGCCGGGATGTTATACTCATCCGTAACGCACCGACGCCGTATGGTGGATGACTTGGCTTGGGTGGCGATGAAGGACGTGGCAAGCTGCGATAAGCCCCGGGGAGGCGCACGCATCCTTTGATCCGGGGATTTCCGAATGGGTTAGAACCTACCGAGATTGCCGCAAGGCGTCCCGGTGATCCGAAAGGATCGCGAACGCTGGGGAAGGAAACATCTGAGTACCAGCAGGAAGAGAAATCAATTGAGATCCCGCTATTAGCGGCGAGCGAAAACGGGAGGGCCCAAACCGAATCCCTTATCGAAAGGTGAGGGAGATGTGGGGTTAGCCTTCAGCGGATACGACCCTGGAACCGACAGCCGAACTCGGCTGGAAAGCCGGAGAACAGAGTGTGATACTCACGTAGGCGAGTCGGGACCGAGGTAGTGCTGAAGACAGAGTACCTGGCCTCGTCAATGGCTAGGGAAGATGGGGGAAAGCAGCCTCCAAGGCTAAACACTACCCAAGACCGATAGAAAACTAGTACCGCGAGGGAAAGTTGCAAAGGGCCCCGAAAGGGGTGTGAAAAGAGCCTGAAACCATACGGTTACAGACGTGCGCGGCCTGGAAGGACCACGATCCCCGAGCGAGTTCCGCAAGGAGCTCTATTGGGGGTAAGTGCTCCGGGGTCGCGCATTCCGTCTAGAAAGTGATTGAGCGTCAGCTAATCACCTAGAAACACGGGCCAGGGAGTTAATTGTCATGGCGAGCCTAAGGGTTCAAAGCCCGGAGGCGAAGCGAAAGCGACTCTCCGCAAAGCCGTAAGGCTCCAGGGAGGAGGTGTGAAAGCGCCTTTGAGTCATGGCGGTTTAGACTAGAAACCGAGTGATCGTGCCCTCGACAAGGTGAAGGCGGGCGAAAGCCTGCTGGAGGCCTGAAAGGGTCTTAACGTGCAACTTAGTCCCCTGATCGGGGGCAAGGGGCCAAAAGCCTATCTAACTCGGTGATTGCTAGTTCCCACCGAAGCGGATCCCAGTCCTGTCTCCGCAGATGTTGCCGACGCTGTAGAGCACTAATGAAGAAACAAGGCTTCGAAAGGGGCCACTTCTTTTTTAAACTCCGAATGTGTCGGCGCAAGAGAAGCGGGGAAGCGGGTTTATGTGGGGTAAGCCTCATAACCGAGAGGGGATTAACCCAGACTGGAGTTAAGGTCCCCAAATTCAGCCTAAGTGTCAAGCCAAAGGGCGTCTATGAGCTCAGACAGCAGGGAGGTAGGCTTAGAAGCAGCCACCCTTCAAAGATAGCGTAACAGCTCACCTGCCGAGCTTGTGGGCCCCGAAAATGGACGGGACTAAAGCCTGATACCGATACTCCGGACTACTTGTTTGAGACAAGTATGTGGTAGGTGGGCGTAGAGATTGGGCGGAAGCCGGGCCGTGAGGTCCGGTGGACCGATTTCTAGTGCAGATCCTGGTAGTAGTAGCAGCGAAGTCGGGTGAGAATCCTGACCGCCGCAAGGGCACGGGTTCCCTGGCAATGCGTCGTCAGCCAGGGGTTAGCCGATCCTAAGTGTATCCTCAACAGGGAGACACGAACCAGGGAAACTGGTCAAAATTCCAGTGCCTTTGATTAATCGATGAGCCGCAAGGCTCGACATCGGCTCCGGTGCTTTGAGGTAGGACGTGCAGAGTTTATCGCTCTGTCTAATCCAACTAGTCGTGGGGAGTGTCGTAATGACGAGAACCACGGCGAGTAGAGAATGGCCGCCCGTTGGGGTGGTTCGTCCGGACCCCGGAGACCGTGAAAACGGAGCTGGACAGATTAGTCAAAGTTCGTACCCAGAACCGACACCGGTGCCCCTAGGTAAGAAGCCTAAGGCGTGTCGGGGAACTGTAGGTAAGGGAACTCGGCAAATAGGTCACATGAGTTCGTTCATGTTGTCACTAGGTGCTTTCAGAAAGCACATTCCCTTCTAGTGTCAACTATACGAGATTGCGCTCTTCAATTGGAGATTTCCGCCGATCAAGGAATTCATTCCTTCGAAAGGCGTAAGTCTCAACTCCGAGCTCAATGGACCTAGCTGAAATTAGCCACGTACGTTAGCTATAAGTGGTGCCTGCGTTCGTCATGTGAAATGGCGTTCGCAGGTTGCAATAACAAGGGGGTCCCGACTGTTTACTAACGCGGAAAGGGCTTTGCGCTAGCAGGACGTGGTCCACGAATTGTTTGAATTCAATTTTTTTCCAATGCGATGGGTCTCAAGAGTTTAGTCGGGGAGACTCAAAGCATCGTTACGATCAACACGATCACGCACCTGTTAGCTCGAGCGCCTGCCGCAGTAACAAACACAGTAAAGCGCAAGTCCGAAAGGATGTGTACGCTTTATGAATCCTGGCCAGTGCAGGTACCTAAAACCTGGGTTCAACTGGGCTAAGGGCCTGTAAACGCCGGGAGTAACTCTGACTCTCTTAAGGTAAGGAAATTGCCTTAACCAAATCTGGCTATGTGCTGGAAAGTCTGAGAATGCTGGGCTAGGCCGCAAGGCCTGACAATGCCACAGCTGCAGACAATCAGCAGGAAAGGCCTAGCAATGTGCTAGGAATCCTCAGAGACTATACGCCAGAAGTCGCATAGCTCGACTAAGATATAGTCCGACCCATGCAGCGATGCATGGAGGCCTGACGAAAGCCAGGCCCGCCTTGATTACGGGTCAAGGTCTACGGAAAGTAACAGAAGTGAGCCAAATGCCTTGTCGGGTAAGTTCCGACGTGCATGAATGGACCAACGAGGGCCCCGCTGTCCCTATCTACGACCCGGCGAACCTACGTAAGGTGGACGAACAGTCCATCAACTTCCATCGGGGAGAGAAGTCCCTGTGGAGCTTTACTGCAGCTTGTTGCTGCGATGCGGTTTTCTTTGCAGAGTGTAACTGGGAGCCTTCGAAGCGCTGCTTTCGGGTGGCGTGGAGGCAACAATGTAACACCAGTCTTAGAGGACTGCGTCGCTAACTCCTAAGGGAGGACAACGGCAGGTGGGCAGTTCGGCTGGGGCGGCACCCCCTTGAAAAGATATCGAGGGGGCCCTAAGGTCGACTCATCTGGGTCAGAACTCCAGAGTTGACGGCAAGGCGAAAAGTCGGCCTGACAGGAAGTTTAAACGCAGAACTTTCTGCAACGAAAGTTTGGCCTAGCGATCCTCCAAGTCCTCACTGTTGGGGGCTGGAGGTGACAGAAAAGTTACCCCAGGGGTAACAGGCTCGTCGCGGGCGAGAGCTCCAATCGACCCCGCGGTTTGGTACCTCGGCCCATCAGGGCCTTGGGGCAGAATCGTGGTAACGCGATTGAAGTATCCGCAGAAAAATACGAGTATCGGCTTATATCGGCGAAACCCGACCTCCTTTATCCAGGACGCACCTTCGGGGGCTTGCGGAGATTTATCGAGACTTGGAGCGCCGAACGGTGCTCCACCAGATCGAGAGCAGGGCTAGGATAGCCAGGGCAGCGACTGCCAGGTAGACCGCTTCGAAAGATACGGTCAGACCCAGGTAGATCAAAACACCAGTCATCATCAGTAAGACGGTGGTGACGTAGGCGTACTTGTCCAGCATCAAGCCAACTCGATTCTGGCCTGTTTCGATAAAAAGACTCCGCGGTTCACGAAGTGCGCATTGGGAAGAGCGGGAGAGGGCAACGCCGAGGGAAGTCCAACGGGATTTCAGCACCCGGTCAGATGGAAGATTAACCGAAATCGGTAACGCCATGAACGGCGTTCCAGCAACAGCATTCATCCAGCTTGCAGGCAGGGCAGTCTATCGCCGACGGGGCCTCACGGCACTCGTCGGGGGAGCACCCGCAGTCTGCACAGCGAAGCACAAACTTCACTCTCGATGCCAATGCCTGATTCAGGCACAATTCTGGCGTCGTCTTATATACATCATACGGCCACGTCGCTAATACGATGTGGTTCGTAACCCTCGTCAAAAACGGCCAACCACCGACCAAAGAAAGCGCGATGAAAGTCCAGGAGAAGATGAAGACTGCCGAGTCGTGGGGCGTCAAGTTCCACCAGGCCTTCTTCTGTCTCGGGCCTTACGACGTCGTACAGCTGTCCGAGGCTCCTGACGAGAAGACTGCTCTGAGGGTCGCCATGCTCTTCAGCGAGCTGGGCGGCTCTTCCGTGAGCATGCCTGCAGTCGCGCTCGAAGAGGTCATGGGCTGGCTCATGAAGATGTAGAAGGCGCGTTTCGCATCTTCCTTTTTCTCTCGAGACAACCTCGACTTCATACAGCACACCGTCTAGAGTACCAAACTCTTTCATTTTTCGACAACGCTAACATGTATATACCAAAGTGGGCCAGTAACAGACCGACCATGTGGTTCATACGACTCGTAAGACTCAAGGAATCACCAAACAAAGAAAGCAGGGCAAGAATTGACGAGGCGAGGAAGGAAGCTGAAAAGTGGGGCGTAAAGTTCCACCAGACCTTCTACACCCTCGGCAGGTACGACATCGTCAACATCTTCGAAGCGCCTGACGAAAAGACGGCCATGCGCTTCGGACTAATGGTAGCTCCATGGACTCGCGGCTCGGAGACGCTTTCAGCGGTCTCCCGCGAAGAAGTGGACAGCTGGTCGAAGTAGACGAACAAGCGTCTCCCGGTTTTTCTTTCCTCTGATTGGAAAGGTAGGTTCGGTCAGGCACCCGCGGATGGCAAGCGCTAGGATTCAGGCATGAATTTTGGGCGGATTGAGCCAGAAAGGAACGACCAGGGCTATCCATATGATCAATATGGCCAAGCCAAGCAAGAACGCGACCCAAGCGAGGGTTCGTCTTGACATGGTCACCGCTGGTTCCGGTTCGGCTCAATAAACCTGAAGCCAGGCGTAAGCCTAACATCCCGGATGCCACCGAAAATATGTCCAACGCAAGTTGGAGAGGTCCGACCGTTCCGTTGTGACCCCGTAACGACTGAGCGCGCAGAAGTGTGCGTAATGAGATGGCCTCGCGGCTAGCTCGAGCATCCCGCAAGGGACGCACTACGTTCCGACGTGGTGCGACAATGGTCTCGGGTGTGCCAACATGGCGTGACCATCATACGCCGACCCCACGAGTGCTTCGTGGGTGAAGACATAGTCTAACTCCGTGCGAAAGCGCGGGTAAAGTTGCGATGTCGGCTCTTCCCATCCTGGTCCTGCAGCAGGGGCCAAGGGTGGGGCTGCTCGCCCATCAAAGGGGAACGTGAGCTGGGTTTAGTTGGAAGAAAGTAGAAACAGTCCAATGGTTTCACGCTTAAACTCATGAGCTATTGGAAAACGACTATCTGCTCGGGCACAGGCCCGGGAACTTCCAGGACCAACCGTCGTGAGACAGGTCGGCCTCTACCTGATGGAAGCGGTGGTTCACTGAGGGGAAGCCCTGCCCAGTACGAGAGGAACAGCGGGGCGTTGCCTCTGGCGTACCGGTCGTCCGAGAGGGCGTCGCCGGGCAGCTAAGCAATTGTGGATAACCGCTGAAAGCATCTAAGCGGGAAGCCACTCCCGAGAAGAGTGAGCCGTCCGGCTTAACCTCTGGCGCAAGCTGGAGGAGCGGCTGGAGGAGGGGGGCGATAGAAGATCGCGTTGAAATGGTCCCGGTGTACGCAAGAAGCTCGCAAGAGCGACTTGTTCAGCCGGTGGATTAATTATACCCCAACGCAGGATGAGGTATTCCCGGCGGAGGCGTAAAGAACCC
>DASYXJ010000008.1:0-9113 GCA_035935095.1 Nitrososphaerales archaeon | reverse complement strand
GTTCTTCTCGACCCAAGTGAGCGCCACCCCCCTCCTGCTGGTGCTCTGCCAACATTCAATGACAATCGAAGGTCCTGGAAGATAGAAGTCGCAGACATACAGCCTGCCATTGACGGGGAAGGCCGCATGTGTCAGCCGAGTGACTCCATGCTGGAGCAGGACCCCCTCTACCAGCTCCTCCTGCCCAGTCATCGGGACCAACGCATGCATCCTGTTCATCCACTTCGAAGACATGCTTCCACCATAGAGCATGGAAATGTGCTATATAACTACCACAAGGGTTTTATCATATGCATTTGAGTCAACAGAGCTAGAATAATGCCATTCTGCAACCAAACGGCGTGGAATACGCGTCTTCTTCACTATCAACCGGATGGAAAGTTTCCGGCCTACGAGGTTGGCGCCGTGGTACAAGAGTGCCTCCGAGAAAGGAAGCAGAGCAAGGTGGCAATAATGACCGGCGACGAAGGAGCGTTGGAATCACTTTCCCAGCTTCGTCTAGAATGGCTCGACCCGGAGAGGGACTATCGTTGGTCGGGGTGGCTTGTCCAGAAGAAAGTCCGCAGGCCGGCTAAGAGGATAGTAGCTGGAAGTTACGACAAGTGGTTCCAATGGTACATGCGGTTCCAGAGGTTCGGGGCCTTCCACACCATCATTCTGGTCGAACCTGTCAATGCAGTTTCTGACAAAGAGCATGGGGGGTATATCGACGGCCTTCTGGCCAGGCTCACAGCCAAGGTACGCCAAGTCGTAGTTATTTCGAAACCCGATGACGAGGTCATCTCTAACAGTGACGAACGAAGGACGACAGAGGTCCTCAGAGCCCTACTTTATGGGACGAGGTTGTCGAAGCCTGCTCTAGTCGAGAAGGCTAACCTCACATTTCTTCCAATATCCGAAGAGACACTTGTCAGAGGGCTCGACAAACTCGCGTTGCACCTTTCAAAGCATCAAACGCGATACCAGCTCGATGCATACAATGAAGAACTCCTCCAAGGGATGGTTTTCCAGGCTCCTCCGCACTCAGAAGAAGGAAAGCCGGGTCATGTCGAACAGCTCTTCCGAAGAAACAGGCGGTTCAGGGCTAAAGTAAGCATTCCCGATAAGATGCTGGCTACCAGAGCTCTAGAGGACGTTGGGAAACAGGATTGGGTCACTGTCCCTTACGAGACGGAGAAACTCTCGATGTGGCTCCAAGAATTGAACAGGCATGGCGATTCTCGAATAAGGATGATTTACGAGTCGAATGAGGACATTTCGAATGAACAGTGGGAGGCGCTACTTGCGCCAACCAAGAACCAAGTCAGGCGAGTTCTGGATGGGCTGGTCGGGGAGGGCAAACTGCAAAGAAAGTCGTGGCGTAGGGAAGTTGGGAGGCCCGCCCAGGCTTACAGCATTCCCGCGAGGACTCCTTTCTTACAGCAGAACTGCGGCCAATGCGCCTTCTACGCCTCCGTGAGAAGGAGATGCAGACTGTGGTGGCTTGTCAACAAAAGGCAGCCATTTTTTGATGATAGATGGAAGCAAGCCGGATCCCCCATCACGAAGTTTGAGGTTCACAAGATGAGATATGCCTCGAGGATTGGCCCCCATTCATCTGCCTGCCCGCGTTTCGTGGACAAGAAGAGAGACCACCTTAGGAAGGCCGTACCTGAGAAATGTGAAATCTGTGATGAGGTGCTTCCGCATCTTCAAAGTGTCTCTGTGACTTGTGGGAATTGCAGGACAAGGTTCGTCAGGTTCAGAGGAAAAATGAAGGTAATGACCGCCTACGAACATGAGTACAACAGGCTCTACCTCGAGATTACAGGGGGCGACACGAAAGTTGACCTTGAGAAATGGAGACGAGCGATCAGGGAGAACATCAGAACGAAGCGGGGAGGACTAATGCCATCAGAGGACTTCGATATGCTTGCTGAGGAGGTCACAGAGGCCGAGCCTGAGTTGCCAAGGGTCTGGCCGCGATTCGATCAAGCTCTGCAGCAGAAGGTCGATGCCCTCGCGTCGACTACGGACGTGGCTAGGCAATTCTCCGTCGCGATGGCGAAGAGTGCGTTGAATGCCACGCGCAGAATCGTAGCCTTCGCCAAACTACCATCAGGAGATGCTGACACCATAGTGGCGGAACAGGAGGGGTATCTCGCTCTCATCAGGGAAACAAGACAGGCTAGGCTCCTTCCCTACGAAGCTCTCGTAATGAAACGGTACTGGCAGTGTTACGGCTTGGCCCTGAAGAGGGCCCAGTGGTGGTTCGGCCCCAGGAAGAGGTCGAGGTTCGTGAGGGAGTACGTAGAAGACCCTGCCGGGAGGGCAAGGGGGTACTCACCGATGGATGCGGCAATAAACTACTTGCATCAGCGACGTCTCCGTCAGGCCGAACGAATCAATGAAGAGGTGGGGTTCCCGGGGATATGCGATGGCTTCCTGCACAGGGAGCGGTACAACTCACGGAAGATTGGGTTGATTCTCGACATGATTGACCCATTCAAGTTCGCAGATAGGGAAGAGTTGATGCTTGTCGTTCTCGACGAGGGACTGACTTGGAGAGACTTCAAGATTGAGACTGATAGGAGGGGTTCGAACTTTTACTATCCCTTGGCATCTGCCCAAACCAAGCTGAATCTAGTGGGCGCAGACGCTGACAATATGGTTTTGAGATACCATGGTCGGGATATGGGCCTCGTCGAAGCGTACAGAGAGTTCGCCTCTTACCTGTCGGAGGCCCTGATAAGTAATAGGTTTGGCACTTCAGAGAGAGATGCATTTGTATTTGAACCATTTTGAGTACGTCCTGTCCCCTTCGACGGAAAGGTGCCGACTTACCAACCTAGTTCTGACCCTCATCCGAACGTTGCAACCCTCCCGTTTCTGTCAATCCTCTTAAAGAACCGGAAGGCTACTTCGCTGAATTACAAATGTTAGATTCACTGCGCGAGGGGTTACAGGGCGCTTTATCGAAGATTTTGAAGAGTAACACAGTCGACGAGAAGGCCGTCAAGGAATTCGTCCGCGACCTGCAAAGGGCCCTGATCCAGTCTGACGTCAACGTCAGGATAGCCCTCGAGGTCACTGAGCGGGTCCAGAAGAGAGCCCTGGAGGAGAAGCCGCCCGCCGGGGTAACGAAGAAGGACCAGGTCGTTTCCATACTCTACGAAGAGCTCGCACGCCTACTCGGGGGCGAAGGTGGCCTGCAGCTCAGCAAGGACAAGACGAACGTGCTCGTGATGCTCGGTGTACAGGGTTCGGGGAAGACCACGACGACTGCGAAGCTTGCTCGCCTGTATTCCAAGCGCGGGTTCAAGGTGGGGGTGGTCGCGGCTGACACTTTCAGGCCGGGCGCCGTGGCCCAGTTGAAGACCCTGGTCGCATCGACGGGGGCTGAGGTATACAGCGACGAGCGGGAGAAAGATTCTGTCAAGATCGCGAGGGAGGGGAAGAAGAAGTTCGAGGGGTCGAAGAATCTGATAGTCATAGACACAGCAGGGAGGCACAAAGAGGAGAAGGGACTCTTGCAGGAGATGAAAGAAGTGGTGGGGGCTGTCAAGCCCGACGCGACTGTGCTCGTGATCGACGGGACCATAGGCCAGCAGTGCTACAACCAGGCGCTTGCCTTCCACCAGGCTGCGCCCGTTGGAGGAATCATCGTTACCAAGTTGGACGGGGCTGCCAAGGGAGGCGGCGCCTTGGCTGCGTCGGCCGCCACCGGGGCCAAGACATTCTTCATCGGGACCGGGGAGAGGATAGACGACCTGGAGGAGTTCGTCCCGACCAGGTTCGTCGGCCGGCTCCTGGGCATGGGGGACCTGAAGGCCCTCATGGACATGGTCAAGGACGCCGAGGTCGTCGTCGACGAAAAGATGACCCAGAGGTTGATGAGCGGGAAGATGACCATGAACGACCTGCTTGCTCAGTTTGAGCAGATGAAGAAGTTCGGGTCACTGAAGAAGGTCCTGGACCACATCCCCGGGTTCTCCGGGCAGGTCGACGTCAAAGAACTGGACAAGGCTGAAGACAGGGTGAAGGTCTACAAGTCGATTATCCAGTCGATGACCGAGGACGAAAAGACGAACCCCGAGAGCATCAACTCTTCCAGGCTCAAGCGGATAGCGAAAGGCTCGGGCCGGAGCGAGAAGGACGTGCGGGAGCTCCTAACGAGGTACAAGCAGATGAAGACCCTCGTCAAGACAAGCAAGGGCCGCGAGCTCAGGCAGATGATGCGGCGGATGGGCGACCAGTAGGGTGCCATAGAGGTTGCAGAGCTACAGGCTCTGCCAGCCGTGCTCGGAAAGGCAGGGGGGAGGGGCCCCGGGGTTCGAGGTCGTGAACGGGAAGGAGTGTTTCATATGTGCCGGGATGATGGACAAGGTCAGCCGCATGGCGGGAGCGGCGGCCAAGACATCGAAGCGGTACGAATTCCGCACTTTCTCAGTGGGGGTCTCGGTCCCCGTGGGAGTCCAGGAAAGAGAGGACGAATTGAGGTCGAACCTGAAGCTTAAAGGGAATGAGACGATCAAGACGCAATCCGCGAGGCTCGTCGCAGGGGACGTATCCAAGGCCCTGGGCAGGAGCGTCGACAGGCAGAGGCCCGACCTTGCCCTCCTGGTTGATTTCGGGGCCGGGAAAGTCTCGGCCACATCCCGGCCACTCTTCTACTATGGCAGGTACACAAAGCCGGCAGGCGTTTCGCAGCGGCGAGAGCTCTGCGGTAACTGCGGGGGAGGTGGGTGCAAGAAGTGCCGCAACACAGGCTTCGAACTGAAACCCAGCGTTGAGGGACTCCTGCGAGAGAAACTTGCCAGCTTCAGCGGGAGCGACAAGATGACCTTCTCCTGGCTCGGAAGCGAAGACAGGGAAAGCTTGGTCTCCTCCCCGGGGAGGCCTTTCGTCGCGGACGTCAAGAGCCCCAGGAAGAGGAGGTTCCCGAAGGCGTTCGGGGTCAGGTCCAGGGGAGGGACGGTCACTGTTTCCTCAGGGAGGATGCTCCCGGGGAAGCCCGTCCGGCTCCCATCGTTCAGGTTTTCGACCAGGATCAGAGGGACAGCCGCCTCCAAAGTAAGCGCAGAGAGCCTGGCGGAACTGAGGACCAGGTTTCGCAGGGCGGAGGTCAGGTTCGAGAGGCCCCACAACAGACCGACAACAAAGACGGTCTACAGGGCGTCGGCCACTGCCAGAGGGAGGACGCTTTTCGTCGACGCAGAGCTCGACGGAGGCCTACCGGTCAAGAGGTTCGTCAGCGGCGAGCTCGTTTCACCGTCGGTGTCGGAAGTCTTAAAAACTGAAGTCGTCTGCCGCAGTTTTGACATCTGCGGAGTAAGGGAAACGGGGAAATTCGAATTTGCCGAAATCACACGGATTGAGAAGAAGGACTAGGGCCCTTCTAAGGTCGTCGACCAAGAAGGGGCTGAGCAGCCTGCTAGTAGAATACTCGCCGAACGACAAAGTCGTCATCAAGATAGACCCGGCTCAAGTCAAAGGGATGCCTCACAGGAGGTTCAACGGGCTCGTCGGCGTCGTGACCAAGGTGGGGAGGAGGGCGGTCACGATTGATGTGAATGTTGGGCACAAGGTCAAGACATTGACTGCGAGGAAGGAGCACATCGTCCGCATGGAGGGGAGCTGATGTCGGAAAAGGCTGACAAGAAGTTGCTTACCATTCCCGAGGCAAACCAGATCCTGCAGAAAATCGACGTGGAGAAGGCGGACCAGATACAGAAACGCACCCTCGACTACACGACCAAGTTTTCGAAGGTCCCATCGGACAGCGCCAAAAAGCTCCGAAAGGAACTGGAGACAGAGTGCGGCCTTAGCGAAGAAGAGTCTGTCGAGCTGGTGAACATAATGCCAAAGTCCATCGAGGAACTTAGGACATTCACTTCCGGGTGGAGGAAGCTCCTTTCCACTGAAACGCTCGAGAAGATACTGAAGATACTCCATTCAAAGAACTGAAACAACGTAGGATTAAATAGCAAGGCGGCACCAAACTCCACTGGGGAAACAGGGAGCATACAGATGCAACTCGCGATTCTTTTCCGCACCGAGAGGCCCCATTCAAACTAGGCCAGTCCCAAAAGGTGCCAATTCCGGGAATGATGCCAGCTGACAAGAAGTATGAAGAGTCTGCGTACGTGCTAGACTTCCTTCCAAGGGGGAAGTCGCTTGTAATCAAGGGCAGGGAAGGGCCCATGGTCCAGGCGGTCGGGGAGGACAGGCTGACCCTGCTCGAGCTGCTCGGCATGGAGAACCAGGACTTCGAACTAGGGGAGAAGGTCAAGATCGGCAAGGAAGGGCGAGAGAAGATAATCAGCGTCCTAGGGAAGTTGACCTATGAAGAGCTCACGCCCGAGGCGAAGAGCTCCCTGCCGACGGTTGTGGAGAAACTTGTGAAGGAGAACGAGGCCAAGTACGTAGCCTTTTTCAACGACCTGCAGCCACTGACGCCGAGGCTGCACGGCCTCGAACTGATCCCGGGAATCGGGAAGACCTTCATGAAGGAGATAGTAGACATGCGAGAGAAGCAGCCGTTCAACAGCTTCGACGACGTGCAGAAGAGGGTGGGGCTGCGCGAACCGGCCAAGATGATTGCCAAGAGAATCGTCGAGGAGCTTTCGGGCGACTCCAGGGTCAGCATCTTCGTAAAGAAGTAAATGAAAAGGCGAAGCCTCGGGCAGCACTACCTCGTTGACCCGAAAGTCATCCGTAGAATCGTTGAGCTCGCCGAGATCAGGCCCACTGATAGAGTCCTAGAGATCGGCACGGGCAAGGGGGCGCTGACCAGGGAGCTGGCTGGCCTCGGGGCCGGGTTTGATGGCTACGAAGTGGACAGGCGCAACTATGAAGAGACGCTGGCCGCTGTCAGAGAAAAAGAAGTAAACATCAACCTGGGAGACGCGTTCGAGCAAAGACCGAGCTTCGACGTCCTTGTGTCCAGTCTTCCCTACTCAGAGTCGGCGAGGTTCATCGGGTGGCTTGGCGCGGCGGACTTCGAAAGGGCCATCGTCGTGCTGCAGGAAGACTTCGTCAGGAAGATAACGGCGCGTCCCGGCGCAAGAGACTACCGAGGAATCTCAGCTCTGGCGCAGATCGCGTTCGACATCAGAGTGCAGGAGAAAGTGAATAGGAAGTCGTTCTCCCCGCAGCCCAGGGTCAACTCAGTCATCGTCTTGTTGACACCGAAGGCATTGGTTTCGGAGGCGGAGGCAGCAAACGTCATGCGGCTTTTCTCGCTGAGGCGGAGACAAGTGGACTCAGCCCTGACCGAACTGGGGATGGAAGGAGCAGGAGACCACGGGCAGAGAAGAGTCTACTCGCTGACTCCCGAACAGGTCCATGAGCTCTGCTGCTCGCCAGGTCAGCCGCGAGGGCTTTATCATCCGTCGATTAAGGACGCGTGTGTTACCTCGCGGAGTCTCAGTCACACTGGTTCAACCGAAGGGTCCAGTCAACGTCGGCCATCTCGCTAGACTGGTTAGCAATTTCGGGGCCGAGAAGCTGTACCTAGTAGAGCCCGCAGTCGACATTTCGGTAGCTGCCGTCTATGCATCGCACGCCTCTGCGGTCCTTGACGACGCTGTGGTTACAACCTTCGAAAAGGTGAGAGAAGAAAACGAGCTTCTGGTGGCCACCACGGCATTGAAGGCGGCAAAGAAGTCCAATGTGATCCGTAGGACGGTGCGGCCTGAGCGGCTGCACGCCATCCTCTCTTCTGCAAAGACTTCTTCCTTGGTCTTCGGAAGAGATACCACTGGGCTCACGAACAGGGAGATCAGGATGTGCGATGTCACGACCACCATAGACACTGCCCCAGGCTACAAGGCCCTGAACGTCGGGCATGCCGCAGCGATCATCCTGTACATGGCTTCGTGCAGGGGCGATGGCCATCGCAGGGAGCAGGGCCGCCAAGCACGGGAGGTCTTCGCGAAGAGTTTCTATGAACTCGCGAAGGCATCGAGGGTACCCCCGCACAAGATTCGGAACCTCTTCGATGTCGGCAAGAGGGTAGCCGCGACGTCGTCCATGACAGACGCTCAGCTCAACCTGCTGACAGGGGTGTTCAGGAAAGCAGTCGCCACGATGGACACCGCTCAGGAGCGGGGTTCGAAGACATAGACCCCGCGTCTTACCCAGCGAGTACTCTCGAATGAAAGTCTGACAGGATACTCGAACCCGACAGGCCCAGGCTGGTAGAGCCTGAGGCCGACCCTTCTGCCATCGAGGGTGATGGTGACCTCGTCACCATCCATGGTCTGAATAACCGGGACGACGACGACGATCCTCCCTTCGGAATGGATCGACTCCGCCATCGACGCTAGGGCATCGTTGTAGATGCCCGCGGATTCCTCGATCATGGCCCTGGCGGTCTGAGTCTTCGGTCTAGCTTCGAGCCTTGGGAGGAGGAGCGGCTCCGTCACCACGGCGTCAACCTTCGTGCCTCGGAGTATTCGAGACAATTCCCTGGCATCCCCTTTTCTGATGTCGTACCCCTTGTCGTTGGTCCCTCCGCCGGACCATCTCAGGTTCTCCCTCGTCTCCTGGACCCTGCTCGCCCTGGAATCAAGGCCGAGGCAGCGCAGGGATTTGGCGTAGGCTTCTATCAGAATGGTTCCTGAGCCACAGAATGGGTCGAGGATCGTCTGACCGGGTCCGAGGCCTGCCAGGTTCACCAAGGTCCGGGCGAGGCGCGGAGACATTGCGATGTCAGAGTGTGGGATTGGCTTGCGGGTCCCTCGCTGCCGCATTGTAGCAGAATCAGGGACCCAGACGGTCGGGCCGAGTCCGAAACCCTCGTGGTAGGGGAAGGCCACTACGTCGAAGGCTTCCCTCGATAGAACCCTCTCTGAGAGCAATTCGTTGCCCTTGGGTCTGAGGAGGCGGACCTTCCTTAGCCCCGCCTCACGGAGGCCGTCCAGCATCGACCTGACCAGGTCCTCGTAATCGTCTTCTCCGATGTCGTACCCGCTCAGCGAGAAGTTAGATTTCTCCTCCAGATGGGAAGCCATCAGGTCTACAAGCTCGTCCAAGGCACCCGACGAAGAATCAACCTTGGCGGTGACGGGGGCGATTTTGTGAACGCCTGAAAGTTCGGTGATGCGGTCGCGAGGTAGATGGTCGACGTG
>DASYXJ010000007.1:0-58657 GCA_035935095.1 Nitrososphaerales archaeon | reverse complement strand
ACGCCTGGCCTGACTGCCGACCTGACGAGGGCTCCGACCTCCCTCGTAATCCTGCCCGATTTCTTGTACTGCTCTGGAATCAAGGTGACCTAATCTCCAAAATCCTTTATTGCGTTCTGAGCACTCCGAGGCGGCCTGTGGTATTTCAATTGATTTGCGACGCCGGAGGCACGCAATGAAATACAAGATGGTGGCCACGGGAGGGACCTTCGACCATATTCACAGGGGTCACATTGCTCTCCTCGGAAAGAGTTTCGAGGTTGGCGAGACCGTGGTGATTGGGGTGACGTCGGACGAATTCGCCCGCAGAGAAGGAAAGAACCCAGACCAGGGCTACGCTGAGCGGGTCGAGGCGCTCGAGGATTTGATTCATGCGAGATTTCCTGGGCGGCGGTACAGAATCGCGAAGCTGGACGACTACTACGGCCCTGGGATTGCATCCTCGGAGGTGGAGGCCATAGTCGTGAGCAAAGAGACCGCGGCTAGGGTGCCCTTGGCGAACGACCTTCGAAGGGCGAAAGGGTTCATTCCTCTGGAGGTAGTGGTGGTCGATTACGTACTAGCAGAGGATTCGAAACCTATCTCTTCGACGAGGATAAGGAACGGGGAGATAGACATCCAAGGGAAGCTACTGAAGCGGCACAGCCAGGGTTGAAACGGGTCAGAAGTGGCGAGGGGTTATATCGGAACCCTTGCAGGCGAAAGTAGTGTGGACAAAGAGAGACTCGACCCCTGGGGGACGGGTGCGGTCAAAGATTATTCCCGTCTCCAGTCTGAATTCGGGATAGAGCCCGTAGCCCCGCTTCTCCCGAGATTCAAGAAGCCTAGCCCGCACCTAAGTCGGGGGATTGACTTCGGGCAGCGAGACCTGGGGAGGATCCTCGATGCCGTTGACAAGAACAAACCCTATGCCGTCATGAGTGGTATCAAGCCTACGGGCGACTTCCACCTCGGGACAAAAATGACAGCAGACGACATGGTGTATTTCCAGTCCCTCTCGAAGAAGGGGACAGTCTTCTACGCAGTGGCTGACGTGGAGGCTTACGCTGACAATGGACTCGGCTTCGAAGAGACATCAAAGATAGCGACGAGGAACGTGGCCGACATCTTGGCGCTTGGCCTGGACCCGGAGAGGGCAGTCGTGTATCTCCAAAGTGAGGAGCTGAAGGTGATGCAGTTGGGGACCGTGTTCTCGAGAGGAGTGACCAACAACATGCTCCGTGCCATCTATGGGGAGAGACAAATCGGACTCTACCTGGCGGCGCTTTTCCAGGCCGGAGACATCCTGATGCCTCAGCTCGAGGAGCTTGGGGGTCCAAAGCCCGTCCTTGTTCCGGTCGGGGCCGACCAGGACCCTCACATCAGGCTCGCGAGAGATTTGGCCGCCAGATATCATGAAGAATACGGATTCATCCCCCCATCTGCCGTCTACCACCGATTGATGCTGGGCTTGGGAGGTTCCGACAAGATGTCAAAGAGGTCGGCGGATTCCCTCCTCACTCTGGACGACACCCCAGGAGACGCGACCCAGAAAATCTCGAAAGCCTTCACCGGGGGGAGGGACACAGTCGAGGAACAGCGACGGCTCGGAGCCCGTGCGGACATCTGCCCGGTGTACGACCTATACAGATTTCACTTCGCGAAGGACGACGAGCACGTCAAGAGAGTCTATCACGAGTGCACGAAGGGGATACGCCTTTGCGGCGAATGCAAGCAGGAGGTAACAGGGCTTGTCAAGACCTTCCTGGAGAGTCATCACAAGAAGCGAGATTCCCTGATGGGCGACGCCAAGGAACTCATGGTCAAGAGCAGGAATTACCTGAATTCCGCTGGGAAGTAGGAGATCGAATTGTCCAACTCCCTCCACCCCATCGAGCGGAAAATCATTTCTTCGCTGATGCCCATGGGCTCCCTTCCATTCGATTCATTGGTCTCAAAGACTTCTCTGAACGAAGACCAGGTCCGCCGTGCGCTGCAATGGCTCTCCTCGAAAGGGATGGTTTCAATCGAAGAGAGCAAGCAGAGCAAGCTCGAGGTCGTCAGGAAGCCGCCAGAACTTGTCCTGGTCCGCAAGGTCGTCGAGTCTCCTCGCCCGATAACTGTTGGCGAACTCAAGGCTCAGTTTGGATCGTCTGAGGAATTCTCAGCTGCCTTCGGAAGGGCAAGAGCTTCCGGCTGGATCAATCTCGAGGTGGGGCCGCCATCAGTCGTCAGGGTCGGGGATCCGAAGGCCTCCGAGGCGCTGAATTCGCTCCTGGACTCTATCTCGACCGGGGTCGACGAAAAGTCCCTCCCGTCAAGACTGGCGGCCCTCGTCGCAGACCTGTTGAAGAGAGGGGTGCTAAGGCGGGCCGAAACCCGAAGTACCTCGGTGACCTTAACGCAGGCTGGAAGAGCGTCAGCGTCCACCTCATCAGGCTCGCATAGCGCGGACATCATCGAAAGGCTCACCCCAGAGATCTTGGCCTCCGGTGCGTGGAGAGGCAAAAGGCTGCGGCCTATCGACGTCGAAGCGAAGGCCCCAAGGTTCTACGCAGGCAGGAGGCATCCCGTCCGGGACTTCATTCAGGAGGTAAGGGAGACATACATCTCGATGGGTTTCACTGAATTGCAGGGGGATAGCGTCCATCCAGCCTTCTGGAACTTTGACGCCCTCTTCATACCACAGGACCATCCTGGGAGGGACATGCAGGACACCTTCTACCTTGACGGTCTCTCCGACAACAAGATGAGCAGGACCGGGGCGGTGGCCAAGGTAGCTGCGACCCACGAGAATGGATGGAAGACTGGGAGCAGGGGCTGGGGGTACCATTGGCGAATCGAGGAAGCAAGACGGTTGGTCCTTAGGACACACAACACGGTTCTCTCCGTGAAGGAGCTGTCTGAGTCTAAGGAAAAGGAAACGCGGGTCTTCGCCGTGTCAAAAGTTTACAGAAATGAAAACCTCGATTACAAGCACTTGGCGGAATTCTATCAGATGGACGGGATGATGGTGGGTGAGGGTCTGAACGTCAGGCACCTGATGGGATTCTTGACTGAATTCTATAAGAAACTAGGCATGGCGGAGGTCAAGCTCTGGCCCACTTACTTCCCGTACACCGAACCATCTCTCGAGGTGGTCGGGTACTCGAAGGCCGTCAAGGCTTGGATTGAACTTTCTGGGTCGGGGGTATTCAGGCCCGAGGTGACAGTGCCACTAGGGGTCAAGGTGCCAGTCCTCGCCTGGGGGCCCGGGATCGAGAGGCTGATGCTGATGCGCTATGGCCTCGAAGACATGAGAACTTTGTACGGTGCCGACCTTTCGTGGCTCAGGAGTCGGGTGGAATTTGCCCGTAGTTAGGATAAATTTCGTCCGCCTCGCAAAGATGGTGGGGGCAGACAGGAAGAGAATCTTAGCCAGGCTCCCCTACATAGGCCTCGACATCGAAAGCGTTGACAAAGACTCCGTCCGTGTGGAATACAGCCCCAACAGGCCCGATTTCGGGACAGACTTTGGAATCGCCCGTGCCCTAAGAGGTCTCCTTGGAAAGGAGGTCGGCCTCCCGAAGTTCCCCACCTCGGCTTCGAGGATATCCGTGTCAGTGGACCCGAGGCTGAACACAATTCGGCCCTTCATAGCCTGCGTCATCGCAACGGGGATCCACCTCGACGATGAGGATGTCCGCCAGATCATCTCGCTTCAGGAAGATCTTCACAACGGCCTGGGGAGGAAGAGGCGAACCGTCGCCATCGGAATCCACGACTTGGACCAAATCAAACCGCCATTCTCATACAAAGCAGTACAGTCTTCTTTCAAGTTCACCCCTCTTGGAGGGCGCAAAGCCACCGACGTTGGTTCAATACTTTCGCAGACCGAAGAGGGGAAGGCCTATGGTTCTGTCTTTGCTGGAGTCAAGCTCTATCCCATCATAGCAGATTCAATGGGCGAAGTCCTCTCCTTCCCGCCTATCATAAACGGAAGGGCCACCAAGGTGACATCAAGAACAAGGAACCTTTTCATCGACGTGACAAGCATAGACAGGAAAGCGGGCGACGACGTCCTGGCTGTGGTCGCAACCACGCTGTCCGAGGCTGGCGGGAAACTTGGAACCGTCCAAATCAAGTACACAGGGAGGCCCCGGGTTACTCCAGACCTTTCGCCGATGGAACTCCCAATGGACTCGAAATTGGTGAAAGCTACGCTGGGAATGGACCTCACAAAACGAGTGATTCTCAGCTCTCTCGCCAGGAGCCGGATTGGAGTCAAGGGGAACCGGGCCCTATGCCCGAGATACCGGGTCGACCTGCTCCACCCCGTCGACATCGCAGAAGAAGTAGCTCTGGGGTACGGCATGGACCGCATCGAGCCCGTCTATCCTCCCAGCAAGCGTCCTGGTCTGTTCAACAACTTCGAGGAGTTCCTCGATTCTGTGGCGACCATCATGGCGGGGTCAGGCATGATAGAATTGATGACGTTCGAGCTGACCGACGAGAAATCCCTCTACCACAAGTTCGGCAGGTCTTCGTCCGCCAGGATCAATGTTCAGAACCCGAGGAGTATAGAGCATTCCGCGCTCAGGGATGCCCTCCTGCCGACTCTCATGGCCGCACTTTCCGGGAACGTCAAATCGGACTATCCGCAAAGAGTCTTCGAGATCGGGCGGGTTTTCGCAAGAACCAAGGATGGGGTGTCCGAGTCCTGGCACCTCGGTTGCCTCGTCGCCCATTCACATTCGTCGTACACCGAAGCCAAGATGTACCTTGAGTCAGCATGCCGGACAATGCTGGGAAAGGAAGCCACCACTCCACAAGGTGAACACTGGGCTTTCGCGCCTGGGAGGTCGGCAGATGTTAGCCTAGGCGATGCTCAGCTAGGCCATGTCGGAGAAGTAAAACCCGAGTCCATCGAGGCCTTCGGCCTTGGCGTGCCCGTATCGGGATTCGAAGTCAACCTCACTCAAATGTTCGAACTCCTAAAATAGCGCCGGACGTCATCTTGAACAGACGGCTTTCGTTCTAAAGCGCGGCAAACGGCCACCTGCGAAGGCGGAAACGCTATGATGAGCGGATGGTTTACCCAGTCGTGCGACAGACGAAAGCCGTTTGCCCGTTGAAGAGGCTAGGTGATGAACCCCGCAGGAATGCTGGGCCATGATCCGGGCTGTCAGAGACGGGCAACATTCCCTAAGAGCACGAGGTAGATGATAGACAAGCGAGAGAAGATCTATCAGGCCTTCGGCGATTTCCTGGCAAGGTTCGTCGTAGACCTGAACGTCCTTTCTGAGGCTGGGTGGTGTCTCTTGGTGGAGGGGAAGCGCGATGCGATTGCGCTGAAGAGGCTTGGCTTCATCGGAAAAGTGGTGACCATATCGTCGGTTGGGAGGTACGGTGTCTCGGCTTTCGGAGGGGCGTCGAAAGTAATAATCCTCACCGACCTAGACAGGGAAGGAGCAGTCCTTACTTCGAGATACCTCAGGCTACTTTCTCATGACGGAATAAGAATCTCACTGAGGGAGCGTCGGCGACTGAAGATCGCGTCGCGCGGGGTCTTCTTACAGGTCGAGAACCTTTCAAGGTTCGCGCTTCCGGAGGATTGAAGCGAGGCTAATCTGAATCATGAGCATCCTCTGTCCAAGTTGCCACCGACCGTTCACGAAGCAGGTGTTGAAAAGCGAAGTTGTGAGTGATAACATTCACAAGGGCGAGTCCTTCAATGGGACACGAGGTCGTCCCTTCTCCGTTGATGCCACGAAAGCGGTCGTTGAATACAGGCACCATCGCAAGCGTATTCACTGCGGGCATGAATGGACAGAAACCAAGGTGGTGAGGTTCAACGCCTGAGGGTGGCGGTTTTGGGCCCAACTTTCAACCATCAAGTTCCAGGCTTTACCGGTTGGAATACGCTGCTGTCACAGTAGTAATCCTTGCCTACCTGTTCTACAAATGGCTCTACCTTGGAGGGCTCGATTGGCCGTCGACAATCTTCTGGGCTGTCTTCCCAGACCTAGTCGCGTTCATTCCAATTGGATTTTCGTCCAAAAGGAGGGAATGGCCAAGGTGGGGAAGCTATCTCTACAACGTGTTTCACACTGTTCTGACTTGGGGATTGGCGTTCGTTGCGCTGTGGCTTCTCCTTGGGACCCCGTATTGGCCAATCCTCGGATGGTTGGGCCACATATCAACAGACAGGGCAGTGGGATACGGACTTAGGAGCAACGCTGTGTTTGGGTCCGACGCTTGAAAGAGGAAACTAGGTGCGACTAAACGTCAAGCAAACAGAACCAGAAACCACGATGTTTATATCCCCGAGATTTTTGCTTGAATCCAATTAACGATTAAGACCGTTAAGCAACGAGTGAAACAGAAGTGAACGGAGTGAATTGGATTGCCAGATTCAGGTATAGTAAAGTATCTAGTCAGACTAAGGTTTGATGTAGACGGAGTAGTCGAAAGGGCGGACGTTATCGGCGCGATCTTCGGGCAGACCGAAGGCCTCTTCGGCCCGGAAATGAACCTCAACGAGCTTCAGAAGAGTTGGAAGGTTGGCAGGATTGAGATTAACCTTGAGTCTAAGAATGACAAAACGAGAGGCGAGGTCATTATCCCGATGTCAACCGACATCGGCACCGCAGCGCTCATCGCAGCCGCCGTAGAGAGCGTAGACAAAGTAGGACCGTGCAGCGCGCGCTTCTCAGTCGGGGCCATCGAGGACGTAAGGGCCGTAAAGAGGAAGCAGATCGTTGACAGGGCCAAAATCATAGTAAGAGACTGGAGCTCGAAGACCTCAAGCGAGGGGGAGAACTCTCTCAAAGATGTCACAGAGTCCACCAAGAGAGCGAAGGTCATCAATTACGGGCTGGAGAACCTCCCCGCAGGTCCTGGAGTCTACTCATCAGACCTGGTCTACCTCGTCGAAGGCAGAGCAGACGTCGTACTCTTCCTCAGAGCTGGGATTGAGAATGTCGTGGCCCTCGAAGGTACCAGTGTCCCTGATTCCATAATCGAGCTCGGCAAGAAGAAACGCGTCATCGCAGTCCTTGACGGAGACAGAGGCGGGGACCTCATCGAGAAGGAGCTTGCCCAGGTAGTGAGAGTTGAGAAGGTTATCAGGGCCCCACCGGGCAAAGAGGTCGAGGACTTAACCCCCATCGAAGTGATCAACATGCTTAGGGCTGAGAAGGTCGAGCCCCTCCCATCATCCAGAAGGGAAAGGTCCACCGAGAAGCCTGCCCCCAAGGCGATCGAAGAAGCCGAGGAGCCAGTCGTCGCCAAGACGCGCGAGCTCTACTCGAGTCTTAACGGAACCCTAGAAGCTGTACTCCTCGACCAGAGTCTGCAGGAAATCGGGAGATTCCCAATCAGCGAGCTCGTCCAGAAGATGGAGGGGACAAGTGGAGCCCAATATCTGATTTTCGACGGCATAGTGACCCAGAGACTCGTGGAGTCTGCTGCCAAGGTCGGGGTCAAAGGCATAATCGGGCATCGAACCGGCGAGCTGAACCAGGTTCCAGACGACGTAAGGATAGGCACGTTCCGCGACCTCGGCCTCGAGTAGCCCAGGCCGTTGATAACTACTTAAGGTCACGTTACCAGTTACGGTATATCAACACTAGAATGCTTCGTGGATGACATTCCATTTCAAATCGTCCTTGATAACACGAGAGTGACTAAGACTGCTTCTGTTGTCGAAACAGCGCCCACAAGGCCTCTTTTTTCTCGATTTTCCGTGATAATGGGTGTTGAAGTCATATGCCTCACTATCCATCCCTGACTAGCTAGTCTCGTAAGTTCATGACTTACGTCTTGGAGTTCTCGATAGTCTGCGAAATGGTCATACAAGCTCTGTAGGTTCGTCGCAGTCGCAAGGACTACCTTGTACTCTCTTCTGCTGGGTTTGAGATGACGTTGCGCTTTTTCGGATTCAACCGGGTAAAACCGTTCTTGGTCCGGAGCTTTGTTAGAATAGTCTTTCACTTCTCGAAGTCTCCTCTCAAAGGCGTTTTCTCTGTTAACTTTGCTCATGTTACTCCCCTCTTGCCTCTTCACGTAGTTTTATGGCTTCCCAAGCCCGTTCTATGGTTTTGGCAGTTATGGCGAATCTTGCGGGGGCCTGCAACGCGTCAGATTCAGAGGCTTGAATCTTCAAAGCTTCTGCACAGATTAATCGGACAATTCTTGGATTCCTGGAAAGTTCATAGATTTTTCCGACTGCAGGGAGTGTGAACGGGGCGAGTCTGGGGGCTTCTGCTTGCACTACTGCGTTGCTCTGGATTGGGAATTCATAGCTAATTGAAAGAGGTAGGCTGCGGCCAAATGAAGCAGTGCGAGCTACGTATTCAAAGACGTCGCGTTGGGAAAACAGGTTCAGAGCTCTTCTCAGGTGGATTCTGTCAGCCACTTGCGCCAAATCTCCTTTCTTCAGTTGTTCTACAACTCGGTGATAGCCCAAAATCAAAACAGGACAAATCTTTTTCCCGTTCTTTTCAATGTCTGAGATGTGTTTTATTGCGTCAAACGCACTTGGTTTCAAGTAGTGTGCATCGTCAAGGATTATCAGCGGTTCGATTCCCATATCAACTCTCTTCTGAAGTGCTTGTTCAACGTTTGACCTAACTCTGTGCGTGTCTCCTTCGTCTGATACGCCTAGGGCTCTGGCTAGTTGTCTGTAAAGCTGCAGTTTTGTCCACTCGACCTGTTCGAGAACGAGAAACTCAATTTTTCTTTGTTTCTCCAGGGCGGATTCCCTGATTACATGCATGACTGCATGCTTTAGTGCGCCCTTGCCAAGTCCGAAATCACCAACCAACCATCAACATGATTTGGGACTCCTTTGAGAAGAAGGAATTGCTAATGTCGATTATGGATTGCCTGTTTGTTCTCCAGACGTACGCTCTTTCAGAGAGCCATTCGGCGTCGCGATATGGATTCTCGAGTATACCTGCCCCAGCCAACCAGTCGGTCAGATCCATTATGACTTACCTCGTTCGGAAGATCGTGACCCTTCCTCCATTCTTTTGAGGACGTCGAGTGTGCTTGCTTTCCTCGGGATTTCGCCAAATAGAGGCTCGTTCTCACTATTTTCCGCAGCTTTCTGGACTAGAATGACCTTGTTCGTCCCAAGGATTTCCATTCTCCACTCCAGCTTGTCGCCATCTTTGATATTCAGATATGCGACTACTCCCTCTGGAATTGTTACCCTAAGGGACCTCGATTTCGGTCTTGCCACACTAGCCGTTGTTCGTAGAGCCATGTCCGATGTAGGCTATGCGTAGGTATATAAGACTATGTTTGCGTATGCCAATTTCGGGCCCGTGAATTGACTATTAGCTGTTTAGGACCCTCAAAGCAAAGTTTGGTGTTTTTGATGTCGTGACATTCTATCTTAATTTGTACGAGGCCTACCAAGTTCCTTATGATAGGATGTTAGGCCTGCCCCAAATCATTTGCAAGGATTTCTTTTACGTCCTTGTCCATGTCGTACCTAGCCTTTACGTTACAATTTGGGCAGGTGACCCAGAAGAAGTGGTGAACGTCAAGTATTCTAAGCAGAGTATCAGATTTGATCCGGCGCCATATTTTGACTTTGCTAAGGTCAATCAAGTACATACAATGTCTGCATCTTAAGCCAGCTCTTGCTGTGATGAAGCCGCTGGGATGAAGGATCATTTGTCCCATTTGAGGCGTCTCAATAGTCGTCCCTGTCTTGAGCAATTGGATTTTGCCGCTCTGGCGAGTCAATATCCCTAGGTACTCGCCGCGTTTGACGAATATGTCTACGTCCTTGTCTCTCGTATAATCTTTGATTTCTTTGAAGACCGGATATTCTGAGGCTGCCTTTTGGAGTTCAACGTTCGTCAGATTTCCCCGCTTCTTGAGAATGTCTATGTAGACTCTGTCCCTTTCTGTCCTCTCGTTAAATCGCACTTGTCCCCACTTCCTAAAATTTGGGGACATGTAATAAGATTCTCCGATGGGTGCGTTCAGTAGGTCAACATTCCCAGTCGGGCAGTACATTCGTAGGCTTCCCCCTGAATGGTGGATGGAGCTGATAGCTAGGTTCAACATCGTTAAAGCAACAGCGCTCATGGAATGTCGGCAGTTCTTCAGTACTTGGGCTGACACGAACGGGCATACGTTCTACAGAGGTACTCTCTGCCAGCAGAGGGATGTCTGCCTTACGTGTTCCTGGGTGTATAATGAGGAATTGGTTGCAGGCACACTCGAGCTCTATCGTCTCTTGTGCCATGCGGTCAACACGAAGATAGAAATTGGAGAAGTGACGCTCACCTTGCCTCCTAGTGCACAGAGGCTTGTTGGGAACGGTATGCTTGGCGCGCTACGTCGTACTGCTTCCGAGACTATTGGTGAAACTCTAAGTGAAGAAGGCAGATTTGTTTTTGGTTCTATCGGTTCTACGCATCATTGGCACTCGGATGCGCCTCTGAAGGGGTGGTTTCCTCACGTCGATTTCACAGTCTTGGGTTTAGCATACGAGAAGGACAAGGAAAGGTTTGTGCCATTCGATCTGTATCTTAGGGGTGAAAGGCTCGAAAGTTTCAACAGGTTGTGGCGCACCAATTTCGTAGAGAGATTTGGGGAAGTCAAGACTCCCCGGTTTGTTACTTACTGGCATTATGGAAGCGGTTACGCTACAGCTGAGCATCGTTTTGAGTATCAGTTCAGGCGACCTGTCCTGGAGACATTTCAGGCTGTTGCCAGTGCATGGAGGCTGGTTCCTGCGAAGGTTGATTGGGTTAAGCGCATGTTGATTCGTCCAAGGTACGAGAAGCGCCATCAATGGTACGGTTACCTGTCAGACGGAATCAAGTCTCGGTATCTCCAGAAGCTAGGAATCTTGATTGACCGAAAGTCTGTGAGAGATAGAGTGCGGAGGAGAGCTTATTGTCCGGACTGCGGCGATGAGCTGGTCTGCGTAGGGCACGGCACTCCCTATGAGGAATTGTTGAAAGAGGAGGGCTCGAGGATTCTTGCCTTCAGGGGTCTGAGGAGGATGCGCCCGTGACAGAAGAGGTTGTCAGGCCGAAGATGCCGAAGCGACTGTACTTCCGTCTCATCAACAATGGGAAGCGTCTCAAGTTCTACTTTAAGGAGGACGTGGGAGGCGCGTATCTAAGCTACTCTGATCTTATGGAGGCTGTTCAGCATCGCGGGATGTATGAAGGATACGCTGACTTCGTCGAAGACTCGCCTGAATGGAAGGCAAGGATGACCTGACTCGAGACATTGTGTAAATGGCGAGTTCAGGTTCGGAGATTCACGGAACCTTTAGTGGTACAATTATGTTGTATGCTAGGTCTTCAAGATACGAAGTTACTTTGCTTTCAGTGACGACTATTGTTGAAGGGTGCGCACACGAATTCCGGAAGGCTAACTTCTCATCAAGCAACTTTCGCTGGTCGTTTGTGAGAAGTCCTGCGCTTCGCGCTATCTGGATGAAATCAGATTCCTTGATTTCCTCTAAGTCCTGTTTATTTCGAATAGAAAGGCTCGCGTAGCGCAGGTTCTTTGCCAACGCGGCATTGAAATTGCTAAGGTTGGTTGCGAGGACGAAATCGTACAGATGGTCTATTGTAAGTATCCACATCATCACTATTGCGGCACGCCATGCCTTGACCCTTAAGCAATCAAGAGCCTCTCGCATGAAGTCGACTTTAGGGCTTTTCAGGAGTTCAGGCAGCTTTTCGAGTTCAGCAGAGAGCGAAACAAGTGTCGGATTCCCTAATTCGGCTGAAATCGATTCGAACGAGGCCTTCGAGAGTCTGTAGCCATCCTGAAACCTGACGAGGATGTTGCGCTCCTTCATCTTGCTGATGAGGTCTCTGAAGTTGCCTGCTTGAGCAAGGTCTAGCTGTTCGTAGGCTGATTGGATATCCTTAGCGTTGAAACTAGGCTTAGGCCCGCTAGCTTGTAAGTAGTACCCCAGGACCTGGATTCTGCGGACGTGCGGAGCTTGGTTCAAATCTGGGAAGTGCAGAGCGAATTGGTGGATGTCTCGATATGTCGGGTTCTTACTGGTTGACAATAGTGTTGTCTTGGGTGCCTGTTGCTAGTTGACGAATGAGAGAGATAGCTCTGGTTTTTGCTTGGTTCGTTAGCTTGTACGTTGCGTGCCCCTTTGAGCCTTTCCACCTGAAAAGGTCAGGTTCGCCCTTAAGCGTGCGAGAAAGGTTCCCCAAGGACCCTACTCCTGCACTGGCCAGGCTTTCAGCCAATACTGTAGCGTCTAGCCAGTCCTCTCCTACGACTGCCTCGTTCGCTGCTAGAATGCAAAGGCTGCCATTCGTTTGCTTTTCTGACTCTGCTCCTTGAAGTGGGGCAATCAAACTGACTTTATTGTTTTCTATATCGAAGACGTTTCCTAGCTGTTCGGCTGTGATTCCACAGGCATCAGCTAACTTGGATTTGCTAGGTTGAGCCTCTGGCAATTTCTTGTGTTCAATCTTGATGGGCACGGTTGTTCCAGGTTCACCCATCAAAGCAACAAGTATGATTTTGAACGTCTCGAGTTTGTATGGTTCTTGCGCGGTCTCGGCTATTTCTTGAGCGAGATTGACTTTGGTGAGTAGGTCCTTCTTATCCAAAGTCATTCCTCTCGATTTGTTCCTGTGAGTTTGCCGGTGGGATCGTCGACGAAGCTTTCACCGCTGTTCGTGAGCGTCCAGGCCTTCTTGCCGTCTTTCTCACCAGCTTCCATGATGTATCCCTTCCGAATATTCTTGTTGACTGTCTCATTGATGTTCTTGGGTACGGGTTCTCTCGCTTCCCTGAAAGCAGTTTCGAGGTCTGCTATGTTGAAAGACTGCATAGAGGTGAATCGCTCTAGGTAAGAGCCCAGAACAACTACTTTGTCCGTATCGGTAGATACTCCTTTTTGGAGCATGAATTCCCTAATTGAGAGTTTCTTGGTTCCAGTGTGCTGGTTTGGTCCGCTGGGTGACTCGAGCTTGGAGACTCTTTTGTCGAGATCAGCTATGAGTTCCTTCAGTCTCTCGATTTCTATGGAAACAATAGCCATTACAGATTTGCACCTCTCACATATCGATAGCCATCTGAGGTCTTGATTCTTCTCAAGAGTCCTCTTTTTGTCAAGCTAAGAAGCGTACCCGACAGAGTTGTTAGCGGGTAGATGAGGCCGTTCGTAGCTAGAGCATCCTTGATTTCGCCTATTCCTCTGGGTTCTATTCCCCAGTCTTTGGTAAAGAGTTCAGAAATGGCATCAGAGAGTCTGTTACTTCTGGAAATTGCGGGCACTTCGGTACTAACGTGTTCGGCGGGCTCTATGGTTTCTTTGATTGGGCTAGTTCTGCTCATAGCTCGGGTAACATCTTCGACTGTTCTGAGAATGGTCTCTAATTCTTCTTGCTCGCCGGTAACTGTGATCTTGTAAAGACCGACTGTACGTTCTACTGCGACTTGCAAGACCATTTCTGTAGTCAGGAGAGTTTTCGCTCCTTATTAACCTTGATATGTGATGAGATTTGCCACATATGCTTAGTAGATGTATGGTCTCGACCGGGCCTGGCCAGGGCGTGATAGACGTCGCATAATCCTACTGCTTCATTATATATTGTCCTGTATTGGTATCCAGCAAGGCCCGGTCATTACCACTCATCTACTCAGCATATGTGGTAATTTCATATGAAGCGTCTTGAATTTCGCTTGATATTGGTAGTGGATGTATGGTCCCGACCGGGCCTTGCTATAACGCAATAGTTCATTCACGCCTTCTGGGGCCGAGCATTGGGGTTTTCCCTCGTAAATTCGGTGTTTGTGTTGTGAGGGATGAGCTTGATACCAACGATAAGAGGGTCCGGGAGAAAAACCATCAGTTTGTCGCCCGACGCGCGGAGCGCGGCGGGCAATGCGCATCAGGAGACTGACTTGTACCCCTTCTGGAGCGCAGAAGGCGGAACTTTGATGGACATCCAAGTGTAAAGGTCCGTGTGTAGTTCCCTGCTCAGGGGATTGGTATATCGAAATACACGCGGCTCAAAATACTTGATTGCAAAGACTATCTTGTTTCTAGAGAGAAAACCCGTGTGTCTCTCCAGTTCAAGTCTAGAAATGTCTTCATAGTCATATTCCATCTTGAACTTCAAACCCGAGACCACTAATGAGTTGTCGTGGAACTTGATTTCTCTGACTTTCAATGTTCCTCTTCCGTTTAGGACAAGGGGTACGACGATTGCAAAGAGAACCGAGTATGCCGCATACCAGGAGAAGTCGGTGACATTCAACGGAACGAAATTTTGTGTAACGTTGGATAGCACAATATCAGCTAGAAAGGAAACCAAGATAACTGCAAGAATGTCTTTGTTCCACTTAATGACGAAGAGGGGCAATTGTTCCGGCATGGAGAGAAGGAAATTCTAGGCTCGGCGGTGTTAAGGGTTTGTTAATGATGGGTGTCCTTTCGGGACGACATTTGCAACTGGCGAATCAGGCTGTCCTGTCTCTCAATAACCTTCTTCAAGTTGTCAATGGTTTCATGAAGTAACGGCTCATTGCGCGATCTACTGTCTACCATTGGGTCTCGAAGGTCCGTGATTGACAGGTAGGGAACCAGGTATCTTCCGTATTCTTCTACTAGTTCTGACCAGTCTTCGAGGGTGTAGGCACTGGCCCCATGTCCAACTTCCATCTTGTCTCCCATGAGGAAATCCCAGTCGTTAACTGGCATTGGTGTCTTCTGGGCTATCGAATGGAAGCGCTTCCTGAGATAGTGGCTCGTCAGTCTTACTCCATGCTTTGACCTAGCGTAGTTCGTAATCTGCTTCCACAGGTACGGATAGTTCGGAAATGGGTTGATCCGGCCAGTTTCTTTGGCTATCTGGATTACCGCTTGACCTACTCTTCGAGGTATGACACAGATGTGCGGCATGCGTGTCTTGTTCTGCCAGAACTCGATGTTGACGATTGAGAACTCGTCGTTGTAATGCTCGATCTGGTCTACTCTCACCGCTTTGCATAGGCAGTGGATCCTTTGGCCTGCGTAGGCCTGGTATTCCAAGAGTGTCCGTTTCTCGAAGGTCTGAGCTAGGAAGATGTCCCGTAGTATGCCATCACTAATCTTCTTGGTCCTTGAAACTGGATGAAAGTCGATGCTCACTTGGAGTCTAGCCCTGTTCTCCCTGAATACACCAAGGACGGTGTTTCCTACGTGGCGGTGGGTGGATATGGGCTGCAGATTGGAGAAGCGCAGGAGTTTGTCTTCAATCGTGAAGTCGGCTGGGTGCTGTTGCTTCCATTTCACCAAATCTGAAACGGCATGGTCTGTAATCTCAGTCCCTAGGTAGGTGAGGAACTTCACCGAGTAATGGAGGACCCTCCAAATTGAGTGTCGGCTGATGTAGCCATTGTTTCTTTTCTTGGCCTTGATCGCTTCGAAGTATTGTTCAATTGCGGGGTCTCTTGCTACAATCTCAACAAATGGAGAGGTAGATTTTCTTGGTTTCCGTGGTGTCCAGACATGAAGCGTCTTGAATTCCGAGTCGATTCCAGTTGGGAAGAGGACTATCCCATTGGACTTGAAGATACTTCGGATGTGCGAAGAGTAGTTGTGCTTGTTCCTATTCGCTTCATAGAATCCTTTGATGATTCTTTCAAGGCTCCTATCGTGAGGTGAAGCTGCTAGTCTTTGCTCTACAATGTCGCTGAAAGCGTGGTTTGAAGGCTCGGCCTCGCAGAACTTGAGGAACTTATAGGCGGCTGACCTGATGCGGGTGTTGACGTCGTATGGTATTCTCCCGTACTTTTCAATCCGTTTGGTCAGGTAGTGCTGTATTACAGGGTCTGAGCAGACCAAGTTTAGGGTTCTATTTCCCGTGTATGGCCTCACGATTACGGGCTCATGGGTAACGGATTAGCTTGATAGTCACAGAGTTCAATCCCAAGCACGGCCAGTGCTCTCTTACCATCGAGTCCGCCGAGGACCTATGGACGTTGAGGCGGCTCATAGCCAGGGGGGATGTCCTTGTCACCCGAAGTTCCAGAGTAGTCAAAAGGGAAGACGAGTTCTCCCGACCAGACAAGGGAGAGAGAGTCAAGGTGACCATCGCCCTTTCTGTGGAGGAGGCGCACCTGGACAACAGCCTTGAGAGAATAAGGGTCAGAGGAACCATAATCGAAGCGAGCGACGAGAGCGTCACCAAGGTAGGCTCTCATTCAGTCATCCTTTCCCCGGGTCACTCGTTGACCCTCAGGAAGAAGCTGTGGAGCCCGCTGCAAGTACGTCTAGTCAGTTCATCAAAAGGCACATCAAAGCGATTTCTTCTCGTCGCCGTCGACAGGCGAGAGGCGGGCATCGGGACGCTCAGCGGGTCCCATCTGTCTGTAGCCACCACCATTGAATCAGGCCTGGGGGGAAAGCAGGGAGACGAGCAGAGCTCTCGCCCATACGTATCCAAAGTCGTGGACCTCATCGCCCAGATAGTCTTGGAAGGAGACGAAGTCGTGGTCGGAGGACCGGGGAACTTCAAGAATCTGATCGCCAACCAAACAAGGGCGCGGCTCCCTTCACACGCAGTGAGAGTAGTCGAGGGCCTCGACCTGACGGGGTCCGACGGGGTTCGTGCCCTGATAAAGACTGAATCGTTTCAGAATCTCGCCAAAGGGTCTCTGATAATAGAAATTCAGCAGCTCGTCGCGGAAGTAGTCAAGCGCATTTCGATGTCAGACCCAAAGGTCGCCTATTCCATACCGAGAGTAAGAGAGGCGGCGGCCTCCGGCGCCGTGGAAGCCTGCGCAGTGTCAGACAACGTGTTCGCCTCCGGGGTCGACGAGGAGAGCCTGGTAGAGGTACTCAACACCGTCGAGGAACAGGGTGGCTCGGTTTATCTCGCTGATTCGTCAATGGAGTTCGGCAAGCAGATTTCGTCCTTCGGAGGGATTGTCGCTCTTCTCAGATACGGCCTCAGAGCTTACTGAGGACCGGGAACACGAACTCCAGGATCACCGCAAGAGCGACCCCTCCCTTGATCAGGTCTTTCCCTAGGCGCTTCTCGACGTGTGTAAAGTAGAGAAGAAGGCCGAGCATGAGCAGTGAAACATATGCAACTCTCGTCACATCCACAACGGTCGTGTCGACCGTCGTCAGCACTACTGTCATGGTCGAAGCAAACTGTTGGGCAAGCTGCTGAACTAGGTTAACCGAACCAGGCGGGGGTTGGATGTCGAGCATCTCTCGAATACTCGAATGCGATATTTAACGGGCAATGCGGTCAGAATATGTTGTACAGGTAGGGTCCTGCTATCACTCCGAAGAGTATGGTGATTACTGCCACTGTCGCAATTCCAGTTATCCTCATCAGAGTCGCCTCCGTCATCTTCCCCCTCCCTAGGGCCTTGACACCCACGGCGAAGGCCTGTCCGCCGTCGAGGGGATAAATCGGCAGGGCATTGAAAATGGCCAGATTGAAGTTGAGAAAGAAGAACCAGTACAGCAGGTTCGCAAGCGGAACAGCAGCGGATCCCAACGGTGAAGAGTAGAAGACCCCCATGGAGTCCGAGAAAGGCACTCTGGCCTGGCACACCGGAAGTGTAGGGATGCACACGTATTGCCAAGGATTGTCCAGCGGGGTGACGTATTTCGAAACCGTGGTGGTGAGGTCTGACTTCGTAACCTGGGCTACTCCTATGTAGGGGTAGGATATGTTCTGTTTCGTCTGGAGGTTCTCAATTATGTCGCAACACGCCAACTGGACCTTTGTGAATTGGAGCAGGCCCCCATTCCGATAGACAGTCAGGTTCACGAATTCCCCTGCCTTCAAGGTTGTATTGGGGCCCAGAACTGAGTTGAGGTCCGTGATGCCTACTCCGTTCACCTGCGTGATAATGTCCCCGGGCTTTACTCCTGCGACACCCGCGGGAGTGCCAGTGCCTACGTTGATGATGCCAGCTCCGGATGCGGCCGGTGAGAACGCCCCCACGATTGCGACCAGGAGTATTAGACAGATTACACCGAAGACAAGGTTGATCCCTGCCCCTCCGGCGAGTACCCTTGCCGAGTATGAGGCCTTGGCTGTCTTGAGGGCATTTTCATCGACGTCGACGAACGCCCCTATGGGAAGGAAAAGGAAGAACAGGAGCCCCGAAGCTTTCACGGGGAGGCCAAGACTCCTAGCCACGATTCCGTGGGCCCCTTCATGGATGACCATGGCTACGATGAGGGCTATCCAGCCGTCTACGATGGGGATGTAGGGGTTGATCCCGGGAAGTCCAAGGTTGGCCAACGGACTCAGGGTTCTGACATAGCTGGCTACCACCGCACCTCTGGGGGATAGAAGAATAGAGAGCTGACTCAAGAAGAGAAAGAATCCAAGACCTGCGGCCACGGGCATCACGTACAGAAGGAACCAGCCCACAGGCTTCGAAATCCTATTCGTTCCGAGCCTGTCCATAAGCGTCTGAAACCGTCGAGTCCTAAGAAGGACGATGCCGTAGTGGAACTCGAACCTCTTGTATTCCTCGGACCCCATTTCAGACTCGCGGATTCCAATGTCGCTTTAAGTGTTCATGCTTAATACCTGACAACTAACCTCGAACCTACAGTTGACTGAGTGCTCCAGGTGCGGGGGCCAACCCTTCTACACGCGGCGATATTCCGGGGAGACACTCTGTGTCTCATGTTTCAAGGACTCTATCACTGACAAGGCCCGGAGAACAGCTTCAAAGTATCACATGATAGCCAACGGCGAAAGGGTGGCTGTCGCGGTTTCCGGGGGGAAAGACAGTCTCTCCCTCCTCAGAGTTGTCTCGGACATCTACGGCCCTCGCCGTAATCCGATCGTTGCCATATCCATCGACGAGGGGGTCGCCGGATATCGTGACGAGGCCCTGGACCACGCCCGTTCTCTTAGCAAGGAACTAGGACTGGAGCACATCGTCCTATCGTACAAAGAACTATTCGGGTTCACCTTGGACGAGGCCCTCGACTGGAGGGATGAACGCGATGTCTCTTCATGCAGCTTCTGTGGGGTCTTCAGAAGAAGGGCAATCGACGAAGCGGCCGTCAGGGCGAAGGCGACCGTCGTCGCCACGGCGCACAACCTCGACGACTATGTCCAGACTTTCTTGATGAACCTAATGCACGGGGACGTCGCCCGCCTCGCCTGGTTGGACCCATCTTACTCCGACGACACTTTCCCAGTCAGGAGGGTTAAGCCATTCATGGAGATATACGAAGAGGAGATCGCCCTCTTTGCATACCAGACCGGCCTTCCTTTCCAGAGTATAAGCTGCCCCTACATGCACGAGGGCCTCAGAAGTGAGGTCCGCGATTACCTCAACACCATGGAGGCGAACCATCCCGGAATCAAGAATGTACTTCTAAGTTCGAGCCTCGACGTAATATCTCACTATTCACGGACTTCTGATAAAAAGTCCATTCCGTGCTCGAATTGCGGCAAGCCCTCCTCCAATGGGCTCTGCAATGTGTGCAGGATGAAGGCCACTTTAGAGGAGCACATTAAATACGGACCGTAGGTCGCGCATCGCTGGCGGTGGGTAAGGCAGGGAGGGTAGCCGTCTCCTAGAATGCCGAAACCGGCTTCATGCGGCGCCAGCAACCTTCGGGTAAAGCCATCTTCCTCGTCACCCGCACCGGGCAGGGAAGACGAACTCACGCCGAGGCGGGCGGCCACGAGGGGCAGCCCTCTCGAAGGAGAGGACCTGACTCTTAATTGCCGAACCGGGCGAGGTCCGGGAGGGAGCAGCCCTATGGCGACGCGGCCACGCTGCCTCGTCTACGTGGGGGATTCCCCGTCCGATGAAATGGGGGCGGAGAGTGGTGGTGAACTCCGAAGGGTCCGCCGCCGCTTACGTTTTTATCAGCCACGAATCGGCTCGGGACTTGTGCAGGGGTAGCCTAGAGTCACCCGACGGGGAGCCTGGTAAGGCGCAGCCGAAGATGGCGCAAGCTTGCTAAGCCTGTGTCTCTCACGGGACTCGTGGGTTCGAATCCTGGGAAAGATCCCACCAAGCGTGGGTTTCCCCCGGGCGAAAGTCCCACCCCCTGCGCTCGTCTCTAACCCTAGAATCGTCTTCCCGCGTACGTCGCCTTCGAACCGAGTTCCTCTTCTATTCTGATTAGCTCGTTGTACTTGGCTACTCTCTCGCCTCTGGCCGGCGCACCCGTCTTGATGAAATCTACCCCGAAGGCCGTAGCGAGATGCGCGATGAAAGCGTCGTCAGTCTCCCCAGAGCGATGCGAGACCACGACGCTCCACCGTGCTTTCTGTGTCAGTTTGATCGCGTCTTCTGTTTCCGACACTGTCCCTATCTGGTTCAACTTGATCAGGACCGCATTGGTCGCCTTGGCCTTTATCCCCCGGCGGATTCTGCTGACATTCGTCACATAGATGTCGTCCCCAATGATTTTCGTGCTGAGGCTCAACCTTCGCGTGATAGCGGCGAAGGAATCGAACGACTCCTCACTGAAAGGGTCTTCGATGGTCAGCAGACCATACTCGTTTTTGAGGGAGGCGTAGAAATCCTCCAACTTCGACGGATTCATCGATATCCTGTCAACCGCATAGGTGTCGGACGTCTGGTCGTAGAAGGTAGAAGCAGCGGCGTCTATCCCAAGTCGGATTTGCTTCTCGCTGTAACCCGCGTCCTTGATGGCGTCGGCTATTGATTTCAGCGCATCCCGCGTCTTCCTCAATGGAGGGGCGAACCCCCCCTCGTCTCCGACATTGATCGCTCCCTTCCCATACCTCGAAGCTAGAATCCCCTTCAATGACTGGTATACCTCGGCTCCCATCCGGATCGCTTCTCCGCAAGACTTCGCCCCGACGGGCTCCACTAGGAACTCCTGGATGGCCAGTTCGTTCCCCGCATGCTCTCCTCCGTTTATGACGTTCATCATGGGCACAGGAAGAACATAATTCTTGGACGGCCGGAGTCGCACGAAGAGGCTCACCAGATCGGCGTTCGCGGCAGCCCTGGCCGATGCCATGGAGAGCGCAAGGATTGCGTTGGCTCCGAGTCTTCTTGCGTTAGGCGTCCCGTCAAGACGTATCATCATCTTGTCAATACGCGTCTGATCGCCGCAGTCGAGCCCCTTCAACCGGTGAGCGATGACCTTGTCGATGTTCGACACGGCTTTAGAAACCCCCTTTCCGTGGAATCTCTTTGAGTCTCCATCACGCAATTCGACAGCCTCGTGCTTTCCCTTGGACGCCCCCGAAGGGACACTGGCCCTCCCCACCGACGAGGTCGTCAATACATCGGCTTCGACCGTCGGGTTCCCCCGCGAGTCGAGAATCTGTCTTGCTCTAGCTGCGATTATTTTTGCCGAGTGATTGGCCAAGTGTCCCAGCACCTTCGCCTTCATGAGCCCGTTAAATCTGATTCGCCGAGCTTTTCCTTGAAAGGATATTTGGCTCACTCGTTCGTCGCGGGCGGGGGCGTGGTCTAGCGGCTATGACGTCTCCCTTACACGGAGGAGGTCGGGGGTTCGAATCCCCTCGCCCCCACTTTCGGCCCTAGGCTTGGGCATTTGAACGGCTTGAAGAGGTGTTCCTAAGATTTTCGTCTCTCCTTCAGCCAAGTCAACAGAAAGAGAACTTGCTCCCTGCGTTTTTCTGTGCGCAACAATGGCAGCGCTTGTTTTAGGAAACATTCCTGCTCGAGATTCCTCCTTAGCTCACATTCAGCACTCCTCTTCCGCTCTCGACCTTGTTGCAAGACTTTGCATGTTGCCCGGTAAGTTGGGTGAAATCCTACGCTTCTAAGATACTCACACACGCTTTGCACAACCTGATTCTCCCTTGGAATGTGACCACGACTCGGGACTGTTGTTGTCTCCCCTTGCTTGAAATGAATGGCGAACCTTCGGTCTCAAACCAATCAACAACAGACTCGAAGGTCCAAGGTCGAAATCTCCCATCGGATGCCGAGTTATTTCACCACCTCAAATATGCGGTCGTTGGATATGACGGCAAAGGAAGTGACGCGACATGCAGCCCGGAGTGAATCCGCTCCGGCCCACATCTTTGCATCCTCCAATCAAATCCTCTTCGAAGAGTTATCTACGTTGGCTTGAATGGCAGACCAGTTGCCCAATTTCAGATACATCAGCTGGTCTGAATACGGAAACCTGGCGGAGGCACTCGCAGAGAAGGTAAGAGCAAACGGAAACCACTACGACCTGGTCGTGGGCATTGCCAGGGGTGGAATACCGGTTGCAATGGTGGTTTCAGATCACCTCGACGTCAAGATAGACTTCGTAAACGTCAAATCATACAACGATATCGGGAAGCGCACTCCGCCGCGAATCCTCTCCACTCTGATTGAAGGAGTTCATGGGAAGGATGTTCTACTTGTCGACGACCTGGTAGACCAGGGCGACACCCTGGCGTTCCTTCAACACTACCTGAACGAGCAGGGCCCGAAGTCCCTTCAAACCGCTGTGATGTTCAAGAAGCCCTGGAGCAAGACAGAACCAGATTACTACCTAGAAACTGTCAGCGAATGGATAGTCTTCCCCTTTGAACTCGGTGAAGTCGGAAGGCAGCGAGCAGCCATGGACGTAGAGACTAAAGGCTGAGTAGCAGGTACGCGTTGAGCGCTATTATCGCACCGGCTATCACCAGGGCGAGCACTGTGGTCGACCTTCTGTTGACGAACTCCCCCATAATCTTCCTCTTCGCGGTGTAGTAGAGCAATGGAACCATCGGCAAGGGTATCATGATGCTCAGCACCACCTGGCTATAGACCAGCAGGGCGAGCGGGCTCAGCCCGACGAGTATCGCAATCACAGTTGGGAAGACGTTGATGAACCTCGTAACGAGTCTCCGGACATAGATATTGACCTTCGTCCCCAGGAGACCTTCCATTATCGCCTGACCAGCAAGGGTCCCTGTGGTAGAGGACGCGATTCCAGAGGAAAGCAGGGTTATTGCGAAGACGAGGGCCGCAAGCGGGCCATAAAGCACCCCCATGATGCTGGCCGCCTGGGGGACTGTCAGGGAATTGGCACAAGCTGCAGGGTCAGCGGCGCAAGCCGGGTCAGCGCCGAATTGGTGAAACAGCACGCTGGAGGCCGTGACCAGGATTGCGACGTTGACTAGGGCCGCAATGGTGAGGGTCAAGACGCACTCGGTCAGGTGAAGCTTCCTAACCTTCCTCCGTTCCTCAAGTGTTCCTGAGATCACCTTGTCCCTGGCCAGTTGAGAGTGAACGAAAAGGGCATGAGGCATCACGGTGGCGCCCACTATGCCGACAACGAAAGGAATGTTCTTGCTCGTCAGCGACGGAAGGAACGAGTGAGTGACGACGTCCGCCAGGTTGGGTCCCAAGACTATGATTTCGTAGAGGAATCCGATGCTAATCACCGACACGAAGAGCATGAACAGGTATTCTATCACCCGGAATTTCCTGGAAGCGAACGCGAGAATGATCAAGACGTCCAGGGCACCGAACAAAGCCGCTTGCAAAAGAGGAATTCCGAAGATGATGTTTAGAGCCAGGACAGTCCCCAGGTATTCCGCAAGGTCTGTCGCTGCTGCTGCAGCTTCGGCCGCCAACCAGTAAGAGAAGGCTCGGAACCTCGACTTGAGGGAGACGCGGATCATCTCCGGGAGGCTCTTTCCTGTCGCGATCCCCAGCTTCCCCGACAGGTACTGAAGTTCCATGGCCATCAGGCTCGCGAGCCATACGGTCCAGACAAGGCCATTCTGGAAGAGCGCTCCGCTCTGGATGGCCGTCCCGTAGTTCCCGGGATCCATGTATGCCATGCTGACGATCAATGCGGGGCCAAGGTAGGTGAAAAACGGACGGAGGCTCCACAATTTGTTGAACTGAGGCTTCCTAGACGGTGTTATGAAACCTACGCCGAGGACTTGCTCCTGAGCCTAATCCAATTCCTAGTTGAGCAGTGAAATGAGTATCCGATATGTCAGACCCCACACAACGTAGTCCCCTACCAAGTACGACGGCATCTCAATATTCCTCCCATCGTAGTTGAACTTGTAGGTCGACTTCCCGTTTGGACCCAGGAAGTCCTCAAGGCTAGCCCAGCGGTAGGAGGCCACCTCTTGGTTGATCCTTACCTCCACCCCCTGTTTCAGAGCAAAGACTGTGGGGACAACGTCCATCGTGCCAGTATGTGTGGTCGTTGTGTCCGCATAGCCCAAGAATTCCGCTGCTCTTCCAAGGTCGATGCCGACCTCTTCTATGGTTTCCCTAATGGCGGTGTCCTTTGCGGTCTTGTCGCCGGGCTGCATCTTCCCGCCAGGAAAAGCAATCTGGCCTGACCATGGGTCGCTTGCACGCTCGGCTCGTTTGATGAGCAGCACGTTCGGGGAATCCCCGTCTCGAAGAATAATGGAGACTGCCGCGAATCTAAGGCCCTTAGATTTTGGCTCCTGCAACGTGATGTTTTTCGCGACCCTACTGATTATTTCGTTCCCCAAAGTCGAAATATCGCGCCGAGCCCCAATTTTAAATACGCATCGCGAAGCGCGGAGGGAGAAGCCAGGATGGAAACATCGAATGCTAAGGGCCATGCTGAGTCTATGGTGACGCTGACCGAGGCAAACTTTGACCAATTCACTTCGGGGGAGAAGCCCACTCTTGTTGATTTCTGGGCGGTGTGGTGCGGTCCCTGTCGTATTATGGACCCAGTACTCGAAAAGCTCGCCGCGAGGTACACCGATCGAGTGCTCTTCGGCAAAGTCAATGTCGATGAGGAAATGAACATCTCGTCCCGCTACCAGGTCTTCTCAATCCCGACCTTCATGATTTTCAAGAAAGGGCAGCCGATGGATGCAGTCATCGGAGCAGTCGGCGAGCCATCGCTCGACCGTCTGTTGAAAAGCGCAATCGACGGCGGCTCAGCTTAATCCCTAGGTCACACGAGTTCCGTCAGTCAGGAAGATGTCCGCATCCTCGAGGCTCACCGATCTGGATGAGAGAACAGGTCCGAATTCGAAAGACTTGCTCCTGTTGATTGGCTGGCCGCCGACGAGCCTGTTGAAGGGGGGCATTACGACGAGCTTCCCTCTCCCCTTCGCCTTCGACTTATAGCCCGCCCCCTCCATCAGCTCTGCGACGTCGTAGCTTGCCGTCACCCAGACCGCCTCCCTCGACCTGGAGCCGAAGGCGTCTCGCATCTCGTAGGTGAAGTGTGAATGCCCAATTACAAGATTCTTGGTCGAAATGGCTTCTTCCGAGGGCCACGCGTGGCCGTGAGAAACCCCCACCCTCCCTCTGCCGCTGCCCAGCACAGTCCCATGGGACGGATGGAGGACGATTCGGGGAGGAAGTACTGTCTTGATGCTACCATCGTGGTTCCCAGGGACCACCTCCACCGCCTCGAAAAGGTCGAGCATTGTGTCGAAGAACCATGGCACGACACCCCAGTCGATATCTTCCACTTTGCCGACGGTGTGTTTGACGTCTCCCAGAATCGCGAGCCTTTTGGTCGAATACTTCTCCGCGATGTTTCTTACCCTCTCAACCATCCTGACCGAATATGCAGGAAGGCGGAACCCCTTCTTCGCAAGATCCTTTTCCAAACCTAGGTGCAGGTCTGAAATTAGCAGGGTGTTCTCTCCCGAACTAGAGAAGATGAGAGCTGCGTCGCCAGGAACTATCTTCAGCAAGCTATGCGATCAGCGGAAATACCTGGCTACCCACGAAGCTCTTGAACTCCGAAAGTTCCATCTTGCTGAACCCCGTCAGAATGCAATTCCTAGTAAGCCCGAATACGTAGCCGTAAGCCTTGCTCGTGAAGACGATGTACCACAGTTTCCCGTGCGTCAGGTAGTCGCTATACAGACTTGTGTTTCCCAATTCAGCACCGTATAATGACAGCTTGTTGATGTTCGGCAGGTCAACGTCCGAATAGAAGATCACCTTCGTATCGCCAAAGTTCGCTTCGTGGAACTTCCTTAGAGTCTCAGGCTCGATTCGCGCCTCTACCACCTGGCCCAGGCTCATGAAAACCGCCTTGCTCATCTCGTTGGCTATGTTGTTGGCCCTGTTCTTCTTGTCGTAGACCGTAAGGAACATCCTCTCGTTGTGCATGTTGAAGGAGAATGGGGCTTCGAAAGTCCTAGGCACAGGCACCGGTTCCCCCCGATGTGGTACGACGAAGACGGTGTCGAAGGAAAACTTCCCTTCCAGCAGGCCTTTGCCCGTGCTAAGGTCCGTAATCTCCGAGATGAGCTTGAACTCCTTCGTCTCGACGCTGGTTTCGGTCTCGACCCTGAACGCCTTCAGCTTCTCGGCAAGCGTGTCCATGTCATAGTTCTCCCTTACGAGGAAGACTTTCCCTGCTAGTACCAATCTGAATCGCCCCGAGGACTCCTGTTTATTGACTTTCAGCTACCCCAGAACTGCCGGGTTGTTACAAAGCGGATCTTCGCTTCCAACAAATCCTTGTAGAATGCCTCTTCGTCGTCGCGCAACTCAGCCAATATCCTCGAAGCTGTCTGTGGGCCGATTCCATAGACAGTCTGGGCCACAACTGCCTTCTTCCCATAGGAAAGCACCAGGTCAGCGGACCTTCTGGCTCTCGAGAGTTCCGCCCGTTCCTCGTCGTTGAGCTGTGCCTTCTCCTCCCGCTTCTTCATCAAGTCTGAGAGCTTCGCTGTTCCCCAATAACATGGTACGAGAAGTCCCGATCGACAAGCAATGCACTTTGGTTCTTCTGGCAGGTCTCCGACCGTCGACACTCCCTGGTCTGTACCGCACTTCGCGCACAGGAGGCTGATTTCCGTCCCGAAGATGCTTGCCTTCATCCTTTGGTAGGACGACTTGCCAAGCGAGTCAGGGGCGATGGCCTCCGGGACCTCGAGGTATCTGTAGAGCAAGTTGTAGGCTATGGGCGTGGGCCTGTCCCCAGCCTGGAAAGTCTCCACCGAAATACCTCCATTTGCCACGGCGACCAGGACCCCCTTCCCCCTCTGCATGTCGATCAGGTCCCTCCCAGTCTCCTGAAGCGCTTCTTCAAAGATGGGCGTCTTCTCGAACCTTGTGGGAAGCGAACAAAGGTTCGGATGAGCGATGAGCTTCCCGCGCTTCAAAGCGCCGAATCTCTCGGCCACGTACTTGACCCGAGCAGGGAACGGGAAGTTGCGCTGGGCGGCCACCGCATAGGTCTTTTCCAACTCTTCAGGAGTCAAACCCATCAGCTCCTTGGCCATCGCCTTCAGGTCAATCTCTTCCGTGTCCGCAGTAAGCTCCATGAGCAGTCTGTATCCGTCGAGCCACCAGACCCTGACGAGTCCCCTCCTTGACAGGATTTCTTCGAAGACGTAGGCGAAGGCCCTGTTGACCGACTCGCCGAAGCAGAGATGGACTATGAGGTACTTCCCGAACCCTTCGAAAAGGACGAGTTTGTCCGAGGGAACCGGAGCTCCCATCTTCTTGTGCTCGGCAATTTCGTCTATTACGAGAGCTCGTGCTGCCGCATCAGCAGGAATCCTCCTGGCGATTGTTTCGACCGCCTGGTCTCCAATGTCAAGGGCTTCAGAAATCTCTCTCCGCAATCGTCCGGTCTCCATCGCAAGGTCGTAGGGTATCGGCAGCATCTCCCCGTCCCAGCCGGGAACTGCAGCCAGCGGATCTTCCACCGGGGTGACGTAGATTTTCCTGTCCTGGGCAATCTGCTCGACCTGCCAGACCTTACCCTTGCAAATGAAATGGACCCCGACTTTCGTCCTAAGCAGCACGAACTCTTCACCAAGAATCCCGACCGTTTGGTTGGTCGACACGTCGACCACCAGGTACCTGGTCTCGTCAGGTATCATCGACAGGTTCTCGTAATAGTAGTCCCTGGTGAGTCTCGTCCTTGACAGCGTCTTTCCGTCGAAACGGATCTTCCTGAGCTCCGAAAGATAGTTGACAGTGCGGAGCAGGGCATCATCCGATAGTTCCATGAATGGCGCGGCCTTTCTCACCTCAACGAGAAGCGTATCCGAATCGATTGTCTCGAAGTCCATCAGGTAGCCTGCCACCTGGTGGGCGAGGACATCGAGCGAATTGAAGTAGGGCCTTGTGGGCTCAATCCTCCCGGCCGACGCAGAGACAATGCTGGCCGAAGACTCCAGAATGTCGTCGGCCGAAACAGTCACCAGCACCCCTTTCGAAACCTTTCCCAGTTTGTGCCCGCTCCTCCCAACTCTCTGAACCAAACTTGTCACCTGCCTTGGCGACATGTACTGAACCACAAGGTCCACGGACCCGATGTCGATACCCAGCTCTAGGGTGCTCGTGCAGACCATCGCCTTCAGTTCCCCGTCCTTGAACGCCTGCTCCACCCTCTCCCGCTCCTCCCTGGGCAGTGATCCGTGGTGTACCCCCACATCATTCCTCAGCCTCGCCAGCTTCTCCCCGAGCATCTCGGCTACAGTCCTGCTGTTCACGAAGATCAGTGTGGAAGTGTGGCTCTCGATCAATTCGTTCATCCTAGATAGGCGCGCTGCCAGGTCGGGGGCAGCGTAGGTCGCCTTCGCCGCAGACTGGTTCGATGGCTCCGGGACAGGGTATTCGATAGCGTAGGTGAACTCCTTCGGCGCGTCCGCCTTCACTATCGTTCGCTTGCCTTCGCCGAAGAGGAACTTCGCCGCGACCTCCGGGGTCCCGACCGTTGCGGATAGGGCAACCAGCTGGAAGCGTGGAGCCACTTTCCTGAGCCTCTGAAGGCCCAATGTGAGCTGAACTCCCCTCTTGCTCTCCACAAGGTTATGCAGCTCGTCCACAACGACGGCCTTCAAATGGGACATGTTCTCCCTCATCCTCCTCCCCGGGAGCACAGCCTGTAACGTCTCCGGGGTCGTGACCAGAACATCAGGAGGATGCGCTGACTGTCTAGCTCTCTGCGCCTGGGGAGTGTCGCCATGCCTGATATCGACCGTCAGGCTCAGCCTCGCGCACCAGACTTGCAGACGTTTGAGCATGTCTCTGTTCAGGGCCCTCATCGGGGTGATGTAGAGCAAGGAGATTCCTTCTCCATGTCCCTCGGTCACCAGCCTGCTGAGCAAAGGGAGGAGCGCCGCCTCTGTCTTGCCCGAGCCGGTCGGTGCCACCACCAGGGCGTCTTCCCCCCTGGCAATCAACGGCCATGCCTGCACTTGTGGAGGGGTCGGTTCTTCGATTCCTGTCTCAGCCAGGAACCCTCTGACAGCAGGGGCCAGCACTTCGAATGAACTCGAAGTCAATCGTTCGCCGAACCTATTCCGCCGATTTAAGGGCTTGGAGGAGAGGGGAGGGCGAAAGTGTTTCGGGGCATTTCTGAGAGCAATCTCTAAATGCGCCCCGAGTCTCCGCAGCCAAGAATCTTGTCAAGGAGTACCGAAGAGGTCTCCAAAGAGAGGCCCTCGCATCTAACCACAGTCAAGGAGATTATCCTAGAGAATTTCATGAGTTACGAATACGCTCGCATCCCTCTCCGGGAAGGCCTCAATCTAATCATCGGGCCCAACGGGGCCGGAAAATCATCGGTCCTACTGGCGATCTCAGTGGCTTTTGGACAGGCCTACACCGAGCGTTCCCGCAAGCTCTCCGACCTCATACGCCGGGGGAAAGACATCGCCAGGGTCTCGCTTGTGTTCGACAACTCGCCAAAGGATGGCCGTCGTCCCATTCCGTACTCAAAGGCGGATACTTTCATGCTCAGCAGATACCTTAGACGGGACGGCTCATACTGGTTTGAAGCAGACTACAAGGAGATTGACAAGAGCGAGGTTGTCAGGCTTCTACAGGAGTTCGGGATAAACCCGGACAATCTGCTCATCATCATGCACCAGGGAATGATAGAGGAACTAGGGGCGGTAACACCCCAAGAAAGGCTGACAATGGTCGAGGAGGCGGTTGGGTTCTCGCAGTACAGGCAGAGAATCTTGCTCGCCGAGCAGGAGCTGAGCGGACTCGTTGGCGAGGAGAGCTCTCTCCTTCAGCTGATTGACAACGCGAACCAGGCCCTGGAATATTGGAAACAGGTTTACGACCGTTATCAGGAAAAGAGGAAGCTGATGGAGCATAGGGATCTCCTTGCCAAGGAACTCCTGTGGAGTAATGAGGCGAAGCTCACGAAGTCCCTGCAGTCTGCCGAAGAGAAGATCCAATCGAAGTCCAGGGCCCTCGATGACCTGAAGTCGCAGCAGGTCGAGGTCTCAGCGGACGCAGACCAGACCCACCAGACTCTACTCGACAAGCAGGTCGAGCTAAGGAAACTCTACTACGCCCTCGTCAGAGCCGAGAGCGAACGAGCCAAGGACGATTCTGCGCGGGCCGCATACCAATCGATCAAGGAAGACATCATCGGGCTTTCAAACACCATCGATGAGATCCTCGGGTCGGGCAATGACAGGAACGTCAGGCGACTGAAGGAACTTGCGAGTTATATCGGAGGCAAGGGGGCTGCCGCGGAAGAAGACGCCCTGAGGCGAAAGTCCGAGCTAGACAGAGAAGTTTCGTCCCTGCAGCCCGAGATAAGCAGGACCGAGGAGCTGATCAGACGAACCATGGACAGCCACATCTCTTTCAAAGTCAAGTTCGAAGTCCTGGCATACAGAATAAGGACCACTGAGTCAGACCTCCGCGAGCTAGAGAGGACCGCGAGAGAATACAAATCCGAGCTGGAGAAGCTTGCACCGGACCTGGAGAAGGCAGGGCAAAGAATTGAGACGGTGCGACAGCCGTACGAAGTCTCAGAAGAACTCAAGTTGGTCTCAGCCCACATTCAGAAGATGCAGGACGTCCCCGACGACGCCGAGAAGATCTACAACGATTACTCTGGAAATATCGAAGAACTCAAGGTCAAACTGGCACAACTCCAGGACAACAAGAAGTCCATGCTCGTCGAGCTTGACTCGCGAAAAGTCGTCTGGAAGAAGGCGATGGAGGACCTGGTGGAGTCGATCGACCCGCCGTACCAGGCTGTCCTTTCAGCCGCGGACGCCAGCGGGTTCGTCAAGTTCGAGCAGGGAGCGAACATCGAAGACGCGGGCCTGGACCTTTACGTTGGGTTCCGAGGCGGTGCCCCTTCGACGCTCGACCCCTTCACACAGAGCGGGGGAGAGCGTTCGGTCGCGCTCATGGCTTTCATACTTTCGCTACAGGCTAGGATAGTGTCTCCGCTGAGGGCCATGGACGAGTTCGACATCCACATGGACCCGAAAAACAGGGAGGCCATGTTCAAGATGATACTTTCTCAGATGAAGCAAAGGGAAGCGTCCCAATATCTTGTAATCACTCCTTCCATCCTGACCGTCTTCGACAGGAGCGCCCACGTAATCACCGTTCAGTCAGTCCACGGTTCATCCGAGGTAAGGGAGCTCAAGTAGATTGGAAAAGGAGAAATTGGAAGAGATCCTGAGGGTCATCGAACTCTGCAGAGACGTCGAGTCCAGCAGCGCCAACCCCTTCGACGTCGACATCAAAGAGAAGATCTCCCTCCTCAAGCTGCGCCTGCCAGAGTGGAAGTTCCTGGACGAACTTCTTGTCGACTCTGAGGCGATGCTGGAGCTGGCCCAGATAGTCAAGCTCCAGGACGAATGGCTAAAGCACAGGGCCTCATCACTTTACATCGACCCACTTCTCATACAGCTCAAGGTGAAGCTGCTGGCGAAGGAAGCCTTGTCGGAAGCGTTCATCAAAAGCTGGCATCCGGTGGCCCAGATCGACCAGATATCTCCCAAGGGCATCGAGAAAGCATTCGTCTACTGGCGAGACCTGACATCCATGTCCGACCGATTCAAAAACCAGTTCGGAACCTACGGGACCAGGCCCGGCACGGTGGACTACACCGAACTCGTCAGCCTCGGCATATTCACCCCGGAGGAGTTCGAAGGGACCCTGACCATGCTCCACGATGAGCTCCTGCAAAAGTCGAACGGAGAATGGGTGGATTACCGTCAATTCATCGGAGATGCGAGCTTCGAGGACAAGGTAAGAAGGGCGTATCTGCTCGCCTTTTTGATCAGCGAAGGCAAGGCCCTCCTCAGGACCGCGCCACTCAGCGGAAAAATCTGGACCATGGCCGTGGCAGAAAAGGCGAAGGGCGCACCAAAATCCGTGGCCATTTCGATAACGGGTGAGAGCTGATGGAGTCGGACACTGCCGACCGGGCCTTGCTCGAGAGGAAGGTAAGGAAAGCCTTCCAGGTTCTCGTCCTTCAGAGGGGGCGCAATCCCGGAGTAAAGGGGTGGGAGATGAGGCGGCACCTGGGGCGGGACTACAGGAAGATAGTCGAAGTCCTCTCCGAGGATGTGTCCCCCATGGGCCTCGAAGTCTTCGAAGTGAAAGGCGCCGATGGGTCTGAGGACTCTTCGCGTTTCTTGCTCCGGTTCAAGGATCCTCCCACCGTGAGCGAGGCCGAGACTTCAGGGATCAGGATCGACGACCTTGCGGTCCTAGCCGCCACGATCGCCTTCATCAACTCCAAGCAGGGCCGTGTGGCTCGGCGGGAGGTCGAGCAATTCCTTAGGGAGAAATTCCCGCGATGGCGCGTCGACTACTCCCTCGACAGGTACGTCAAGAGAGGATATTTGGAACAGGACGAGAGAACAATGTTGCACATCGGCTGGAGGACGCACGCTGAGGTTGACGAGAAGACACTGATGACCTTGATTCTTTCTAGGGCTCAGGAAGCGGCGAAGAAGTAGCGCCTGCGAAGCGCGTCCCTCTCCCCTTCGATTATCAGTTCAACCAGGTCGAGCCCCTCCTTCCGCATCTTCGTGGCCAGGGCCGTCGCGTCAACAAGTCTGATCCCTCTCCCCGCAAGGAGCATGTCTATGGGGTGTCCGTACTCCTTCCTGAGCTCGGCCGACTTTCTCAGGGCCTCAACAAGCTTGAGCTTGCTCCCCCGGATATCTGTCCTGCTCCTAGCCTTCATTGCCAGAGAGAAGACGTTCTCGTAGGAGTCTGTCGAAAGCCCGAGGGCGACCTTCCCGCAGATGGGGCACTTCTCGAGCCCATCCAAGTCCGCCACCTTCCGCAGTTCGAGGAAGTTCCAGCAGTTCGTACAGACATCGACCAGGAACGTCTCGTTGACCCGCGCCCTGGTGGACTGCTTCAGGAGTGCCCTCAGCCTTTCAGGCGAGACAATCTCCCCCCTTCTGCTGATCTCCTCCACTCCTATCCTTGCGATGGGGGTCAGCCCATCGTACTCTATGAGTTTGACTTCGATTGCCCCAGTTGCAATCTTCTCCACAACATCGGCGGCCCCTGGCAGGTCGAAGTCGTCGTGGAAGATCATGCTCATCGCCTCTTTGAACACGGGCGTGTCCCTAAGAGCCTCGATTATCCCCGAGATTGATACACTCGCGTAGTCCGCGTCCTTGGCGATGGCCCCGCATTTCTTTCCTGCATGGATCAGGCGCCGCTTGAATATCCCGCTCCTCTCGACCGCCTTCACAGTGGCGTCCCTGAGGTCGAGCTTTGGCAATTCTCCGATCACCTCCATCACTATCGCGGGGGATACGTCAGCCTCGATGACTATCCGGTACGGGTCCTGATGGACGGCGACAGACTGGCCGATGCGTTCAGAAATCAAATGACCAAGCACCCTCGCCAGGAGCCTGTTCACTCGGTGCCCGAGGGCTGCCTGGATTACAAGATACCTGTCCCACCTTTCGATGGTAACCAGCCTCTCTGACGGGATGGGGAGTCTTGCTGCATGCTGCTCCGCCACCTCCTTCAGGGACTCCACCAACGCCTCCCTTGGAACAGGATAGGTCCTGCAGAGTTCATCGAGGTAGCTATCGTCGGTCCCCTTCTCAAGCTCCTCGGCGTACTTCCTCCGCACCGCCCCAACCTCCGCCGCCACTTCCCGCGGGACCGGTATCTCATCCCCGACCCAGTTTGGGACGGACCCCGTCGGGTCCTCTTCAGCCTTCACGTACACTTTGTTTCCGTAGATTTGTTCGATCTTCCAGCAGCGCCCGGCTTCCACGAATTTCACCCCGACTTCTCCGTACTCAGAGACGAAGGCCTCGTCGAGTGTCCCGACGAAGTTGTCCCCTTCGATGACAAGGTACTGCTTCTCGTCCGGAATCATCGACAGGTTGTCGAAATAGTACGAGAAGAGAGGCTTGACGTCCCTTGCCCTGAAGACCTTCCCGTCCGATTCGCCGTAGTAGGCGAGGCGCGGATACCTTTCCCTCATGTATGTCAGGATTTCCCTTAACTTTGGACCGTCCATCTGGGCGAAGGAATAGCTCCTTTTCAACAGTGCCAAAATGTCATCGAAGTTCCAGCTGCTCTGCTCGATGAGTAATCCGGCTACCTGATGGATCGCGACATCGTGCGGGGCCAAGACGGGTTCGAGGGGCTCCAGCTCTCCCATCACCGACTTCCTGCACAGGACCGCTGCTTCGAGGGTGTCGTCTGAATCCTGCGTTATCACCATCCCGTTCGATACTTCGCCTACTCTGTGGCCGCTCCGCCCGACCCTCTGGATAAGACGGGTCACCTGCCTGGGCGAATTGTACTGTATCACATAATCCAGAAAACCAATGTCTATCCCTAGCTCGAGGCTGCTGGTGCATATCACCCCGTGAAGCTTCCCGTCCTTCAGGTTCCTTTCCACCGCCTCCCTTGTCGCCTTGGACAGGGAGCTATGGTGAATCCCTATCGGGAAGTTCGGGTCCCAGACTCTGAACCTGCTTGACAGAGCCTCAGCTTCGGTCCTCGTGTTCGTGAATATCAGCACCGACCTGTACTTCTCGACGACCTCCCTGATCGTCCTGAGCCTGGCCGCGACCTCAGGGTAAGAGTAGATCGCATCAGCAAGTATCCTGTCATCTCCTGTCGCTCTTGGTGCCACGACCTTCAGGGAAAGGCTCTTCTCCACAGGCACTCTGACCACCTCGCAGCTGCGCCCCTGCCCGACCAGGAATTGGGCAACCCTCTCTGGCGACCCCACCGTCGCAGAAAGGCCCACTATCTGAAACTCCTTCTCTGCCACATCCCTAAGCCTCTCCAGACCGACGCTGAGCTGGCTTCCCCTTTTGTCCTCAGAAAGTTCGTGCACTTCGTCCACTACGACCCAACGCAATTTTGTAAGGTTCTGTCTAATCCTCCTGCCGACCAGGAGAATTTGAAGCGTCTCGGGTGTCGTAATCAAAATGTCCGGGGGCGCGAAGCTCAAGTTGGTCCTCTCCGCCTGGGAGCTGTCCCCGTGCCTGACTCCGAGCCGTATGTCGAATCGCTTGCACCACCACTGCATCCTGTCCAGCATGTCCCTGTTCAAGGCCCGGAGCGGGGTGATGTACAGAAGCTTGGTCCCCTTCTCTCTTGGCTGCCCATCCCTTACCATGGCGTCTAGGATTGGGAGAAGTGCGGCCTCTGTCTTCCCCGTCCCTGTCGGCGCCATCAGAAGGGCGTTCTTGCCCTCTCTGACTATCGGGAGTAACCTCGCCTGAGGGTCGGTCGGAGAATCGAAACCCCGTGCTTTCAGTGCCTCAACGAGAGGCTGGGAAAGGAGCTGGAAGACGTTCTGTTCAGTCAATAATACCCACCCAGGCGCAAGAAAAAGATGAAAACCAAGAAGTAAGCCGAGACCCCCATTCTCCTCCAATAAGTTTGCGGTCGCCTGAGTGGAAAAACGCGGACCGGGTGAAACTGTTTCCCAGGGCTACTAGCCTTAAATAAGCGAGTATAACATACGTAATATATTGATGATTAGCCCCTATGAGATAGTCGCGAAATCCGCCCTACCCGCTCTGCGGGCAATGGTAGCCAGGAGGCTCCAAGAGAAGTACCACATGACCCAGCAGCAGGTAGCAAAACGGCTCGGAGTCACGCAAGCCTCAGTGAGCAACTACGCAAGGCGGACAAGGGGGATGATGGTCAACCTCGAAGGCGACAGCACGGTGGCGAAGGCAGCCGACAAGATCGCCCAAGAACTGTCGTCTCATGCCCCAGACCAAAGGGAGGCACTCAAATCCATGACCGAAGTCCTCGACTACATCCGCTTCAACCACATGATGTGTACCCTGCATGGCGACCTTGAACTTGGTTTCCAGGTGGAGGGATGTTCTGCCTGCGACGGCAGTCTCTCCGTAAAGGATTTTGACAGGCTGAAAGTAGTAGTCGGCAGCTGAACTTGCCTGCCGAACAGAAGCCAGAGTGGCTGACCGTGGGCCCCCCGAAGGGTCAGAGCTACCAGGAACTCAAAGACCTCTTTCGAAACTTGAACCTTCACACGGTCTGCGAGGAGGCTCACTGCCCCAACGTCCACGAATGCTGGGGAAGCGGGACTGCCACCCTGATGCTGATGGGGGACACATGCTCCCGCGCCTGTCGCTTTTGCATGGTTACGCCAGGAAAGCCCCAGGGTGCCTTGGACCAACTTGAGCCCGAAAACGTCGCCTTCGCTCTCTCCCAGATGGGATTGACCTACGTTGTCCTGACTTCCGTTGACAGGGACGACCTTACTGACGGAGGAGCTTCGCACTTTGCAAGGACTATCAGCCTGGTCAAGGAGAAGAATCCTGGTCTGTTGGTGGAGGTCCTCATCCCAGACTTCCAGGGGGAGTTGGACCAGCTGAAGCTGGTGGTCGACGCAAGGCCTGATGTCATAGCCCACAACATCGAGACCACGATGTCCTTGACCCCTTCCGTTAGGGACCCAAGGGCCCATTACTGGCAGTCCCTGTCCGTGCTAAAGAACGTCAAGAAGCTGACCCCTCACATCTACACGAAGTCCTCAATCATGGTAGGCCTCGGTGAATCAGAGGAGGAGGTCAAGCAGGTTATGGTCCACTTGAGGCAGGCTGATGTCGACTTCCTCACCGTCGGCCAGTATCTGCGCCCATCCTCGAGACACCTGAAGGTCGTAGATTACGTACACCCTGACCAGTTCGAAAGATACAGAGTCATGGGAGAAGGCGTGGGCTTCAGGTACGTCGCTTCCGGCCCCCTGGTTCGGAGCAGCTACAAAGCCGGGGAGTATTTCATCAGGACAGCGATTGAAAACGACGCCCGACGGCGCCAATCTTATATGACCTCGGGGGCCAAAACAGACGTTTGACTGCAGCTGACTCTCTGAAGAGTTCCGGGGCTGACGCAGTCCCCAGGATCTTCAGCGAAGCCGACTTCAAATTCACAAGCGCTGACGAGATGCTCTATCAGAGGCTCACTCCCGAAGGCACGATCAGAGGGAAAGACCCGAACCTAACTCCAGAGACCCTAAGAAAGTTCTACGAGCAGCTGACATTCGGCAGAATGTTCGACGATAAGGCAAGCAACCTCTCGACGCTGAGGGAGATAGGCACCTACGCACCAGGCAAGGGGCAGGAGGGCTGCCAAGTCGGGTCCGTCGGCGCCCTGGAAACAGGGGATTGGTACGTGCCAATGTACCGAGACTCCGCCGGGATGCTCGCCTTCGGCATGCCAGCCTCCAAGCTCCTGCAATACTGGGGTGGAGATGAGAGAGGATTGCAGATACCCGAGGGTCTCAACATGTTCCCGCTCGCTGTTCCAGTTGCGACACAGCTCCCCCATGCTGTGGGCCTCGCAATGGCAAGGCGCCTGCAGGGAGAAAAGTCGGTGACCTTCGCCGTAACCGGAGACGGTGGCACTTCCAAAGCCGACTTCCACGAAGGTCTGAACATCGCCGGGGTCTACGACCTTCCAGTCGTCTTCGGCGTCGAGAACAATCAGTGGGCCCTGTCCGTGAAGAGAGACAAACAGACCGCCGCGAAGACAATCGCCCAGAAGGCGGTCGCCTACGGTTTCGAAGGGATCCTCGTAGACGGCAACGACGTGATAGCATCATTTGAGGCGACGAAATACGCGGCGGAGAAGGCCCGGAGGGGAGGAGGCCCAACCCTCATCGAATTCTCGACCTACAGGATGGGTCCTCACACGACGGCGGAGCTCGTATCCAACAAGCTCAAGGCGCCCGACGAAGTGGTCGAATGGGAGAAGCGTAACCCGATATCCAGGCTCGAAAAATACCTGAGGTCGCGTGGGCTGCTCGACGACAAGTCCAGGGATGCCATAACTGCTTCCGCACAAAAGAGAATGGATGAGGCCGTGGCGGCCTATCGGTCCATGCTCACTCCCGAACCGACTGTTATGTTCGACTACATGTACTCCTCGCCCACCCAAGCCTTACTTGAACAGCGTGCAGAAGCCTTCGGAGGGAGCCTCCCCCCAAGGAGCGAACAATCCGAACCCACGGTGACCGGCGGCAAACCCGGGGTCAACATCAGGAACGCGTTGAATATGGCACTCCGAGAAGGGCTCCAGCGGGACAAGAAAGTCGTCATCTTCGGGGAGGACGTCGGAAAGAACGGGGGCGTCTTCCAGGTCACCCGCGGTCTGCAGGACGAATTCGGGCCGGACCGGGTCTTTGACACTCCACTTGCAGAGCTCGGGATTGCAGGTATGTTCGTAGGCCTCTCTGCAGGAGGCATGGTCCCTGTAGCCGAGTTCCAGTTCGAATGGTTCTCCGTCCCTGCTTTCGACCAGATCTTCAGCCACGTCGCCAGGATGAGAAACAGGACCAGGGGGAGGTATACTTGCAGAGGGGTCATCCGCTTCCCCTATGGAGCTGGAATCCGGGGCCCGGAGCACCACTCGGATTCTCCCGAGGCCTACTATTCGCACACGCCCGGGCTAAAGGTGGTCATACCGTCCAATCCCTTCGACGCCAAGGGGCTTCTGTCCTCGGCGCTCCTTGAACCAGATCCAGTAATTTTCATGGAGCCAAAGAAGCTCTACGACTCTCCGAAGATGGACGTTCCAGAAGTTGACTACAGGGTACCAATCGGCAAAGCAAAGATTGTCAGGGATGGGACGGACGTCACGTTGCTATCCTATGGAGCGATGATGGTCCCAACGAGTCAGGCCGCAATCTCCCTGCAAGAAGGATGTTCAATCTCCGCAGAGGTGATTGACCTCCGGACGATTTCTCCTCTTGACTTCCCCACAGTCCTGGCGTCCGTCCAGAAGACCGGCAGGCTGGTAATAGTGCACGAGGCACCGAGGACCCTCGGAGTAGGGGCGGAAGTGGCCGCAACAGTTGCCGACAGGGCGCTGGACTACCTGAAGGCGCCAATCAAGCGTGTGACGGGCTTCGACACTGTTATCCCGCTGGCAAAGCTCGAGGACTACTACGTCCCTAACAAGGACAGAATCATGAAGGCGGCGTCCGACTTGGTGAGCTACTAACTTCCCGGGAAAACGCTAAAAGAGTCGGTCCGTCCCGCTAGTTCAGAAAGTCAATGGCGTACGACTTCAAGTTACCAGACCTCGGAGAAGGCATCGCCGAGGGTGAGATTCTTAAGTGGATGGCGAAGGAAGGGGATCAGATCAAGGAAGATCAACCAATTGTAGAAGTCATGACAGACAAGGTCAACGTTCAGATTCCAGCCCCTAGAAGCGGCAAGGTCTCCAAGATCTTGGTGAAGGAGGGTGACATCGCCAAGGTGGGCCAGACAATTTTAATCATCGACGATGGGAGTACTGGCACAGCACCCTCAGTCTCTGGCTCAGCTCCTGCTACCTCGAAGCCTGTCCAAGCGGCACCAGTGACTCAGGCACACTCGGCTGTTCCCCCTCCAGGGTCGCTCGCCACCCCGGCAACGCGAAGGCTGGCAAGAGAAATGGGCGTAGACATAGGCACAGTGCGGGGCTCAGGCCCCCAGGGGCGGGTGACCGACGACGACATCAGGAAGTCCGCCGGAGGCTCCAGGTCAAGCCCAGCGACCGTTTCTGTTCAGCAAGCACCGTCTGCCCACATCCAGGCCGGGCCGAAGGAAGAACTGGTTCCCCTCAGGGGCATCAGGAAGACGATTTCCGAGAGAATGCTGAAGTCTCTCCAAACAACGGCTCAGGTGACACACGTCGACGAAGCCGACATGACGGAGCTGGTCCAGTTGCGAGAGGCGTTCAAAGGGAGCGCCGAAAAGCGTGGGGTCCGCCTGACCTTCCTCCCATTCATCATCAAGGCCCTCGTCCCCGCGCTCAAGGAGTTCCCATACGTCAATTCCTCCTTGGACGAGCCGAACGGCAACATCGTCCTGAAGAGATACTACAACATCGGGATTGCCACAGACACTGAACAGGGCCTCGTCGTGCCTGTGGTCAAATCGGTGGATACCAAAGACATTTTCGAGCTGGCGGGTGAGATCGAAAGGCTTGCAGACAAAGCCAGGCTTGGACAGCTGACCCTGGACGAGGTCCACGGCTCGACCTTCACAATCACCAACGTTGGCGCAATCGGCGGCATCTTTGCCACCCCGATCATAAACCTGCCCGAAGTTGCAATCATGGGCCTGCACAAGATCACCAAGCGCCCAGTGGTCCGCGACGGAAAGGTCGAGATAAGGGAAGTCACCTATCTTTCGCTGACCTTCGACCACAGGGTCGTTGACGGTGCGTACGCCGCCAGATTCACCAGCCGCGTGATAGAAACGATTCAGGACACCAAGAGACTGCTCTCGGAAGTATTGTAGCCTCTCCCCGCTTGAGCAATGTTTAAGCCGATAAGACGATGCGAACCCAAAGGAATTCGTCTTGATTGATGTGGATGTCGCTGTAATCGGCGGAGGTCCCGGAGGCTACGTCTGCGCCATTCGTGCGGCACAGCTTGGCCTCAAGACTGTCGTGATAGAAGCAGACAGGCTGGGGGGCGAGTGCGTCAATTATGGTTGCATTCCTTCCAAGTCCCTCATCACCGTCGCGAAGCTTGTCGACAAAGTGAAGGAGGCAGAAAAATACGGCCTGAGGGCTTCGGGAATCTCTGTCGACTTCGTCCAGATGCAGAAGTGGAAATCGGAGGTGGTCTCAAGGCTCGTCGGCGGGATTGAACTACTCCTCAAAGGGTACCATGCGAACGTCCTCATGGGTGAGGCAGAGGTCATCACCAAGGACAAAATCGTAATCACCACTGCCACCGGGAGGGAGGAAGTGTCTTGCAAGAACCTCGTCATAGCCACTGGAACGAGAACTTCGAGTCTCCCAGGACTGGAGTTTGACGGCGACCTGATAATCGGTTCCAAGGAAGGCCTCGAGCTCAAAGTCGCCCCGAGAAGGCTGCTCATCGTCGGCGGAGGGGCCATCGGACTCGAATTCGCGTCGATGTACCAGAAGCTAGGAAGCAATGTTATCGTGGTGGAAATCATGGACCAATTGCTGCCAGGGACCGACCCCGACGTTGTCCGCGTAGTCCACCGGAAGCTCGAAGGCCGGGGGGGCAAGGTCTATTTGAAATCCAAGGTACTGCAAATAACAAAGACCAGGTCGGAAGCCAAGGTGGAAATCGAAACACCCGACGGAAACCTGACGGTCGAGGTCGACAAGGTCCTCGTCAGCGTAGGCCGCAAGCCAAGGACTGAAAGGATGAACCTTGCGAAGATAGATGTCCGCACCGACGCCAGAGGATACATCACGACCGATAACACGATGCAGACCAACGTCCCGGGCGTCTACGCAATCGGCGATGTTAGAGGACCACCTCTCCTCGCGCACAAGGCCTCCAAGGAAGCCATAGTGGCTGCAGAATGCATTGCCGGTATGCCATCTGCCGCTGACTGGAAGGTTGTCCCCGACGCAGTCTTCTGCGATCCTGAGGTAGCCAGCGCAGGGCTTACAGAGGCCAAGGCCGCCGAGGCAGGCTTCAAGGTCAAGAGGAGCAGGTTCCAATTTGCGGCTCTGGGGAGGGCCCTCTCGACAGGTGAGCCCGAGGGATTCGTGAAAATAGTTTCGAACGAGGAGGACGGCCTCGTCCTCGGTGTCCAAATTGTGGGTCCGGAAGCATCGAACCTAATCAGCGAGGCGGCGCTTGCGATTGAGATGGGAGCAACGGTGGACGACATAGCACTCACGGTTCATCCACACCCGACCCTCCCCGAGGCGATAATGGAAGCGTCCGAACTAGCCGCAGGCAGGCCGATTCACCAGCTCAAAACATGAACGGCTATCTCCTCGACCTGGGTAGGATGGAATACGGCGAGGCGCTCGGACTTCAGAAGGAGCTCGCTGCCCGGCGTGCCAAAAGCGAGATCCCAGACAGCCTAATCCTTGTGGAGCACGACCGCGTGATAACCTTGGGGCGAAAGACGACCCCGGCGAACTTCAAGCCGCAGAACATCCCTGTCTTCCAGGTCGAAAGAGGAGGAGATGCTACCTATCACGGCCCCGGTCAATTAGTGGGATACCCGATCATCCTGCTCGCCGACCATGACGTGCGCCGACATGTCAGGAACATCGAGGAGGCCCTGTTGAGGGCAGTGCATACTTTCGGAATCCACGCCGAGCGGGTCGAGGGACATCCGGGAGTGTGGGTCGGAGGAAAGAAGCTCGCTTCGATAGGTGTGGCTGTGACCGACTGGGTCACCTATCACGGGTTCGCCCTCAATGTCAACACTGAGATGGAATACTTCGAACTGATCAAGCCATGTGGCCTGGACCCCGCCACAATGACCTCGATGCAGAAGATCAAGGGAGAGCCAATTCCTTTCACAGATGTGAAGGCGCATGTCGCGAAGGAATATTCATCGGCCACGGGGCTCACCCTTTCCCATCAACGCCTCGTACATCCTTCATAGACGACAAGCATTTAGCGCACGTTCCGTTGGCCGTCCCCGGATGTCAGGAAAGAGGAAGCCGGCGCGACCCGCAATTAAGAAGAGCGTTCCAAAGATCACCTACACCACACTCTTCGCGGATGAAAGCATTAACCCGAAGTTTGACGCTGCTCTGAATAGGGTCGGCCCCAAGCTCGGGCAGAGCCATCCCATGTTCATAGGAGATAGGGAGGCAAGGTCGGACGCCGGAGAGTTCGAACACAGGAGTCCCATCGACACCTCAATCGTAGTCGGTAAGTTCCAGATAGGCACAAGGGAACACGCGAAGGAGGCGGTCCATGCGGCAAAGGAAGGATTCGACGTCTGGAAGTCCAAGCCTTGGCAAGAGAGAGTTAGAATTCTAGATAAGTACACGAGGCTGATCGACGAAAGGAAATTCGAGATTGCGGTCGCAATAACCTACGAGGTCGGTAAGAACAGGCTCGAGGCCCTCGCAGAATGCTGGGAGGCCATCGATGCGGTCAAGTACTACATCTCGGTTATGCGAAAGGAAAGTGGATACACAATCAAAATGGACCCCGGCGGCCCGGGGGAACGCAATGTTGACCGCTGCAAACCCTACGGGGTCTGGCCCGTCATCTCCCCGTTCAACTTCCCGTTCATGCTTGCCAACGGAATGGCGATGGGGGCTCTCATTACTGGCAATTCTGTGATTCTAAAACCGACCAGCGAGGCGCCACTTACCGGTCTCATGCTGTATCATCTCTACAGGGACGCGGGCGTGCCTGCTGGCGCCGTGAACTTCGTTACTGGTCCAGGGGGGAACTTCGAGGACGAGTTCGTATCGAATCCCGACGTTGGCGGAATCGCGTTCACCGGCTCCAGGGATGTGGGAATGCGTCTCTTCAGGCGGTTCCACACCGAGCAGCCGTATCCAAAGCCCATTCTCTTGGAGATGGGGAGCAAGAATCCCACCATAGTCACTTCAAAGGCAGACATCTCCAAAGCCGTAGAAGGGACGGTCCGCGCGGCCTTCGGGTACGGAGGCCAGAAGTGCAGCGCCACTTCAAGGGTATACGTTCAGAAAGAGGTCAAGAACAAATTTCTGTCTGCCCTCAAGGAGAGAGTCGCCAAACTTAACGTCGGAGACCCAAGGGACAAACAAACATTCATGGGCCCCATTATCAACGAAAAGGCGGTTGAGAAATTCCAATCGTCTGTGATCGATGCGAAACAATCGGGGGCGGGGCTGATTGCCGGAGGAACCATCCTAAGGGAAGGTTCCTCGCAGAAGGGCTATTACGTCTCGCCAACCGTTGTGACCGACCTCCCAGAGAATCACCGCCTGGTAAGGGAGGAACTCTTCATCCCGTTCGTCGTAGTAAACGAGTTCTCCACCATCGACGAGGCGCTTGCCAAGGCCAATGCCACCGAGTACGGCTTGACGGCGGGGATCTTCACTGAGGACAAGAATGAGATGAAGAAGTTCTTCGACCAAATAGAGTTCGGTGTCACCTACGCGAACAGGAGCGGGGGTTCGACAACAGGAGCATGGCCGGGGGCCCAATCGTTCACCGGCTGGAAGGCTAGCGGTGTCACTGGCAGAGGGGTGGGGAGTCCGTTCTATCTCCTGAACTTTGTGCGGGACCAGTCTGAGACGATGGTCGGGTAGCTAGGTTCTGTTAACTTGACTGGGCATGCCCCATCAAGTTGACTTCAAGGCTTCTGCTCGGAGGATTACCCGAGTCGTCGGATTCCCCTTCACTGCTTCATCTGTGCCCTGCGCTCCTGGGCGAACCTCACCAGACATGGTATCTTTTTGATGTCCACCACCACTATGGGCATGGGCGGAATCGCTCTTCGGAGGAGAGAGCGTACCCCCTCGGATACGGGTCCTTCTCCTGGGCAAATAAACCGAAGACCAGCTGTAGACGATTGAGGAAGGGAGGAGATTGAAAGTGATTGGTCGACCCCCAAGCGAAAAATACCCGGCGTGGTCAATCAAGTTGACAGAGCCGATATCTACAACGGAACCCAGAACAGGACCGCCGCCACCAAAATGTCCAGGGGCCACCACAACGGGATCACGAATCTCCCGACCTTGAAACTCCCGAACAAGCTCGTAGTCCAATCCTCCGCAGTCACCGACTTCCCCCTCCACACGAAGTACACGACGTCCTCCATGACCGCCAGGAAGAAGGTATTCCCGGCCCATGCCGTTATGGGGAGCGTGAATGACGCGGTTACGAAGAGCGGCAGCAGGAAGTACAGGTGATAGGGGGTTATCACCCAGAAGACTGGCTCCTCAGTTAAGCCCTCGGCCGTCTTCGGCCATTCGCGCTCGTACCTGTTGACGTATCTGTACTCGATGCCGGCGTAGATTACACCGAATACCGCGACCCTAAGGAATGACCCCGGGTCGAACAAATTACTTCAGCGGGACGTAAAGGCTCGACCGGCTGGCCCCGATTCCCGGTGTCCCGTGCACGACCTTCTTGTTCGTGATCACGTATTCGCCTAGGTATCTTCCAACCATCTCAGGCTTCACCTCAAGGGGAACGAACTCTCTGCCGTTGTGTACTGCAATGGTCAGCCCCACCATCGTCGGGAGCACGATCATATCTCTTGCATGGGTCTTGATCTGCCCTTCTGACTTTCCTTCTTTGATCTTCCTGGCGTCCTCTAGGAGCTTCCTCTTCTCGTCTGAAACCCCTCTGTTCAAGGACCGTCTCGCCCTGGAAGACATGAGTTCAAGGAGCGCTTCTGTGGACATCGTGTTCAGCTCCTCCATGGACTTCCCCCTGTATCTGAACTCCTTCGGCAACTACGTCGAGACCTCCGCGCTAGACCTGGACAATCTCTTCCTTCCAGTCTTCCTCGGCGCTATTAACCCTACCTTCCTTCCCGGAGGAGCGTTCCTAGAGGTGCTGGTCGATTTCCCTGGGTGCTGATGCCTTCCGCCCCCGAACGGGTGATACACCACGGCCATCGCAATCCCTCTCATCCTCGGGTAGACTCGTCCCGACGCTCTCATCGCGTGGTGCCTTGCGCCCGCCCTGAGGAAGGGCTTCTCCCTCCTCCCTCCACCTGCGATCTCGCCGATGGTCGCCCTGCATCTGTCACTGACAAGTATGTTCTTCCCAGATGGAAGCTTCAAGATTGCCCTGCCATTGGCCTTGGAGAAGAGGACAGCCGACGTCCCCGAAGCTCGGACAAACTTCCCACCGTCCCCAGGCCTCAACTCGACGTTGCAGACTCTGGTCCCCTCTGGGATTCGTGCGAGTGGAAGAACATTCCCGTCCCTCGGTTGCCCCGTCGGTCCTATGGAGAACTCCTGCCCGACGGACATTCCGGCCACCGCTGGAAGGTAGGTGTATCTGTCGTTCTCGAATCTTACTTGAGCAAGTGGGGCGCTCCTTCCTCTTTCATCGAGGATCGCCGTCACCCTGGCCGTCCCTTCCGATTCACCTCCGAGCACAGGGTACCTGACCGGCGCGATCTTCCCCTTGTTCGGACTCCTGAATTGTATACCTGCCTTCCCGCGTCTACGCTGAAGTATCCTCTTTCCCATTTCTTACACCAGCCCCAGTTTCGTCGCAAGCTCAGCCGCCTTCCCTGCCTCCAAGAATCGGACGAAGGCCTTCTTCCCTTCGACGGTCCTGGATGTGTTGACGGCCATCACCTCGACTTCGTAAAGTGCCTGCACGGCGTTCGCTATCTGGGTCTTGGAGACTCTGTCCTCGACGAGGAAGCAAATCTTGTTCTCCCTTTCGATTTGGTCGAACGTCCTCTCAGTCACGTAAGGACGCTTCAATATCTTCTGAGCATCCTCGAGCCTCAAACTATGATGCTACCCCCTTTGTTCTTCCATCCAGCGAGCTCAACGCGGATTCAGTCCAGAGCGTCAACCTTCCTGGGACACCTCCGGGCGCGAGGTCCAGCACGCTGAGGCTCTCCACCCTCATCACCTCGACCCCTGGGATTCCTCCTGCGGCCCTCCCAACTCCCCTGTCGTTCGTGACAACTATCAACGGACCCATTCCTGTCCTGTAAACACGTCCTCTCAGCCTGCGCTTGCCGGTGTTCCTCTTCGCGCCGTCGCCGACTCGTTGCAGCTCAGCTTTGAGATCTACCTTCTCGAGAAAGGAGACCAGCTCAACCGTCTTCTCGACGGTCTCAATTTCGTCGGCCACGACGAGGGGAAGCGCCAGCTTCTTGACCCTGTGCCCCCGTGCCTTGACAGCGTCCAGGTTGGCAGTATAGGCGATGGCCGAGTCCGTCGCCATGCGCCTCTCCTTCCTATTCACTCCCAGATGAATCACCTTCTCCGACCTCGGCGGGTGCGGAAGCCTCCCCTTCACGACGCTCGCTACCCCTCCTGCGAGCCCCCCTCTCGGATACCTTTCCCCCTTCACATGAGGAATCCTCGACCTACCTGTCCCCGTCGGGGGGCTGTGGGTCTCGGCAGAAGTCCTCTCTCCAGCCATCGGGTCCCTGCCTTGAGGCTGGAACCCATGGGAACCCACCAGCCAGAATACGCGCTTTACCAGGTCGGGTCTCAATTCTGTTGCAAACACCTCGGGCACGTCTACCTCTCCCGAAGTCTTCCCGTTGATTCCAACGACCTCTGCCTTCAACTCTACCTCCTCCTGGCCACCGTGCTCACTTCGACCACTTGAGGCGGAGCCTGTGTCTTCCAGTCCCCTCTCACCCTGAGCCTCACCATCACAAACCTGCTCGCTGGGCCCGGGACTGAGCCCCCGACCACGGCATAGTCCCCTACCACGTTGCCGAAGTGCTCGAAGCCACCGGCCGGGGTGATCGGGTTCGCACTGGCGTTCCCTATCAACAGAATCCTCTTGCCTGTCTCCGTCCGCTGGTGGAATCCCATCTGCCCGGCCCTCGCAACCGTGTACATCACAGCAGCCGGATGCCACGGGCCGATTACCGCGACCGCCCTTACACTCTTCCTCGACTTGTGCTGCTTCCGTTTTACCCCGAACCTCGTGATTGGGCCTTCGAACCCTTTGCCTTTCGTAATGCCTAGGACGTCCACGTACATGCCAGGCTTGAAGACTTCCGTGAACTTGACTTTCCTTCCAATAAGACCAAGGACGAACTCCGCCTGCGACTTCAGGTTCCCGCCAGAGACCCCCACCTCGAGGACCACCGGCTTCTTCTGGGAGAGCCCTACGTCCCTAGCAACAGATGAAATCAGTGCAACCACTCTGCTGGCCTTATCCAGCGGCAACTTGTCGACCGAAGTCTGGCCTGCTGCCTTCACGTCTGCGATTGCATGGTCCTGTCCGTTCTCGTGTCTGTACAGCCTCAATCCCACTATCTCAGAATCAGGCATCGAGAGAACACTTGACAGGTTGAACAACGGCTTGCCGAAGTTTGGCGTTTTCGCCCTGTCGTCGACGGTGATGACGTGCATAGTCCCTGCCTTGTAACCAGGGAACCCCAGGAGAGTCGGCTTGTCAGCCTCTACCTTGGGCCATGTCCTTATCCTTGGAATGAGGCTCTTAGCTCGTCCCCTAGGCCTGTATGCAAGACTGCCTCTGCGGGGAGCTGAATACTTTCGGTGACCCAATTCACGCTAAACCTTTCCGGAGGCCCGTTTTGCGGTTTGCACTTAAGCTTTCTCGGACATGAGAGTGTTCAAGAGACCCAGGCCCGCGAAAATTGCCTCTTCGGTCCTCACAGTCTCGACGTGTTGGTCTACGAAAAGGTTCAGGACGAAATCAGATATCTTGGCCAGATCAGGCCCGACGATATCGAAAAGCCCCCTCGATGGGGATCCGAAAATAAGTTTAACACCCGTCGTCTTGGCCAACGATGCGCGAACCTCCGACAGCTTTTCAGAAAGCGGGTCTCCAAGTCTCGAAGTGGCTAGCTTGAGCCCGAAGCGACCGTCGAAGAATACTTCTTCGACCGACTTAGATTCAACAACGTAGCCCCAGTAACCTGGTACATTTTCACGGGTGATTGGGATGACTGTCAAGGGGTCCTTTGATTTCACCTGGACTGTCAGCCGCACATTGGGTTTCGCACTTCCTGACAGACGCGCTCGCTCTCCCAGACCAATGTCCACTGTTCCGTCTGCGTTTGTCACTCCTTCCCTTGTCTCGCCCAACTTGAGCCCTTGCACCGGCACCATTGGCTTGTGGGATGGTATTCTGAGGGGCGGCAAGACGCCGGCGTACTTCAGGGCCTCTTCAAGGGGGAACAGCCTCCTCCTCAGGTATTGTGGCGTCTCCAAGAATTCAAGCACCTTCTTGATGAGCATGAGCTCACCACGTCCCTTCGAGTCCCGAAACACCTCGATGACGTTAACTCCGTAGATGGCGCAAGCTCTCGCAATAATTCCAAGTTTGACAGTTTTGTCCCTGAGGGACGACCTCTCCTCCAACACTGTGTCGGGGAAAGCGACGCCCAGTCTCTTGCGGAGAAGTGCCAACAGCGAAGCCCAAAGCCTGAATTAATTCAGCTTTGTCTTGCCCGTGCTACTGCAACGTAGATGAACCCTCTCTGAGGACGGTGTGGATTCATGGGAGACGAGAAAAGCACAAGAGTCAATTGGATCTATTCGACATTCCCCATCGCGCTGGCCTCAGGCCCGTTGGGGACGCTGGTCCAGCTCTACCTGCTCGACATCAACGGCATAAACTTGGGCACGATATACGGAAGCCTAGCTGCTGCGATCTTCAATGGGGTCAGCATCCCAGCTGCCCTGTTTTGGGGGGTTGCCATAGACAGGTTTCATTCGCGACGATGGATGATTACTCTAAGCTACGCGCTCATGGGCCTGGTCCTCATCTCTTTCTACTTCGATGCAAGCACCGGGGGAACCATCGCAAGGTATTCCGCCTTTTCATTCGTGTCCGTCGCTTCTGCCAGCCCCCTCAACCTCCTGATCATGGAGACTGAGAACAAGAGCCGATGGGCGCCGACCTTCGCGAAGCTTTCAATGGTGTCAAGCGTGGGGAATGTTGTCGGACTCGTCATCAGCACTTTCTGGTCGGACCTTCTTCCGACGCATTTGACGCTTCTCTTCATACCCCTCGGGGTCTTCGGGCTAGTCTCGGCTGGTCTTGCTGTTTCCCTTATCCCGGATTCGCATGTCGTCTTCGAGAGAGAGAACGTGGCACTCAGAAGGCCGAGCCTTTTCAGCCGACTACTCGCGAACCCAGTCTTCTTCATCAGTGTTCCACGCCTCTCCGACTTCAGACGCGCTTTCAGAGGTCTCAGGTCGAGCCTTACGAGCTACGTGCCTCTTTTCTACGTCTCCACCATTCTCTTCTACTTTTCAAGCGGCCTCTTCAACACCTCATTCGTTCCGTCAATGCAGAACGTCGGCATTTCGGGCCAGGGCGTATTCGCCGTGATTCTTGCAGGAATGGTGGTGCAGACACTTACCTTCCAGGGAGCAGGGAAGTTCATTGGCTCAAGGCCCTTGGTCGCGACCTCCATCCAGGGCCTTTTTCTTAGGGGATTGTCCTACGCAGCTCTTGGCGCGTCGACTCTCTTAGTGGCCAGCCCTCTCTTCATCGGGCCCGCTATCGTATTCTATCCTCTCGCATCCGGCATCGCCTTCGCCTTGTACTACACATCTTCCAACACTATGATGTTCAACACCGTCCAGGGTAAGAGGCCTGGCGCCGCACTCGGAGTCTATTCTGCAGTCGTTGGAATCGCGGCGATGGCCGGGTCACTAATATCGGGTTTCATCTCAGTCTACTTAGGTTTCTACACAACCTTCGTCCTGGCCGGTGCACTTTTGTTTGCGGCCGTCGCAGTCGTCACACAAATACCAAAGTCTCCGACTCCTGAAGAGGGGGTCCACCAATAGCGCGAATGAAGTCTTGCTCACCGACAGGTCATCGTCTATATGGGTATGAATTTCGTGCTTTTCATCTTGTCCTCGGCCTGAAATGTATTGTTCATCTCGACAACCTTTTTCGCCGGACCATGCACCAAAAAGAGTTCTACGCACACCGAAGAAGTCGTCTTGCTGTGGACATGGGTGCGAATTATGTCTTCGAACCTGTGCTTCAGTTCTGTTACAGGTTCTTCCCTCTCTTGGTCGTGAGTCACCACGAGCAGTCCATTGACCTCGCCCGCGAGTCTGGTCCTCTCCCGGTTCTCCTCAAGCAGGAGACGGACTGCTGCCCTCACAAACTCGGACCTTCCTGTGAAGCCAGAGTTCCTCCGCAACTCGTCCATCTCTTTGAGTAGGCCTTCGGGGAACGAGAGACTTACGATTGGCACGTCCTCCGGCACATAATAAGAACCATATAAAATGACCTAGAATTGTTACTAACCCCAAGAGGTGACGAGGTGGAGCTTCGCGGAGGCACCTTTTCCAATCCTACGAATTAATAACATCACTTGCAGACTTATTAGTTCCCATTCACGCCGGGTTCAATTGTTCTGAGAATGGTGACAGGAAACGTGTCAACAAAACCCGAGCGAGTCCCACACACCACGGCTTCGAATCATCCCCCCGTCTTGTCTGTTTCGGGACTAGGAGTGAAACTCGACGGGAAAATTGTGCTTGAAGATGTGAGTTTCGAACTTGAGAAGGGGTCTACTCTTGCCATCGTCGGCCCTAACGGAGGAGGGAAGACCACCCTGTTCAGGGCGATTATGGGCCTTGTCCCGTACACCGGAAACGTGAGGTGGGAGGGGGATGCAAGAATTGGCTTGGTCCCGCAGAGCCTTGTTGCCACGGACCTGCCTATCACGGTCGGAGAGTTTCTTGCTCTGAAACGTAAGGTCGATTTTGAAGAATGCCTGAGTTATGTCGGGCTCGAAAGGAGTATTTTAGCGCAGAGTCTGGCTTCGCTTTCCGGAGGGGAGCTTCAGAGGGTCTTGATAGCCTGGGCGATCGTCGACCGTCCAGCGGTTCTACTTTTCGACGAACCAACGTCCGGGGTTGACATCGGCGCTGAGGAGCCGATATACCACAACCTCGACCACCTGAAGAGGGAACTAGGCATCACAACTCTGCTGATTTCGCATAACATGCATGTGGTTATGCATTATTCTGACTACGTCCTCGCCCTTAACGGGCGCCCTCTCTTCTTCGGTAAGTCCAAGGGGCTCTCCCACAGTAAGCTGCTGGAAATCATCTACGGGGCGCAACTCCCCCTGAAGGAATCAGAACATCTAACGGATTAGGAGGTAGGACTTTGGTTGGCGTGTTGATCCTAGGGTTGCTTGTTGGGGGCTTCGTGGGATTCGCCGCGGGTTACCTCGGGTCAATCATGATTTCCAAGCGTATGGCATTGGTGGGGGACGCTCTGTCACACGTGGCCCTTCCAGGTCTCGCCCTAGGGATTCTCTTTGGCTTCAATCCGTTCTTGGGCGCCTTCGCCTTCCTTGCAGTCACCGCGGTGATTACTTGGTATCTTCAGAAGTCCACTGTACTCCCAGTTGAGTCCATCATCGGAGTGCTCTTCGTTTTGGCATTGGCCCTTGGGATTCTCATCACGCCCCAGGTCGACCTCTTGGAGGCTCTGTTCGGAGATATTAACACCGTTACCACCTCCGACGTAATCGCAACTTCAGTCATCTCTGTCCTCGTTGTCCTCCTACTTCGCACAATCTACAGCAAGCTTGCTTTGACTATGATCTCACGGGAGCTCGCAGTGTCGAACAGGATTAACGTGGATGGCATAAACTTGCTGTACTTGTTGTTGGTCTCAACCGTCGTCGCCGTCGGCATAAAGGAAGTTGGGACCCTGCTGGTGGGAGCAGTCGTCATAGTGCCAGCGGCAGCAGCCCGAAATCTTTCTTCGAGTCTTTCCAGGTTCTCGCTGCTGAGCGGGCTGTTCGGAGTGGTAAGCGCTGTAGCCGGCATAATCATTTCTGGCTATCTTGGGCTGCCAGCAGGACCTGTCGTAGTTCTTGCAGGTGCGGCCCTCTTCATCATTGGACTTGGAGCGAAGTTCACGCATCTCGCCAGAGGATAAATGTCAGAAAACTCGAGTGAGTGATGAAAGTTGTGGACCGGGGGGGACTCGCCCGATTATTCATGTGGAACTTGAGCCTTCGAGGCCCAAAGTCCCATTGCTCGCTATCTACTATTGGGCCGCCGATAAAAAGACCACGGTCGGCTGAGGTCGTCGTTATGTCAGGGCGGATTCGATTCCGATGGGAATCGCCACCATATGGGTTCGATTTTGGCGCTGGTCTTGAGTCGGGGGGAAGCCTAGGCGTCTCCGGACTCCGAATATTTCATATTGGGACCGAATCTTGCCATCAGCTACACTCCTCCTTGCCAGCTTTGAAAATCAGTGCGCCCTAAGAAAGCCTACCTGTTACTGACCTAGAAAGGTGGATTCCCCCGCCTTTAGGTTCGACGGGGGACAGGTCGGAAGATAGGTTGCGCTTGTGACTAGTTGCTCAACGGCTGGACGCCGAAGATTATTACGACCCCGGTATTGATTTCGTAGGGATTGGTTGCGCCTGGGTTGAGCTGTATGAAATCTCCACTGGACTCACCCGCAACGAGGGTCGATGTGCTCTTGAAAGGAGTGAAGGTCAGAGTGTTGCTGTAGGTCGGATCGTATGCGACGAGTATCAGGACCCATGGACCCTTCATGACTCCAGCGGTACCGTCGTTACCGAAGCCGGGAGCCCCACTGATGACGTGGTCATGGTACGGGAAGTTGTTGAGGGCTCCTCCGTGGAAGCATGGATTGCACAATGGTTGGTATCCCGATGGCAAGGTCTCTGTACCACAGTTCGTCGGGTTGCCTGTACCACAGCCGTCTGGCAAAGCGTATGATGCGATGTAGAGGGGCTCTGCCGCGGCCAACAAACCAGGACTGGGATTCGCTATGATCTTAGCAATGAAGATACAAAATAGCTGTCCGTTAGCGTAGGTCGTCTCTGTGCAGGGTCCCGCGGCGGTCGCTACTGGCGACACAGCCGAGAGCAAGCCAAGGGCGAGAAGGGAGAGGAAACTGAATGCTATGATTGCCTTAGTCTTATTCATATTCAATTGAATTCTTCACCTCCTGCACTCTCGTGCGCTGAATGCCCTGTTCACGCAGACCCGAAAGGTCACTTTAGCGTCCCCCTTTTACTTCGTAGGTCTCGTCAGGGAGGAGGCCGTGCGCTTCGGCGTGGGCCTTCATCGGCGCCTCCTTGTTGGGGGCCTCAGAGAGACAGAAGACCACTCCCGCGTTTTCGTCGACCCAATACTTCAGGAACTTCACGCCAAACTTATTTTGTGCCTTCAGATCTTTTTCGTGGGCCGCTTTCACGTCCGAGAGTTTGACTCCCTTCAAGTTCGTGTGAACGTCGATGTATCGAGGCGTGTGCAGATATAGAACAGGAATACTAGATGGTGATTTTTACGAGCGATATTGAGGCAAGATTGGATGTTTTGGACCGCGAGAGCCCATTCCGGGCTCCCGCGACGAGTCACGTGTCCGAATGGCCTCAACTGCAGTAGAAGGAACTAAGGATTGACCTTTTCAGGCACCAGAGCCCGCTCTCTCCTCAGTCTTTTTTACGACTCGAGCGAGATGGTTCACGTGTTCTCTTACTGGTGTCTTCCCAAATGCGATTCTGATCTTGGTGACTTCGCCTCCTCTTCCTCTTTCGCCGGGCGAAACCCGCATCTCGACCAACCCTCTCTTCCAAAGTTCCCTGAAGGGGGCCGCGGCGCCTGGTCCCTTGTTGTACAAGCTCGAGAGTGGTATGCCCGTTTCGCGTGATATTTCTCCACTGGTCCTCCATCCCGATTTTTCCTCCATGAAGTTCAGTGTCATGTAATCCTTCAGGAAGTCTGAAGCGAGCCGTTCGAAGATAACTCTGCTCCTTTCGGACTTGAACTCGAACGTTTCCTGGTGCTGTACCTCGATGTTGGGTGCGCCCGAGGGATCAGGCGGGACTGGCTCTGATTCCAGTCCCAGCCTCCGCAACAATGAATGGAATGGTTTCTCTCTCCTCAAATCGTCAAAGATTGGGTCGACGTTCAGCCAAGCGAGCCAGCCGCGTTCGTTGTAGGCCGTCTCGAGTAGTTGCATGGCTTTTCCGTTCTCCCCGAGCGAAGAGTGGGCGGCAGCCCTGCCGTAGAAAGGGACAAAGCGGCTGCCGGTCAGTCTGTCGAGCTCAGCCAGAGTTTCTCGTGCTTTGCGATGCTCATTCGAGAGCGCATAGACGCACGCCGCCGAATCGAGATAGAATACGCTCCTGTCGGAGAGCGCTAGTGCCTTATTTATCTCAAGGATAGCCTCTTTGAACATTGACCTCTGAACGTAGGTTTCCGCGAGACCTTTGTGCAGATAGGCGGATTCCGGCTCGATTTCGAGCGATCGGGTAAAGCGCGCGATGGCATCGTCGTACTTTCGTGCGTAATAGTAATTCTTTGCCACCTCGTTCATGGTTACGACGGCAAAGGGATCAAGCTCTTCAGCCCTTCGTGCCTCTAAGATCGCCGCGCCTAGCTGCCCAAGGACTGCAAAGCAAGTACTCCTCCACATGTGAGCAGTTGCGTAGTTTGGGTTGATCTGCAGGGCTCGCTCCAGCTCACGAGCTGCACCGGCCCAGTCATACGAATAGTGCATCAGGATCTCTGCCATCGAAGCGTGAGCCTCAGCAGAACCAGCCCCAGTTCTCAGAGCCCTTGCTGCTAGCTCTTTCGCGCGGGGGTAGACCTTTTTCGGCGCGGCATAACCAAAGAGGGCTGATATGCTGAGGCAGTCGGCAAGACCCACGAGCGCCAGAGGAAATTCTGGGTCTTTGGCTATGGCCTCCTCAAAGTAACGAATGGCGGTCTTGACCCCCGCCTCCGACCTGATGCCCCAGCTGTATCTCGCCCTAAGATAGAGTGTGTGTGCTTCTGTGTCTTTGGTCTGTCGCGGCGCAATTCTGGCGAGGCTGTGAACCATCTTGAGCTTGAGTTCTCTCGCAATCTGATTGGATATTTCGCTTTGAATCTCGAAGACATCGCCGAGTCTTCGATCATACCTCTTTGCCCAAAGATATTCCTCGGTTTCGGCGTCTACAAGCTGCAACGAAATACGCACTTTGTCGCGAGATTTCCTCACTGTGCCCTCGATCAACGAGCCGACCATTAGCTCCCGGCCAATGGTGGCGATTCTTTTCTTGGATCCCTTGTATCGCATCGACGATGTTCGGGCTATGACCTTCAGCCCAGGAAGTTGGGAAACGACAGTGATTAGTTCGTCGGTCATGCCGTCAGCGAAATACTCGTCTTGGGGGTCGGTATTCAAGTTCACAAACGGTAGGACTGCTAACCTTCGGTTCACCTCAGGTTTGAATTGGACTAGCCGTTGACCCCGCTTCGTTTCCATCTTATCGACGCACTTACATTGCATGAACCTTCGGGCCGGATTAAAGAGGATGATGGGAAGCCCCCTTCCGTACTCGACAAAGTTCCGGCTTGAGCTGAACTGACCGACAAGTAATTGGGTCCGTTGGCTTAGATGTTTTTTCAACATAGTGTATCGTGTCGAGGTGCAGAGGGACCGCAGGCGAATCTATTCGCTGGGAAGGAGGCCGATTTTCCCTTGATTAACCACCGTATAGCCCATTCCGAGCTTATTCTGCGGGCCCGACGGGTCTCGCCCCCACGAAAGTTCTATGTTTGTGCTCATCTTGAGCTCGGGATGCCGGCGGCCGCACGCTCCCTAATCTCGAATCTGTTTGACGGTCATCTTGTGCTGAGATTGTAAGAAGAATCGGCTAAACGAACCGTTGAAGCATTTCTTCGTTTTGCCGATTCGTCGTTGGCTACGGCCCGAAAAATCATGAGCTTTACCTTGGTGACTCCTGTCAGTCACGCAACACTACTGCAACAGGCAGGAGTACAATGAACCCAGCGCCGACCACATAAAACATGCGCGCCATTCCTAGTGTCTCTATCAGGTACCCAGCGAGAAGTGGACCGAGAGTATAGCCCAGGTCTTTGAAAGTGGCTATGGCACCGGTCATGGCGACCTTTTCCTCCTGCATGATATCAGACATCCTGGAGTAGAGAGCAATGAAGATCATGGTGTAGCTGACAGTGAAAGCCGTAACGACAACAGACGCGTAGTAGAAGTTCCTTGAAAGCGGGATCAGCACGGCCGAGATCGTTGTCAGAACGATCGCGACTGAGAGAGTCCTTCGAATGCCGCGCTTGTCCACGAGGTGCCCCATAGGGACCTCCAGGCTGACCGCCGGAACGAGCGCAACTGTCAGGATTACTCCGATCAGCGGAATGGATATGCCTTCGTCGTTGAGGAAGACGGAGAGGAATGAGTAGTAAACGTTGATCAGCGCGTAGAAGACTACGATCAGGAAGACCGTCTTCAGGAACCTCCTCTCATGCATGTAGCCCGATAGCTTCGCGAATTGTAGCTTCAGGGACGCCTTCACAGGTGCGGGGCTCTCCTTGAGGAAGACTGTGACAACGGCGAAAGCGGCAAAACTCGTCCCGCTCAAGATGTAGAAGGGAAGGAAGAAGGACACGATCGAGACGAGGCCGCCCACAACGGGCGAAAGTGCGGAGGCGAGGTCATTCATGTCGGAGAAGAAGCCGGTCTCCTTCCCCTTCGAGGCTTTCTCGGTGTAGCTGAAGATGTAGGCCCAGGAGGTCAGCCAGAGGAAGGACGAAGCGACGCCTCTTCCCACGCTAAGCGCCAGTAAGGAGAGGACGCTATTCGCTTGCGGGTAGAGGAGCGCCAGGACGGAGTATGCAAGGAGGACGACCTGGAGCACCCTCTTCATGTTCATCCTGTCCTCGATCATGCCGAACGGGATGTTCAGGAAGACCCCCGCCATCGTAGTGATGGACAGGATCAGCCCCGTTAGGAAGGCGTTTCCCGTAACGTTGTTCACATAAATGGAAAAGATGGGGGAGGTGACGCCCCACCCGAAAGTGTAGATGAAGAAGGCTGAGGAGATGGGGAGGATGACTCGATGAAAGTTCCTTAGGTGGCGCAGCTCGCTGAGATCTTTGAACAGTTTGCTCGTCGCGGGGCCGGTTTGGCGATATAAGGGGGCGTCGCCAGCCAGTGCATGAAGAAAGCCGTATACCGTTCCTTCGTTACGCCCAGAATAATGCCCGTATGTCCGAAGTGTGGGAAGCTGATCAGCGACAAGAAATATGCGAGACACCTGAAGCGCTGTGGGACAACGCACAAGCACTCGCCGAGACCGTTGGTCGAACACGGCGCCAGTGCAGATGTCTACTGGGGAAGGCACTGACTGCCCCTATGGAATCACCCGCTCATCAGCGGCCCCAACACGAACATACTGAACAGGAGGAGGGCGAGGACCGTGATTGTAATCATCACGAAGATGTACCTTTTCTCCTTCACGAAGAGGAATATCGAGATGAAGACTCTCGCTATCGGAGTCGCGAGGAGGATTAGTAGCCCAAGGTCGATGACGGCATAGGGCTTGGCGGAGAAGACTCCTTGGATGAGCGGTACCAGACCTATGAGGAAGCGGTTGTGCCTCTCAATTAGCTGTTCAGCACTTCCGAGCAGGTAGTATCCTGTCTGCCCTTCCGCGAACAGAAGAACGGAGCCAACGCCGATGACTGTGAACGACGCGATGACGCCATACCTGAGAACCATTCCGATTATGGTGTTGAAGTCCACCTCCTTTCTTGCCATCGTCTACACCCCATGGAGCAGCATTTCAATCGCTAGGATGATGATTATCGGGATGAACACCTTTCGGATCGAGGCGTTCTTCGACCTTACCAGGACTCGCGTCCCAATTATCGAACCAAGAACAACACCGAGCACGACCGGCGCGGCGATGAAGGGGTTGATGTACCCGCCGAGGTAGAATATTCCGGTGCTGGCGGCCGCGGTGACCCCTATCATGAAGTTGCTCGTGGTCGATGAGACCTTCATCGGGAGCTTCATTCCTACGTCGAGAGCAACCACTTTCAAGACACCACTCCCGATTCCGAGGAGGCCGGAGATTAGCCCAGCACCATACATGATGGACAACGCTAGTTCGGAACGGGTTGCTTGGTAGTAGACCTCCCTGTTCAAGACGAGGTCGTGATACACACCGTTCAGCTCCAGCTTCCTGCTGATTGCGTCGGGGGTCACATTGGTTGGAAGCTCCTCCCCCAATTGCCTCAGCAGGGGCAATACCGAGAGGAGAAGAACGATTCCGAATAG
>DASYXJ010000006.1:0-4919 GCA_035935095.1 Nitrososphaerales archaeon | reverse complement strand
CATTCCCCTGATACATTCGAGTCGCCGCAAGGAATGGATAGGCAGTATCCTGGTCGGCGTGGGCCTAACCTGGACATACCTGCTATTCAGCACGAACGTCATAGCTTCAACGTGGGACACGCAATCCCTTCTATTTTACACCCCCCCGGGTTGGATGCTCGCCTACGGTCTTGGGATTCTCATCTACACCGGAAGGTTCACCGGCAAGGTGTGGAGGTTCCTGAGATGGCTGGTTCCTCCTATGCTGGTCGTTGGAGGATTCGGTCTTCCCTTGAGTTTTCCGTCTTTTGTTCAGGAGTATGAGTTCTTCTATCCACTGGTGACCTTGGGTTTCGCAGCAGTTGTCGCGAATCCTCCCAATTTTCTAAGGTACGGCGCCGTCATAGGGGAAGGATCGTATGCCATGTATGCGACACACTCACTCTTTCTTCTCGTATTTGGCACCGTGGGGGTTCCACTCGTGATCATCGTTTCTTTTGGCATAGAATTCGCGCTCAGACCCAGGGAAATCTCACGAAGGCTGAACCTTCCATCTTCGGGAAGGATCTCGTTGAAATGGTCCATGTTGTCTCCTAACAAATGAATACTCATCGTCGCAAGTATACGGCCGGGTTCCTTACGCTTTATCAGGAAGGCGTAATGGAAACCAATAGTGGCCGAGTATATTCTGGTCAGTAGGACCTCCAGAGTCAAAGATTGGAACGCAGACCAAAACACGACGGCGGAAAGGCTCCACCGCACGGACCAATCTACTCAAGGTGAGCTATGATATTGTACCTCGAAAATTCCGCTAGCTCCCCAGGCTAGGTTGCAGCTCTCCGGCCGTTGGGTCAATGGGCCAACTCGTAGACTTGGCGTTCACCAAACGAACGGGTCAGGATAGGCAGGTGTTCTTCTGTTAGACCCCGAATGGCGCTTCGGTCGGACTTCGGTCGTGGGCGCGTATCGTCTTCCTTGCCATCAAGTAGATCAGCGAACTCGCAACGGCGACTAGGATGATGCCCAGAGGGAATTCTGGGATGGCGCCATTGGCCAGAGTCCAGTTTATCGAGCTTGGGAGCGTTGCCGGATCTTGATCGTTTGGAGTCCCAAGTACGGACAAGACTGGGCAAAAGCCCCCGACTTTGGTGCCGTCGCCGGGACAGCCAGTACCGGAGGCGTAGGTGAGTGCATCAACAGCGGAGATTACTGACCCTTCTCCGCCAATTGTCTTCAGATATGATTTGCCAATGATGAAAGTGACGTAACCGTAACTGCTCGAATTGGCCGCTGAGTCAACGAAGGAGACTCCAATATTGTTGCTTCCGGGGAAGTAGGAGACCCCCCCATCTATCGTCGATAACGTAAGGGTCTCCCCCGCATTCCAATCAACCGGCGCCCCCGTCGCGGATCTGTAATAGGTGGCAAGGGTGCCAGACTGCGATCCCGAGGCCAAAAAGACCAGCGCGACGTCAATGCTGCAGGAGCTCGTCGTAAGGCAAGAGGCGAAGTCCAACTCATACTGGTCATTGGCAGCCATGCCTGTAACCGTGAAACCGCTGGGATGGAGTTTGATTTCTTGATAGGCATATGATGCCGTATCAACGGTGCCGATTCCGTAAAGTGCGGTAGCGTCTCCATCAATATCGTATTTCGCATTAGCCCCAGTGCAGGACGCCCCGATAGTGCACAAAGACTGGTCTGAGCCGGTAAGGCCCGTGAGGCTTGGGTGCGGAGTGCAGGAATTCGAGATATCCCCGCTAGCTATGGTTCCGCCATAACGGCTTGAGGGAGACCCGTATTCCTTGTCCTTGCCGAAGCTGTTGGTAGTCTGGCCACCAATCACGTTGCCGAAGTTGAACGTGCAGCTCGGGCCGCTGCTCGCCTCCGTATAGAACGGGTAGAATGCCGCACCTGGGGGAGGAACTACGCATCCTGTCCCAGTGGAGGTGTTACAACCCGATTCAGACCCCCCCACGGAGGTCTCGAATTGCATAAAGCCGTAGCCGTCGTCGAAGCTTGTTGTGGTCGAATCGAAGCTCATCGGTCCTATTCCGTTTCCAGTGACTGATGAAATAACCAAGGATGAGGGGAAGCTGCTGCTTCCGCTCGGCCAATCAGTCTTGTAAGGGCTGCCGTCGAAGTCCGAGTCCGTTGCCGTGCACCCTGTTACCCCCGTCATGGTGACGCAGCTTGTGTCGTCACCATCGGTCGGGCTCTCGGTCAGCTCCCAGTGACCGATTTCGTAGGCAATGTTCACATTCGCCGTGAGAGCAGCCCAGGGCACGATGTTCGATGGAGATGCGGTGCTGTACTCTGGATGAAATGAGAAGGAGCTCGTCGAGCAATTGGTCTCCGTGGTATGTTGAAATCCGTTCCCTGAGCTGGCAACCACGTAACCCGACTGACCCGTTGTTGTGTCCGTAACCTTTGTCACCAGTCCTGACGAAGTGTCATTGATTTTGACCAGGATATTATCACCCAGGCTCATCAGGAGAGTCTGTGAATTCGGCGTAAAAGTAGCCGAATTCTGGTTCCCAGGGCCTGGAGGGCCTGGCGGGACTCCATTCCTCTGAATGAACGCGAAATTTACCGGCTCGGTGCATGATGGATTGCAGACTCCGACCGAATTGCACTCTAGACTGTCTATGTTCATGGCTGCGCACCATTGCGTCGTGCTTACAGCGGAGCAGTTGACAAGGCAGTTGGAGCTAGGGGTGCAACTAGAAATCGGGGGGTAGAACTGCAACTCCAAGATGGCCGAGCCGCTCGAAGCTGTATTCGAGTCGCTGTTAGCCGTGCAAGCGCCGCCGCCAAAACCAGAGTTAGGGTCACATAGCGCAAGACTAAACCAGAAGGTAGCAAACAGCTCGGAATTGGCAACCTGAGTGCCAGATTGGGTCGGTGTTGGGTCTGTGCCCGGGAGCTTCATCTGCCATTCGAAATTGTTCGCCGAACCTGGTGCGTTAGAGACGAACTGAATCGAGGGCTCGTCATGGCCGATGTAATAGCCGTTGTCGTAGAATCTGGACCCACCGAAACCCATAGGGTCGGCGCAGAGTAGGCTCCTCACATTCGGTGAGGTCAAGCTGTACCCGTTGCAGTCTAGTCCCCCGCCTGTAACTTGCGCATTCGAAATTCGTGGAATTGCTATGAGGGCTAATGAGACGATTAGCAAACAAGCCAGGATTCCCTTACAACGCCTCAACGGCAGCCAATTGTCGGGCCGTACCGTAATAAGGCTAATTAGAACCACCAACCACATTCCATGTTGGCAACAACGAGATGGTTGTTCGTGGTGGTGGTCTTTCTTGTTTCTGCGGCCATAGCGAGCTCAGGGATCTACCTCCACGGTTCACAGGGAAGTACCTCGGCATCGCAATTGACTACCGGTCTTTGTGTAAGAGTCGGGGAGCCCCTCTACCCGACTCCCTCGGTCATCAACTTACAGGGTTTCGAAAGAAGCCTTCAAGGCCTGTACGTCGTTTCTGTAAACCAGACTCTAGGAGTTGTCACCGTAAATAATCCGAGAGGGGGTGGGATAGGATCCAGCACCGAATCAGTTGCGAATTTTCCGCTGGTGAGCTGCTGAAATGTAAGCTACTTGAGATGGAGTTCTTTGAATTCGCAGATAAGAAGGAGCAATGCGGTGGTGAACATCTTAATCTTGGCAACCATTCTACCATAGAGGGTCCAGGCGGCTCTTCTCCAAGGCTCCTCAGTACATAGGCTTCTCGTGCGCACCCTGATTGATTGGGGCAAAGCTTGATGGCTCCGCGATTTACTAATGGCCCGCTCTCCAATTTGAGGACTTGGCTCCTGGGCTTGAGCTTAGTATCGTTGCTTTTCATCCCTTGGGTCGCACCTCCAGGAATCCCAGGAGTTCACGGGCAAGCCGCCGCCGTCGGAATAGCTGCGCCAACGACCTCCCCAAGGTACTCCAACCTCGCCGTGGCATTGGTGAGGCCCGGAACCCCCTCAGGCTTCGCCACGAAACCGACCGATGTCACAGGGCTACCTCAGCATGTCTTCAGCGTCGAGCTGTGTGTTCACGAATGTGACCAGCGGCATCACTAAGACGGCAAAATCAGGTAGCCTTCGCTCCCGATGATTACTTTGCCTACGTGACAACGACTGCAGGGACTCTGCTCAAGCAGTATTACGGAGCAATGATGGCGACGCCAATCAAATTGACAAACAGCCGTCTTCGAGGGATTGATTACTTCAATTAATCTGGACCGATTCCAGAATTCCCGCTAGGTGCCTTTCTTCTGGTCCTGCCAGTATTACTGGTGTACGTCGCTTTGAGGTTCAGGCGCGAAAGTCCTGTAGGAATTAGGAGGACGACATTTTCCTTGCTCCTGCCCTTCACCAACGTTGAGCTCCTTTGGAAACTCCCGGGTCGCTCGCGATCAAGCCTTCCTTGATTTGATGACATGCGGCTCGGTTGCCGGGACCATCGCCCTAGCCTCGGGCCGCTAGATGCAGAATCACCTCCGGACTTCGATGCCCGGGGCTGAAAGGGGATTAATGGGACTACGCAAAATCACGACAAAATGAGTATTGATTTACCACAAGTCTATTTCCGCTTAAGTACTTTTGCCGTATGTTGATCTTGACAAGTAAGAAGGTTAGAAGGTGAGACCGAGGTCTGGTTCTGCCCCAAAAAGTGGTGCTTCTATTTCATGCTTCCCAGGTTACTTTCACAATTGACGGGCAAATAGATGAAATGGCAGCTCGAAACCTGCGTCAATGAAGTCCATCTCCATCGTGGTGCTGTTGCTGCTCCTTATGCTGATTTCTCTCCCGCCATCCAGCACCGCATTCACTGCCCCTACAACGCTGAATTTCCTATCAGGCTCCGCGACGACTACCACGCAAAGCAAATACGTCGCGATAGCACTCAACAACGGGCAAACTAGTCCCACGCCTGCTCCCTT
>DASYXJ010000005.1:0-364146 GCA_035935095.1 Nitrososphaerales archaeon | reverse complement strand
GTCCACCTGGAAACCGCATGCTGCGTCCCTCCCGACACGATAGTTCTGGGGGATAACAAGCCCATTTCACAGTACAGACCCGGAAACCAAGTAACGGGTGCCATCGGCCATGTTAACGTCCTCCAGACGTTTGAACGCGAGTATCGAGGTAACCTCATCGAGGTCATAGGCCGGGGGATGCTCCCTCTGAAGCTCACCCCTGAGCATCCAGTCCTGGTGGCCAAAAGAATCGTTCGAAGCGGAAAGGGGGAATACGCACTGGGGACGGCCTGGAAGACTGCAGGCGATCTGATCAGTTCACCCCCTGTCAAAGTCAAAGGACGCTTCGTCTTCCCGACTGCGTCGCATGACTGCCTACTGATACCAAGAATCAAGGGCTTCGTCGATATGGAATCGATCCCTCTCGGGCCGTATTCAAACAGTCGGGGACTCGCAATTGTCAAAGGCCGAGGCGAGAACCCCCCCATGGAGTTCCCCCTTAGCGAAGAGACCGCTTGGTTTTTGGGACTGTACGTTGCGGAGGGATGGTCCACCAAGAACCACGACGTATTCTTCTCGTTCGGAATGGCCGAGGGACGACTCTTCAACAGAGTCCACAGGATAGTAAGATCTCTCGGTTACTCTTCACAGATCAAGGAGAGGGAAACAACCACCGTGGTCAGATTCTCGTCAAGCATCCTCGCCAGGGCCTTCCGTGACTGGTGCGGGCACCTCGCCGAGCACAAGAAGATTCCTGACTTCATTCTATATCACAAAAATGAGAACCTGATCAGGGCCTTCTTGAGGGGATACCTCGAAGGGGACGGCAACCGGAGCAAGGATCCAAGGGGCCCGGTGCATGACCGCGCCACCACTACCTCCAAGGTACTCGCTCTTCAGCTCCAGCTGTTGTATGTTAGGCTGGGCAAGTTCGCTCGCATCAGCATGGGGTCACGCGGGAAGGTCACCAAGATTCTCGGGAGGACGGTGAAGACCAACGATTCGTATCAACTGTCGACACTGACATCCAAGCGAAAGATCGCTGATTTCCGAATCACCCCTGACCACGTCGTTGTTCCCATCAGGAAAATCTCTCAAACAGAATACTCGGGGACAGTGAACAACCTCGAGACTGGCGACAACACATACCTCGTCTCCAACGCAATAGTACACAATTGCTCGGTGGAAGTGGGCGCCGCCGCTGGGTCTAGGTTCGACTTCGAAAGGTTCGGGACCCTCGAGGCCTTCGGCTCCCTCCGGGCCTGCGACCTGATAATTGTAATGGGGACAGTGACGCGCAAGCTCGCCCCGCGCCTGAAGCTGATCTACGACCAGATGGCCGAGCCGAAATGGGTCATCGCCATGGGCGCCTGCAGCATCACCGGAGGACTATACTTCGATTCTTACAACGTCCTCAGGGGGATCGACGACATCATCCCCGTCGACGTCTACGTCCCCGGCTGCCCCCCAAGGGCCGAGGCCCTTTTGCAGGGGATTGTGCTCCTCCAGGAAAAGATCCGCCGGATGCCGACCCTAAGCGGCAGGTGACCTTGGGCATGAGCCAGGCCACGGCTGCCCCTCCTGCCCCGCCCCCCCGACCAGCCGCAGCTCCCCCTCCACCTAAGCCGGAGCCCGTCCGTGCGAAGAACTTGGCCTCCCAGGTCATCGCGAAATTCCCCGACGTGAAGGTCGAGTGGATGAAGGAGAGGCGCCTCAAGCTCACAACCACCCCTGACAAGATCAAGGAAGTGGGATTATTCGTCCGCGATTCCCTGGGCTTCGACCACATCAGCACCGTAAGCGGCGTCGACTGGATAGCAAAGAACGAGCTCGAAAACATCTACTTCATCGCCTCCACGAGAGTAAGCCTGGTGGACTTCGTCCTCCTCCTCTCCGAGCGTTGTCCGCGTACGAACCCCGTCCTCCCAACCCTAATCCAAGTCTGGCCGGGCGTCGAGTACCACGAGCGCGAGACCCACGAGATGTTCGGGATCGATTTCCAGGGCCACCCCAACCAGAACCACATACTCCTCCCCGAAGACTGGAACGACCTCCCTCCGCTCCGCAAGGACTACATTTCACCGGGGAGATGAAAGCTTGACCCAGGAATCAGAATACTCCCCCGACGCCGACAGGATAATGGAAGTCTCGTTGGGCCCCCAGCACCCCGGGGCAGGTCACTTCCGCATCAAGCTCTGGCTCGACGGGGACTACCTCGTCCGCTCCGAGCCCGACGCCGGCTATGTCCACCGGGGCGAGGAGAAGATGGGGGAGTACAGGAACTACATCCAAAACGTCCCCCACCTGGAGCGCCCCGTCATCCTCGACTCCTCGAACATCCTCCTCCCCTACGCACTGGGAGTGGACGAGCTGATGAACAACGTCATCCCCCCAAGGGCACAATACCTCAGGATGATAATGAGCGAAGCCAACCGCATCATCTCCCACATGTACTTCATCGGGATCATGGGGATATTCACCGGCCACTCGACCATGATCGAGTGGGGGATGGGGGACAGGGACTTCTGGATCGACTTCGCCGAAAGGATCGGGGGCGCCAGGGTCACCTTCGCCTATATCATCCCCGGCGGGGTGAGGAACGACATCCCCCCCTATGCCATCGAAAAGGGCCTGCAGACCTGCGACTGGTTCGACAAAAGGATGGACGAGTACGAGAAGATATTTCTGAAGAATCCCATGATACTACAAAGGACCAAAGGCATAGGGCCCCTCTCCACCCAGGACGCCATCGCCCTTGGGACCCAGGGGACAGTCCTGCGCGCATCCGGCGTGCACCAGGACCTGAGGAAGGACGAGCCCTACTGCAACTACCCCGACGTCGACTTTGAAGTCCCTGTCCTGAAAGAAGGCGACTCCTGGGCTAGGGTGTACGTCGCGCTCCTGGAGATGCGCGAGTCGGTGAAGATAATCCGCCAGTGCCTGAAGAACCTCCCCCAGGGTCCGGTCCGGCTCAAGCTCGGCCCGCAGCCCCGGGTCCCCGCCGGGGAGGTCTACTCGCGGACCGAGGCCGCACGCGGGGAGATGTCGTACCACATAATCAGCGACGGCTCGCCGCGGCCGTACAGGCTGAAGATCGGGACGCCTTCTTTCAAGAACCTCGCGGCGATGCCGCACCTCCTAAGGAACGTGCACGTCGCGGACATCCCAATCATCTACTGGAGTCTGAATTATTGGCCCGTAGAATCAGATAGATAATGCAACTTTCGACCCTAGAAACCGCAATAATTTGAATAACCTGACCGTAGGGCATCTTTAGCTGTCCCCTTCATCTGTCTTTTCTCGACGTGCTTAACCTTGCATCTTCGACGAAGCGTGATTTTTCCGCGGCAATTGTCTTCGTGTTTTCAGTCCAGCGTTTTCTTGCGTTGGCGCGGACCTCAGGATCCTTTGCCAGTTGGTAGGTGAGTGCAATTTCTGCCTTGGCAATTTTCTCGGCATGACGCAAATTGAGCAATTTCAAGAGTCCAATGACGTCGCTTTGTCTCCAAACTCTAATCTTAGATATTGTTCCTTTCTTTAGGTAACCGAGTCGAAGCTCATCCTGAACATTCGTCTCAAATTTCGAATAATGCCCAATCAAGGCCATGACACTTTGAATCTTGACTAGAATCCCGACGTTCGTGTTCGTTATTGAAATCTCGAACGCACCCCCTTTTCTCTTCTTGTGGAAATAAATCGAACCTTCAGCGTCAAAGAACCCCGAGAGGAAACTGAGGAAAACGACGGGCGATCGTCCAAATTCCTCCAGGGAGTTCTTGAAGTCAAAATTGAGGAATTCGAATGATTGATCCAAGTCGACTTCAAGACTCCATTCGTAACCTACCAATTTGGATTCTCTCGGGTATCTTTGGACGAATCCGTAAATTCCAAACAGATTCGAGAACAGGTCTGCCATTGCAGGATGCGTGGTCGATGTTCGTACACGAATCGCTCGACCATGTCTAGTGACCTGGCAATCCCCCTTCGTGAACCCAACCAGGTACGCCCGTTCAATGACGCCGCCGGTGAATGGAATTTTCGGACATTTCGTTACGGCCTGAATCTGTGCTTCGACCTTGTCTCTCAGTTTGATTCCACGCTTGTGTAGATAGAGGTAGACCGTGACTGGGGAGAATTCGTTCTCAGCGATTTGTTTAAGTGACTCTCCGGCCACATATCTACTGACCCATCGATCAACCAACTCGCCAGTGACTCTTCGGATGTGCTCTGCCTTGTCTCTTCGGTTGATTCCGTTCTTCTTCAGCTGGTAGAGGATAGTCGACTCGGCTACCTTGGGACTTTTGTATTTCAACCCGTAGGCTTTCGCAATCTTCGCTGCAGAGAGCCCTTGAACGAGATAGAACCTCTCAAGATCTTCTTTGATCGGGGGCCAGGCGAGGTGTCCGTCTTGGTGGTCGGACAATCAAAAACGAAGCTGGCTAATCTATTTAACGACCAACCCGGGAATACTTTTGAGTTCCAAACGGACCAAAATCCCGTTTGAACCTGCTGAGGTTCGCGCTCAGGAGGCTCCTCTTCGCGGTCGTAGTCCTGGCGAGCGTGCTTACGATTACCTTCGTCATCTCCCACCTGATACCGGGAAACGTCCTGCAGGCATGGCTGGGAAGGTCGGCCAGTCAGTTTCCGAACCTGGCGGCCACATATGCCCAGAAATATCATCTGACTGATTCCATCCCGATCCAATATTTTTACTACCTGGTGAACATGCTGCAGGGGAACCTCGGCATATCGCCGTCGAGGCAGGCCTTGCCGTGCCTTCCATGGCCATAAACGAGAACACAACATATCAGGCAGAAGCGGCTCAGAAGATGGGGGCAGAATCCGGTTGGCTCTGCCTCTTTGAGAATGACGCGGGGGCTGCAGCCGATGTCACCAAGATGCACCTGAAAGAATTCGGCAACAGAGGGCTCAAGGTCGGGCTCCACCCGCACGTCAAGAGCAATGTGGAAAGTAACCGCCAGCTCGACGAGCTGATTGCCGCTTGCAGGCCAGCGACCCTCGATGTCTGTTTCGATTCTGCTCACCAGGAGGCACTGAGCATGGACCTCCCTGCGTTCATCGAGCGGTACAAAGACAGGCTATCTCTAGTGCATTTCAAGGACCTCAGGGTCAGGAAAGACCCCAATGACATCGACTACGACCACGACTTTGTTGACCTCGGGGAGGGGCTCTGCGACTTCCCCGCCATGATGTCGACTCTGAAGAAAGTGGGCTACCCGGGCTGGTTGATGGTGGAGGTGGATTTTGCGCACAAGATAACGGTGGAGGAGTCGGTCAAGAAGAATTTCGACTACCTCACCCCTCTGATGTAGAGGGTTCAGTCCCTTGTTACTGGTATGGGCCTCCCTTCAGCGATCGAAGCCCTGGCAGCCAGGCCGATTTTGAGCGCCTCGCGTCCATCCCTGATGTCGACCCTGACGTTCCTCCCTGTCCTTACACAATCTGCGAAGTCGTCGATTTCGTCCCTGTAGGCCTGGGCCCATCTCGATGCGAACCCGTCGAAGTATTCGTTGCTGGTCCCTGCCTTGGTCTTGACGTGGGCGAAGGACCTCTCCCCGATGTCCACCGAGACGGCCGCCTCTGTTCCGAGCATTTCTAGCCTGGCGTCGAAGCCGTAGACCGTGTTGTAGCATGAGTCGACGTAGGCGAGGGCGCCGTTTGCCAGCTTCATCACCACCGTCGTCGTGTCGAAGTCCCCGTTCTTCGCAAGTTCGTCGTAGACAAGTGCGGCCCCTTCGGCGTACACTCGTTCCACTTCGCTCCCCGAAAGCCATCGAACGGCGTCGAAGTCGTGGCTGGTGGTGTCAAGGAAAATCCCCCCGCTTTTTGCCGGGATGGTGGACCACCCAAGGATAGGGCCCGGCGGGTCCCTGTTGTGCTCCTTGAGCAGAAGGAGCTTCCCTAGCTCCCCGCTTTCCATGGCATTCCTGGCTTTCAAATATGAAGGGTCGAAACGCCGTTGGTATCCAACCTGGAACTTTATCCCCGCGCTATTGACAAGTCCCACCATCTTGTCCGCGTCCTCGAGAGTAACGGCGATTGGCTTCTCGCAGAAGATGGCCTTTCCTGCCTCCGCCGCTGCCTTAGTGATGTCCATCTTCAGGAAGGGTGGAGTGCAGACTATGACAGCGTTGACTGAATCGTCTTTGATCATTTCGTGATAGTCCGAAAAAATCTTTGCCTCTCCAGCCACGGCTTTGGCGGCGTTTTGGTCCACATCGGCGACGGCAGCCAGTCGTGCGTCTTTGATGCTCGTCTGGATGTTTTTTGCGTGAACACGCCCGATGGCTCCTGCGCCTATCAGCCCTAGACCGGTTTCAGACGCCATTCGAGTCCAGTCCCGCACCCGTGGAGCTTTTAAGCTCCCGAGGCCTCCAATCAATCGGACTACGGAGGAGGCACGATTGGAAGGCGGCGCTCGGCGCGCTGCAACAGGTAGACTCCGACCATGATCAAAGCGCCTCCTGTCAACTGAACCGGCCTGATTTGTTCCCTCAAGAAAACGAGGGCGAAGACAGCCCCAAATATTGTAGACGTGGAAAAGACCAGAATGAAGCGAATGGCTCCTATGTCCCCGAGAGCGCTGATGGCAAGGTAAGAGGTTCCTCCCAAAGATAGACCCAGGAGGATAATGTAGGTGAACCAAAGCGGCGACAGGTTCAAGCCCAATCCAAGGACCGCCACGGTCGCGAGCAGGGCCAAGCCGCCGATGATGTTCCTGTACTTCGTGATCAGGGCGGCACCGAACCTTCGGGTCGGAGAGATGATCAGGTTGTTCTCAACTGACCAGATGAGCATCGACAGGAGGATTAGCAGGTTCCCCTCGAGGCCCTGGTAGAACTGCACCCCGGTGAGGTCCAGATTTGTCGAGACAAGTCCTATCCCCGCTACTATCAACAGGCCACGGGCCAGTTGCCTTCCCGGGAGCCTTTCCCCGAATATTGCGAATGCGATCAGGGTTGTGAAGAGCCCTTCACCATTGGAAAGCAGGGATGTGTTGACCGCTGTGGTGGCGTTCAATCCGGCCTGATAGATGACAGGTGCAACTGCGGCTCCAAGAAACCCGAAGAAGACGACGAACTTCAGGCTCTTCCTGTCGGGGACTTCCTTTGGCTTAATCGGTGCAAGTATCAGACCGGACACGATGAAAGCGATGGCGGAGACTTGGATGGGGCCGCTTCCAGCCAAAGAGAGTTTGCTCAGCGTCGGGGTGGCTCCTCCACACACTGCAGCTAAGAAGGCGTAGAGGTACCCGCGTCTGATTCTAGAAGCGGGCTGCACCAAACGGAGCGGGTCCTCGTGCCAATCTGTGTTCTTGCCTCCGGATTAACCCTCCGAGCCCAGCCGCGCCACAAGAGTCTTAACTCCTCGACTCGGACCTACGCTATGCCCCAAGACGAGGAGATGCTGGCCGAACTCCGGAAAATTAGAGAGCTCCTTACCCATCCTCTACCCCCGCCTCCGCCGAAAGGCCTCCCGGCCGAGTTCAAGGCGTTCATCTCCGAGTACAAGGTCCTTGGCCTCGCAGTGGCGTTTATCTTCGCTGTCTATCTTGGTGGTCTGGTCCAGGCCCTTGTCAAAGACCTGATCCTCCCGATCATAGGCATCCCACTGAGCAGCGTTGGTGACCTCAGTTCGTATTCGGTGGTATTCGCGAATCAACTCTTCAAAATCGGCGATTTCCTTGTTGCCTTAATCACATTCTTAATCGTCGCATTGGTCATATTCCTTATTGTGAAAGTTGCCAACCGGTACAAGATTGAGTAGCAAGAGCTCTCTGCTCTTTCTATCATCCAACCATTGGTGAAATTCCTTAAGCAGGAAGTCAACGGTTATTGCCACAGTCAGTCATGTCCGTCTTTTAGAATATCAGTTCGGATATCACCATGAGCAGCAAGTTCGAAAAAGGATGGAAGGCTCAGGAGACGGAGCCCTTCGGGAAGCAGGTCCGCGAAGCAGTCCGCGGCCCGAAGCCGATTCGTCCACAGGTCCAGAAAGCGACCCAGCAACTTACTGGGGAGATCAACCGACTGGACCAGGCGATGAACCGGCTCAAGCAACGCGAGAGCTCCATCTTCAAGAAGACGGTGTCAGCAGTCCAGGCGCACGACCAGGAATCCAGCAAGGCGTACTCCAACGAGCTCGCCGAAGTCCGCAAGATGGAAAAAATCGTCACCCAGTCGAAGATCGCACTAGAACAGATCACGACCAGGCTTCAGACGGTCACAGACATCGGAGACTTCGCGGCCACAATAGCCCCGGCCATCGGGGTGATCAAAAACGTACGCGCAACCCTAGGTGAGGCTATGCCCGACGCCCAGGGAGCACTCGGAGAGATCGGAGCCCAGCTCAACTCAATCATGGTGGACGTCGGCCAGATTACGGGTACGACCTTCTACCAGGCGGAGAACAGCGAAGAGGCGAACAAGATCCTCGCCGAGGCGTCGGCGATAGCCGAGAAGCGAATCAGCGACACCCTCCCGGATGTTCCGAACACGACGAGCCAATCCATCTTCACAAGCGAATAGGCAGACCCAGGCAGCTCGGCTCGTGCCGGGCGGCCTTTCTTTCTGTTTTTCACTCAGGAATGGTGGAGGTGAGTCAGCCGTCTCTGTGAACGGGGGAATCTCAGGCTAGACCTATATTCAGACTCTTTGAGACCCCAATCCGAGATAAGGGGTCGCTTTGGCGCCATCGCAAACCGTCCCAAATTACGACGTCGTCATCGCGGGGGGAGGGATGGCCGGGCTCATCACCGCGGCTTCGATCGGTTACAACACAAAGAGCGACGCGCACGTCCTCGTACTTGACAGGAACAAGGAGGATGAGCCGGGTAAGAAGACTAACAATGGCTGGACCTGCGGGGACGCAACGAGCAAGAGGTCTCTTGACTACCTTGCCCAGCACATCGGCATAAGATACGGCTCCCCCGAACTAGAGCACCCCGTCAGTGGGGTCTACGTCTATTCCCCGGACAGGCAGACAAAGGTCCTTTTCGAGGGTGAAGGATATCTGTTCAACAGGAAGCTCGCCCCGAGGCGCCAGGTCAACGATGCGAAGAAGTTTGGGACCGAGTTCATGTACGGAGCAACGGCGGAAAGGCTGCTCTCAGAGGACGGCCGGGTCACCGGAGTCACTGGGAGGAAGTCCGATGGAACCATATTCAGCCTGACGGCGAAGGTCGTCATCGACGCGACGGGTTCCTCGTCAGTCCTCCGTAGGTTCATCCCGATATCTTCGATGATCGAGAAGGAGATCGACATGGACGATGTCGTCGGGACCGGGCGTTACATCCTTGATTTCGAGCCGGCAGTCGACGCTCCTGAATTCTTCTCTGCCGACTATTGCATCATACATTTGGATCAGTTCATCGCCCCGGCGGGATACGCCTGGGTCTTCCCAAAGGGGAAGAAGAAGGTGAACATTGGCCTCGGGGTGTCCCATTCGGGCCTCGCGAGAAGGAACAGGCGCTTCAAGCTCAACGACAACCTGCAAAGCCTCATCGACAAATATCTCGCGGACAACCCCGTCATCAAGAAATACGCCCAGCCTTCGGACGATTCTGATTCGGGAAACACCAAGGGGAACTGGCAGGTCCCAGTCCGCCGCCACAACGACTGCATGGTTGCCAACGGCTTCGCAGTCGTAGGGGACTCCGCCTGGATGCCCAGGCCCATAGACGCCGGGGGTATCAGTCCGTCGATATACGGCGGCACCATACTCGGGAAGGTCGTGGCCGAGGCGCTTGAGGCAGGGGACACCAGCGAGGATGGCCTATGGAAGTACAACGTCGAGTACATGAACACTCACGGCTATCCCATGGCAAGTTTCGAGGTGCTCAGGCGCTATCTCCAGACTGTTACCAACGAACAGATCAACTATGGGATGAAGTACTTCCTTTCAGAGGAAGACGTGACTGCCATCACCGAGCGCAAGCACCCGGAGTTCAACCAGGCGAGGTTCATGAACCCTGCCATGTGGTTCCGCGTCCTTGGACAGCTCTCCCTTGCAAGAGGGCTGAGGTACACCGTGAAGAAGAGCGCGGCCCTGGTGGAAATCAATCTGACATACCCTGAGACATCGAAAGGGTTCGGAGAATGGCAGAAGCGGCTAGGAAGAGAGCTGACAGAGACAGTTGAGAAGTTCAAGCCGTTGGACGTCGCGAACTAGAAATAACCCGCTGGATGGCCTTCACCGCCATGGTTTCAGACCCCTTGGACTCTCAAATCGTGGACTTTGTCAAGGAGGTGAACCCCTCCGGAGCCTATCTCATGGGGTTCAACGAATACGCGGGAAAGCTGTTCATAGCCTCACAGAAGAACGTCAACGCAGCGCTGAAGAAAGTGAGGAGCCTCAGGTCGAAAGCAAAGACCGAGCTGCAGCGGAAGCTCCTGGACTCCATGGAGACAAATCTGCTATTCGACGAGCCTCAGCCCGTCCTCGACGACATTGTCGGGACGATATTCGCTCACTTAGTCAAGGAGGGAGTGAATGACGCCCATATGCTTTCACTGCTCGATTACGCCGGGAAGACGGTCGAAGCGTGCACTGCGAGATACTCGAACAGAGACATCCCTGTCGCGGTGAAGGCCCTCGCCTTGTATAGGCTGGGCGGTGCGCTGGAAATCCTTGACACGGTGAAAGGGGAGACCAAGAGTTTGAGGGTTAAGGAAGCCTGCGACTCTCTGAAAGAGAAAATAACAGAATACGTCAAGCTCTTCGAGTTGGAGGGTTGGGGGAAGGGAGAGTTCCCCAACGCAGAGAGAATATTCAGAGAAAAGGGGTTCGACCTCGCTCGACAGAAGTTCTATCCCGTCGTCCTGAGGAAGGGGTATGACTACACAGAAACCCCGGAGGAGCTGGAGAAGGCTGCCATAGCTTGGATTGACGAGGAACTCCCAAGGTTCAGGAGGGTCACGGAAAAGCTAGCGAAGCAGTTTGGATGCAAGCCCACCCCCGAGGAGGTCGAGTCAAAGATCAACGCAAGGAATCATCTTGACCCGAAGAAGCTGGTCGAGGTCACGCTCGGAATCCGCAGGGTGGTCCAAAGACTTGTGAACACAGAGGTCACCGCCATCAACCCGAAGTACAATACCAGAGTAATCGAGACCCCGCCCTATCTCACGGGGGTCATCCCCACGGGGGCAGCACAGTTCTTCGACACCTTCACCAAGAAACCCTTCCAGTACTTCTTCCAGACAACGGACCCGAAGAGAGACCCGGACAAATCAGTCGCGGCCATTTTGAACCTCCTCATCCATGAGGAGTACGGCCACTGCGTCCACCACTCCAACAGCGCCCTCGGTTTTGTGGGCAAGCTTTCGATGCTTCAAACCATGCCAGGACTTCAGACCGGCGCACCGATCACCGAGGGCCTCTCTTTCAACAGGGAGATTGAGTTCTTCGAACTCTCCAAGGGCCTCGAGGCGAAGAAAAGGCTTACCCAGACTGAGAAGGCGTATGTGAAATTGATGGAGAAATACGGAGGACTCAAACAGATCAACCTCGAACTCGAGTTCATGACCCGGCGTTGGAGAATAGTCAGGTTCCTCAGAGTTGTAGGGGACGTGTGGGTCAACACGGGAAAGAAGAGTCTGTTGGAGTTCCTAGACTGGGCTCACGAACACACCGGTGTCTCGAGGAGCAGCGTCTACTTCCAGCTCTTCCCTGCACACCAAGGCCTCTTCCCAGGATACGCGACCTGCTACGCGGTGGTAGGCCAGGAAATCCGCGGCATCGAGAGGAAAATCAAGGACCCCAAAAAGAAGATGAGATTTTCGACCTACCTCTGCAGCATCGGGTTCCCGCCAAGGAGCATGTACAAGCGGATGCTGACTGAATACGCCGCCAAATTGAAGTAGAAGTATACAAGTTGGGCGTCATGGGAGCGTTCGATTCAAAGGCGGAGGCCTTCCTCAAAGGCATCTACTTTGGAAAAATCGCCACGATAAGGAAAGACGGTTCTCCTCACGTCACCCCCATCTGGTACATGCTGGACGAAGGGAAGTTGATTGTGAACACAACCACGGACCGGGTGAAGTACAGGAACATCAAACGTGACCCAAGAGTTTCCTTTGTGGTCGACGATGGCTATCCCTACATCATGATTCAGGGGAGGGCGAGGATTGCCACCGAACGGGACTCCTTGAAGGACATCGAGACGCTGGCCATAAGATACACCGGGGAGGAAAAGGGCAGAAAGGCGGCGCGTGACCGCTACTGGAAGCAGCCCAGGGTGTCAATCGAGATTGTCCCGGAAAGAGTATTGGTAGATCTCTAGACGGCCTACTTCATCGCTCTGACAAAAAAGTCAGTCACGAAGCGCCTGTAAGCCTCTCCGTCGCGGCTCTTGGCGAAATGGATGTGCTGAAAGATGGCCCTATTGAGCATGCCAAGCAAGCACTCCGCGGCAAGGGCAGGGTCGGTCCTTCGAAACGCTCCCTTCGAGATTGAGCGCTCGATGAGCTTAGTCGCCACAGCTTTGACCATCTCCAGTCCCTCGAAAGCCATCTGGGCGCTGTGCTTGTCTAGGGTAGCAGAGTCGCGCATGTAGAGTCCGACGTCGAAGGTGTGCTCTGGAAAGGAAGACAGATACGTCGAGATGAACGACTCCAGCCCCTTTCGTGGGTCACTGGCCTTTGAGGCGAATGCCAGTTTCTGAATGAAGTCGGCCATGGGAATCTGTTTGCGTGCGACTGCATCGAAGAGTCCCTTCTTGTTTCCAAAATAATAGTAGATTACAGGAGCGGTGGTCCCGGTCTCCTTGCAGATGTCCCTGACCGACACGTTGGCGAACCCTTTCTGTGCGAACATCTTCGAAGCTACCTCGAGTATTCTCTCGGCGGTCGCGGGGTGCTCCTGGGTCTGCAAGCTTGGGCCAAAGCCCCCTTCAACGTATTTAACGCTTGAAGCGGCTAGGGAAACTTCATCGCGTGCATCAGTGAGGCAAACTCCGGGTCGTCCCTGATCCAGTCGAACCTGGGCTCGACGTTAGACCAGACAAGCCAACTCGAACGCTCGTCGAATGCCTTCCGTAGCCAGGTTAGAACCTGCTCTCTGTCCCTGAACCCATTGTACACAACCGCGATCCAATAGGACGGGACGTACTTACTTGCGGAACGTTCCCTGAGTTTTTCCAAAACTCGCATCGCCTCTTCCTTCCTCCCTGCTGATGCCAACCCGTGTCCCAGCATGCCAAGGGCCAGGGTACCCTCCCCAGACAGTCTGACGCCTGTCTCGAGCTCGGAAATGGCTTCCGCAAACATACCTTTCTCAAGGTACGGCCTCCCGAACCAGACGTGGGTGAGCATGAAACTAGGGTCAAGGTCGACGGTCTTCCGGTATTGGTCGATCGCTCGGTCGTACTGTCGGGACAGATATAGAACGTGACCGACCCCCGCGTTGATTGCTAGATTCAGAGGGTCGAGCTCCTGCGCCTTCGATATTTCCGACAGGGCCTCGTCAAACCTCCCCATGGCTTTCAGGAGGTCTGCGAAGTAATGGTGCGCCGGGGCGTAGCTCGGGTTAAGCCTGATTGCTGCTCGGAACTCCTCCTCTGCCCCCGCCCAGTCCCAGTCGTACTGAAACCTGATCAGACCCAGAGAGGTGTGAGCTTCGGCGAGCCCCGGGTCCAGGGAAAGAGCCTTACCGACTGCCTCCTTCGCCTTTGGGTATACTTCGTTGGGGGCGCTGAATTCCAAAAGCGCTAGGGTTGCAAAGCTGTCCGCAAGACCCGTGTATGCCTTCGCGTAGGAGCTGTCGGCTTCGAGGGACTTCTGGAAGAACGAAACAGCTTGGTTCAGTCCCTCCTGACTCCGCTTGTTCCAGGATTGCCTGCCACGCAGATAATCGACGTAGGCCTCGGAGTTGACTGTCGCCTTCGGAAATGCCTCTGTCCCTCGGAGAACTTGCATCCTAAGCGCCTCAGCCACTTGCCTTGCGATGTCTCCCTGTATCGCGAATATGTCCCTGAGGTCCCTGTCGTATGTCTGTGACCATTTCGGCTCTTCGTTCGACGTGTCCACGAGCTGAATGGAGATTCGCACCTGCTCTCCTGCCTTCCTGACGCTCCCTTCCAAGACATTTCCTACATTGAGCTCTCTCCCAATCTCAGAGATGGTCTTGCTCGTGCCTTTGTACTTCATCACAGACGTCCGGGCGATGACCCTCAGTCCCTCAGCCTTCGAAACCGAGGAGATCAGCTCTTCCGTCATCCCATCGGCGAAATATTCGTCTGCAGGGTCGGGACCAATGTTCGTGAAAGGGAGTACAGCGACTCTGTCTTTGGATAACCCGACCTTGGCCGCCAGGGGCCGTGGAGACGCAAGGCCGTACCCCACGATGCTGTACACCTCGACCAGGGAGGCGACGTTCTTGAGCGCAGGTGCACCCAGGGACTCGAACCTGCACTCCACCTTGTTGACCACGCTCCCATGTACCTGGGCAGAGACGCAGATCCCGCCCGGAGATGCGAGAGGTTCTATTCTTGAGGCGACGTTTACAGCGTCCCCCGCCACGTCCTCCCCCGTGTGGATCACGTCACCAAGGTGGATCCCGATCCTCACCAGGATTCTCCGCTCTTCAGGTCGCGTCGCGTTCGCTTCTTTCAGCTTGCCCTGAATCCCTAGAGCGCACCTGACGGCGTCAAGGGCGCTTGCGAACTCGACCAGGAACCCGTCCCCGGTAGTCTTGACCTCCCTCCCTCTGTGTTTCTCAAAAAAGGGCCTCATCATCCTTCTCTGGTCGTTTAGGAGCTCCATCATCAGAGCTTCATTTCTCTGGCCGAGCCCCGTGAAGCCGACGGTGTCAGTGAACATTATCGCCGCAAGTCTTCTCTCCCCCTGCATTGTATCAGTCTCTTCGGCAAACGCACTTGGTGGCGGACTCGGAACGGCGTCGACAGTCACTTCGCCAGTATCCAAGAGGCGAATCCGTTTCCAGGATGAATCGTGCGGTGCCCCACGCATTGCCCTGATTCTCATCGAGTGCACGAGACCCTCGGAAGAGTCTTCAGCTTTGAATTCGATAACACCATCGCAGAACGATTCGAACTGGGCATAGAAGGAGTCTGTGTAGATGCCGCGAAGCACCGAATGCAAAGAGCTCATTTCCCTCCTCCTTGCAAAGGGCACGGTCTGAGTCCTGAAGTGGGAGACAACTTTCGCCTCTCCGTTGTATTGAACCAAGATGGAAGTGTCGTCGTCGATGTGAAATCGTCGCCTGTCGTTTTCGCGGACCGGTTCTCCCGCGTCCTTGATGTCCGCCTTGGTCCAGTCATCCATGTTGACCGACGAGATATCAGCCGTGTAACTGGGAAACGGATGCCCTGCTTTCTCTGGCTCGCCTATTCCTGTCTGGATTGTATAGCTGTCCACTATCCTGAACCTGTCATTCTCTTCCAGGGTCTTGATGTCGAGGCCGAACTTCTCTAGGGTGCTTCTGATGTCGCCGGGCACATGGGTGAAAGTGTGGTAGTCGACTTTCAACCCCATTTTCAGAGCCTGAGCGCAGAGGGTCAAGGACGTCTCGAACCAGAGTGAGTTTGGTTCGAATTCCACCAGGTAGTTTTTTCCAAAAGCAAGGCCCCTCGGGAGGACGGTCCCTAGCAGTGGGAGGTCCAGGCTAGACAAACTCGCCAAGCATGAATGCGGGACTGTTTTATCCGATTCCCTTGCTGAGAATGCGAGGTTCTGTTACTAGTCCATGTCGCCGTCGCCCATGCCGCCTTCCCCTCCTCCTCCTGGCGGCCCGGACGGGGCCTTCGTCTTGCCCGCGGCGATGACGTCGTCGATTCTCAGTATCATCGAGGCAGCCTCCGTGGCCGACCTGATGACCTGGATTTTCACTGCAAGCGGCTCGAAGACCTGGCGCTGATACATATCCTTGACCTTGCCTTCTGCCCCTTCGATCCCGAACCACTTCCCGGTCTCAGTTGCGTGCTTGGCTCGGAGCTCTACCTGGGCGTCGATGGGGTCCATCCCCGCGTTGAGCGCAAGTGCGAGGGGGATAGATTCCAGTGCCTCGGCGAACTTCTGGGCTGCCAGCTGTTCTCTCCCCGAGAGCTTGTCTGCCCACTTCATGACCTGGGCGGCCGCCTCTGCCTCTGCAGCTCCGCCTCCTACTACGATCGCTGGTCTCTCAATAACGTCCTTGGTCACCATCAGTGCGTCGTGCAGGGACCTCTCTCCCTCGTCCACGATGCGTTGTGTCCCTCCTCTGATGAGGATGGTGACGGCCTTGGGATTCTTGGCATCCTCGACGAAGACCCACTTGTCTTCTTCGACCTTCCTCTCCTCGACACGCCCGGCGTGTCCAAGGTCAGCCGAAGACAGGTCCTCGAAGTTGTTGACTACCCGGGCGCCTGTTGCCTTCGCCAGTTTGGTCATGTCGGACTCCTTGGCCCGTCTTACTGCGAGAATCCCAGCTTTCGCAAGATAGTGCTGGGCGATGTCGTCGATTCCCTTCTGACAAATGACTACGTTTGCCCCAACCTGGACTACCTTGTCGACCATCCCCTTCAGCATCTTGGTCTCCTCATCCAGGAACTTCTTCATCATGCTCGGGTCGTTGATGTTGAGCTTGGCGTCGAACTCTGTTTTCTCTATCTCGAAGGGCGCGCTGATGAGCGCGATCTTGGCCTTCTCAACCAACTTCGGCATCCCCGAGTGGACGACCTCTTTGTCCAGGACAATCCCCTGGATTAGCTTGGTGTCTCTTAGCGATCCGCCTGGTTTCTTTTCTACTTTCACATTGTCGATGTCAACCCTGTAGCCCTTGTCAACCTTCTCTGCTACCGCAAGTACTGCGTCCACGACGAGGTCTGCGAGTCCCTCAGCCTCCCGAGACACGAGCTTTGTCTGCATGCTGGTCCGTGCGACCTTTACGAGCCATTCCTTGTCGTTCGGAGTGACCTTCTCGGCCACGTCTTCAAGGGCAGCTATCGCCTTTCTCGAGGCCTTCGAATAGCCGTCCACAATGACGGTCGGGTGCACGTCCTTGTCAAGCAGCTCCTCCGCCTTCTCCAGCAGAGATCCTGCCAACACGACGGCTGAGGTCGTCCCGTCCCCCACCTCGTTGTCTGTCGTCTTGGAAACCTCGACCAGCATCTTCGCGGCAGGATGCTGGACGTCTATCTCCTTGAGCATCGTCGCGCCGTCGTTCGTGATTGTGACGTCACCCAGCGAGTCGACGAGCATCTTATCCATGCCCCGCGGGCCAATTGAAGTCTTGACGACCTCAGAAATCAGCTTCGCGGCGGCGATGTTGTTTCTCTGGGCCTCCTTGCCCCTGTTCTGGGTCGACCCTTCTCTAAGAATCAGGACTGGCTGCCCGGACTGAGTTACGGCTGGAATTGCTGTCGTTGACATAATATCACTAAACGGTATACAACCGATTGGGGTATATTAGGATTGCGCGCGAAGTAACCCTCAGGCGGAAGACCTATCTGGAATCGAACTCCCAGTGGCGAATGTCCTCACGCGGCAGGTGTCTATCTGCGCTTAGTCTGGGGTGTTGCCCTCGTCGCCTCGACCATCTTCTCAATGGCCCCGGCGAGTTCTATGTCCCACTCGGTTACTCCGCCTTCAGAATGAGTCTGGATTGAGAGTTTGACAGTAGTGTATCTGATGTGGATGTCTGGGTGGTGCTCCTCCTTCTCCGCCACCTCCGCTACCCTGGAGACAAAAGCGATGCCTTCCATGAAGCTCCCGAATTCGAATGATTTTATGATGAAATCTCCTTTATGCTTCCATCCCTCCAGGGTTTTCAGCCGCTTCTTGATTGCGGAGTCGTCTAGAAGCTTCGGCACGACCCTTGTTGATACGAGCTTCGTATTTAATTTAAGCGAAGAGGCAACGTCCTTTGACCGCCGCCGTTAACGTACGAGTGCGACAATAACAACTCAAGGATGCAGGAGAAGAGGCTTGTCCGGTCCGCAGCTGACTCTCTTCTGAGAATTGGCGAAGCAAAGACTCAAGTCGCTTCAAGCATGAATCCTGCTCCCGTGAAGCGGCAAATCAACAACCTAACAAAACCTGGCAATCCGAGTTCTGCCCTGAAGAAGGCCGGGGTCGCGCTGATCGTAGCCACCCCCGATCCATTTACTGCCGTCCCTGGCGTCGCAATGATTGCGACATCCTATGCGCTAAAGCGCAAGAGCCCGGCTAAGCTCGACGACCTGGCCGCGGAGACACGGAAGATAATTCGCGACTTGGAATCCTTTAGGCTTTAAGTATCCGGCAACTCCGTCCGGCAAACTCGATGGACCTGAAACCATCGAAGGGACTTAAGGTAAGAGTCAACGCCCAACGAGAAGCAATCTTTGGTGACGAGTCCGTCGCTGTTCAGAAAGTGAAACTCAACGATGGCGATAGAATGGGAACGATGACAGGGCAGACCCTGGCTGGATACTGCGAAGTCGAGATGCTGAAACTCGACGGACGCAAGCACTGGTACCCGATCGATGACCTGGCCGGGGAGAACGGCGAGAAAATCGTTGAGGAAGAGATCCCGATAGAGCTAGAGGAAGAAGGAGACGAGGAGTCCGAAGAGGAGTAGTAGCGTGGCCGAGGCCGGCGAGGCCGAGCTTGTATTTGTTGTGGACGTTTCTTCTCTCACGAAGAAGGGCTTTGTCGGAACGACGACCTACCAAGGGAAGCAGGTCTCCCTGGATTTCGACGACGGCGGGGAAGGCATCTTTCTCACGCCTGAAATGGCCGGGAGACTCCACGTCAGGAAGGGCTCCACACTAACTGTGATTATGGAGAACGAAAGGAGCTTGGTCGCCAGGGCACCAGTGGGCGGCGTTGGAAAGAATCTCAGAATCTCCGACCCGAAAATCTACTACGCGGTTGGACGGGAAGGCGGGGCGATAGTGAGGATCAGGAAGGGTTAGCCAAGCATCGAGTCGCCATCTGCATCGGGGAGGTCGTACCACTTCTGCCTCTCTCCGATTCTGGCCCGCATCCTCCAGCTGAAGGTCTTGGGTGCGGAGTCCATCATAGCCATAAGTTTCTGAATCCGCTGAATGACTCTCGCCTGTTCATTTTTTCCGTCGAGATTCGCCGCATTGGCCTCGACGGCCTCAAGGCTCTTACGAAAAGTAGTGTAAAGTCCCCAGTCCTTCGAACAAAGGTCGGCGATTTCGTCGCCGCGGATTCCGGCGGGACCAGACGTAACGTCAAAGTCTTGGAAAGCCACGATGAGGTCCTTATACTCCTTCTCCGTCTTTTCTACGACCTGAAGTTTCGTCATCAGAAGTTGCGTGATAGGGAGTGTGTAGGTTCCGGCCAAGATGTTCTCCTTGAAATTGAACTTGTGGCACATTATGAACTCGTCGAGAAACAGGTCAACCCTCCTTTTGTTGGTGATGTCGTAGTAGATGAGCCTCTGCCCCAAGTTCAGCTTGTTGAACAGCTCTCTTGGCGTGTAACCGAGTGTTTCCATGATTTTCACGATTTTCCTCGAGTCTTCCCTCTTCCCCATCAGGTCGATGTCCTTGTTCTCCCTGAAGTAACGGGGGTCGCTCGCGCTTGGGCAGAGCTTCTTGAACGCGAGACCTCCGAGGAGCCGAAGTCTGATTCCGTTCATCTCGGCTTTGTCGATGATCTGAGTAGCGGCTTCGAGGGCGTTGGAGGGAACCAACACTAGGCTCTCCATACAAGACCTTCTGAAGCTGCGTTTGGATTTAAGATATCTTTCACATCACTGTGTTGAATCGTCGTCGGAAAGGCAAAACCCTGTGGTGAATTCCTAATCGTCCGACTCTGGTTTCTTATGGGCCCTTGCCAAAACCCAGCGAGGTTTCTCCCAGAGTTCCTCCTGGCCCGCAGCATTTCGGATCAGCACATTCCTGCCGTCGTCATCGAGCAGCTCTAAAGCCGGAACTTCGGCCCGGAGCCTTGAATACTCTGCATCAGTCAATTGGAGACCCTTCGTCTTTCCGATGCTGGCATGCCAGTCAGCACTTGTCCCGTCCAATGAAAAGAAAAGCGAAGTGGGGCCCGCCTCGAAGTACACTTTGGCGTAGCGTATCCTCCTTGGAAACCGGTGCTCGAGGAGGAACTTCATCGTTTTTCACAATGACGAACATTCTAATTAGGATTGCTTCGAATAGTTTCACCGAAGGGCCTCTCCCCTTTGGATTCTTCTTTCCAAAGCTTAAACTCCCAACCATCCTTGGAAGGTCGTTGTCAGCGGTCGAAGACGCTAATGTAGAATCGCGGACAATCGCCGAGGTCCAGGCCTCTACGCGGTTCCTCCTAGAATCATTCAAGGCCAAAATGGCCGATCTCAAACAGTGCGGGCCGGACATCAGAGGGCTGCTACGATTCGGGGTCAACATTCCACAGGCCTTTGCGACGGCAGGAGAGTTCTTTGGTTCCAACGAGGTGGGCTATATGGCCATTGATGGAACGGATTCCTTTGAACAGGAGCTTGACCTCATTATTTTCTACGTTGGGGCCTTCGCATACGGGGGGAGGGTGAAGTTCACCCCGAACGGAGTCGAAGTGGGAGCCCCAAAAGCGGAGCCGGAGAACCTTTCCGTGTCCGCTGCAATCCCTTTGTCCGAGGAAGACGCAGCCCAGGTCTTTGGCCAAAAGCGGGAGTCGGGGGTTGAAGTCGAATCCGAGCGCCTCCCCATCGCCCTGATGCACCTCGCCGAGTACTACTTGGCGTTCAAGGGGGTCGACCGTCCCGGCGGACCTAAGCTCCTCCTTCTTGACAGGACTCTCGCCGGTGATGTTGCTCACCTGGTATGGAGCACACGCGACCTTGTCAGGAGCAAGCAATGCGTCCTGGAAGGAATCAGGACTCCTGCGGGGAAGGTCACTGCCTTCGACTTGGAGCTTGCAAGAATGCTCCTGCCGAACCGAGAACTACTTCAGCCTGCTGCGAGGAGCCAACTCCTGAAGTTCGCCGCAATAGTGCAGCTCTTCGACGGAGAAGCGCTCGCTACGGACGAGCTGATTTCAAGAACCGGTGCCGACCCTGGCTGGCGCACCAGGCTCGAGGATGAACTGAGGAAGTTAGACGAGCAATTCAAGGTCTTCGAAACCGTCAGCCCTGCCTTCAAACTTGGTTCAGTGGCCGCGGGCTATTGGGAGCGAGTCTTGGCGGCCGCCATGAGCGTATGCCATCATATTTTCAACCCTGGCGGAGGACATCCTCTGCGCGTGGCCAAAGACCACGGGGAGGTCTGGGTCACCGCCGACGACCTCGACTTCATGGTGCTCGTCTTCATCCGAGCGCTCACGCGGAAGGCATGGTCAGACAGAATCCTGCCGGTGGGCTTCATCAAAGACACGAACGCCTTCGAATTCGTCAAGACTGCTGTCCAACTCCTTGTCAACTCTCGTCTGATGAAACCTCCGCGGGCGTTTCCAAACTTCAACAGCGACAAAATGCTCCTGCAGACAAACAGCGTGGCGAACTCTGACGAGACCCCGACACCTTGGCACACCGCCGAGATCGACGCCGCCTTCAGGACCATGGCACCCGTCGCCGACCCCGAGCTTGGCAAAGGGGAAGCACGGGTCAACGGGGCTTTCGAGAACGTGATCTATCCTGAGAGAGTCTATCTGAAGACCTACATCCAACTCTGGAGTAGTTCGACCACCCCGAGCGTCAGGAGCCACGTCTTCACTTTCGACAGGCCGGTCTACCCCGGCTTCGACCACTGGGACGAAATCAGACTCTTCAACAAAGACGGACCGGTCGACGGGAAGATCAGTCCTGTGCTTCACTATGAGCGAGGCTCGCCCCTCACCAACATGTGCATGGCAGTGCTGACTGAAATGGGGAAAGAAGTGATCCCGGAGGCACTCGGCCACAACTATCCCCTCTTCCTGGCAGACAAGAAGGCTAAGGCGATCCTCGACGAGACCAAACAGGCCTACCTTGGGGCCGTGGCCATCGAGATGGCGAAGTCCGACCTCGACCAGCAGATCCTGTTCTCCAGGAAGTTCAGAGATTACCGCAGCCAGATCGAGGGGAAGAGGAACGCATGACCCCGCTCCCCTTCGATGACATTGATGGCGAATTTCAGGCCCGGCTCAGGGACATCTCGACGACGACCCGCTCCACGGTCGACAACTCGACCGTCACATTCAGGACCGCACGGATCGAATGCGAATACACTCCGAAGGTCATCAAGAGGCTTGCCATGGGCCAGCTTGTCGCGATCCCCAACGTCCAGGCATTGGGGACAAGCAACTCCTACTCACTCTACGAGATAGCGGATGTCTACCCGATGCACTACTCGATGCTTACTCTGGACAAGTCACAGCCCGCTGCAATCCGCAATGAATTCATGGACCTTATCCAGAAGGAATGGGAGAAGGGTTCCAAAAGCACCTGGATCGAAATTGTAGCGGCTCCCATAGGCTATGTGATGAAGTCTGGGGATGATGGCGTAACCTTCGAACGGAAGGGTATGGCCCCGTTGACCGGAAGTCCCGTGAAACTTCTCAGCAAGGACTCCATACAGCAACTCATCTGCTTCTCTCCGCCCAAGGGAGACGTCAACGATTACTCCCTGGGCTATCTTCTAGGGTTCACTGACAATTCTATTCCGTTCTCGCTCAACATCGAAAACCTGATTCATTACATGGGAGGAGTCTTCGCGTACACCGGCTCGGGAAAGTCGAACCTCACGGCCGTCGTCATCCGCAAAGCGCTCAGGGCAATCCCTGATCTTAAGGTGGTCATCTTCGACTTGTCAGCAGAATATGGCATCCATATCCTTGACGTTCTGAACGAGTTGCCCAGCAGGATTCTGTTCACTGACTCGTTCAAGGAAAGCAAAAATCTCCCCGCGGAATACTTCAAACGACACGCCACACCCGAAAGCCTTGCCGGCCGAGAGAAAGAATTCAACCCGAAGATCTCCAGTCTTTTCAGGGACGGAAAGGTCGAGTTCCTCCAAAGCCACCTGGCCGGAGAGGAAGATGTGGCCAGGTTCAGCACCTACGAGGGCCTCATCGAAGTCCTCTCGAACACACTCAACGACAGATACGGTGCTGTCCAGCAGAAGATCGTCGTCCCCCAGGTCGTCGAGACCATCAAACAGTTCCTACACGAGAACAAGTTCGAACTCGAGGCCAGGTTCAGTCCCAAGACCAAGGAGCTGATTCAGAGAATCCAGCCTTTGCTCGCGGACCTCGGCACGAACAGCTCTCTGAAGAAGACGTTCGACAGCCTCGCGACCGTGGTCTCTTCGATCCCCGAAACACCCGAGGAGGAGGAAGGGTACTCCTGGAGCAGGCTCGCCGACGAGATACTCTCCCTCAGCAAGGGCTCGCCCAGGGTATTCGTCGTCAACCTTCCCGAAGCCGAGGACGCCAGGCTCGAGACCGCCAACGTGATCAACGAGGTCTTCAGGAAGCGCAAACGGAGCTTCACCCTCTCCCCCCGGGTGCTCTTCGTAATCGATGAAGCCCAGGAATTCATCCCTCAGGTCCCCAGAAAGGAGGACGGGACCGACCAGTCAAGCCGGGCGGTGGAGAGGTTGCTCAGGCACGGGCGGAAGTACCACCTGAATTGTTGGATCAGCACCCAGAGAGTAGCCCACCTGAACACCAACGCACTCCAGCAGTTGCACAGCTACTTCGTCTCCACCATGCCGAGGCCCTACGACCGCCAGTTGATCTCCGATACATTCGCCATCGACGACGCGTTCATGGAGAGGACACTCGCCTTCCAGAACGGGGACTGGCTCCTCACAAGTTTCAAAGCGACGGCGACCCAGAACATCCCGGTCTTCTTCCATGCCGAGAACAACGAGAACGTTCTAGACGCATACCTGAAGTGAGAGAGTCGTTTGGCTGATGCCCCCGTCCTGCTCAGCCGCCAGACTGCAAGGAGGCTCGCCATTGTAAAGCAACACTTGGCGGGGAAGAAACCGAAGAATCCCCGAGCGACTTCAATCATGTCCCTTATGCATGATATCCGCTACGTCCAACTCGACCCAACCAGCGTCGTCGCACCCAGCCATCTGCTGGTGTTCTGGAGCAGGCTGGGGGCATTCAAACTTTCAGACCTCGACAGCCTCCAATGGAAGGAGAAGAAGCTCTTCGAGTACTGGGCGCATCAGGCCTCGATAGTCCTGACAGAAGACTACCCACTCTACCGACTGAGGATGAAAAGATTCGCGACCGCGGACACGTTGTGGCCGACGCGGCTGAGGGAATTTATGAAGGACAATTCCGACCTGCGGAAGTACATTCTCAGCGAGCTGCGAGCCAGGGGCCCACTCTCCTCGAGAGACTTCGAGGACGAGTCCGAGTCTCGATGGAAGCTTGCCCGCCGAAAATGGGGCCTCCGCGAATCAGGGTGGAGCACAGGCCGGGACGCTTCGAGGATGGTAGAATTCTTATTTCATCTTGGCGAAATCCTCGTCGCCGGCCGTCAGGGGAGACAGAAACTGTGGGACCTCCCTGAAAGAGTCCTGCCCGACTGGACCCCGATGACGGAACTCTCTTCCGACGAGACCGAGCACGTCGGCGCTCAGCTGTCCCTGAAGGCTCTGGGAGTAGCGACGCCCAAGCAAATCTCGTGGCACTTCCTCATTGGGAGGTATCCCAATCTGAAGAAGACCCTGGGCTCGCTCGAATCTGAAGGTAAAGTGGTCAGAGCGAAAGTGATTGACCTTCCTACGAAGGGGCCCTGGTTCATTCATTCCGACGACCTAAGAGCCGCGGAGTCGATTGCCGCCGGTGAGTACGAACCGAGGACCACACTTCTTTCCCCCTTTGACAACCTAATCACCGATAGGGATAGGACCCACGAGCTCTTCGACTTCTTCTACCGCATCGAAATCTACACCCCGAAGGAAAAGAGGAAGCACGGCTTCTTTGTCCTCCCAATCCTCGACGGCGACCGCATCGTCGGACGAATGGACCCCGTGATGGACAGGCAGAAAGAAGAGCTCCGCGTCAATGCGGTCTACGCAGAGCCTGTGGCGCCCGAGGACAGGGCAATGCCTCGCCGAATCGCCGACGCGGTGGCGGACCTGGGTAGTTTCCTTGGAGCGAAGAATGTTGTCTATTCAAGTCGTGTCCCCGATAATTGGAGAGCCTATCTGAAATGAGCGCTACAGTTTCACGTACTTTCCAGGGTTCGCCTTGAATTCCGTCATGCACCCCTGGCTGCAGAAATAGTACGGCCTTCCTTCGAACTCGGTCTTGTATTTCGCGGACTTCTCGTCCACCGCCATCCCGCAGACGACGTCTCTCATCAATTTAGTCTACGTCAGCGCTTCCTGATATTTCATAGTTCTCCTTCGGCTTCTTGGTCATGAAGGCGGGGACGGCCGCGAACAGGCTGATGAAACCCATGAGGAGGAAAAGCCCATGGAGGGAGGAGACGAACCTGTCCAACTGGACGGGACTTATGGAGACGGAGCTTCCCGAGAATATTTGCTGCAGCACATCGACGGGGACGCTGGTCGCCATGATTGCGAAGGCGAGGCCGAGGCTCAGAAGAAACCCCGTGTTGATGAGCGTCGACGACATGCCGGAGGCGACTCCTCGCCTTGCGGCTGGGGTGGCATTCATTATCGAGGCGACGTTGGGGGCCACGAACATCCCACCACCTGCCCCCGCAATGATCATGGGGAGCAGGATCTGGTTGTAGTCCTTGAACGGAAGGAGACCCAGCCAGAAAAGTGCCACTGCCACGACCAAGAGCCCGGCTGTCGCCAACCCCCTCGAGCCATACTTGTCAGAGAGATATCCGCTAATTGGCCCGAATGTTACAAATGCAACTGAGAAGGGGATCAACATCAATCCTGCCTTGAACGCGTCGAGGACAAGCACCCCTTGGAAGTAAAAGACCAGGACCAGGGAGAGCCCTCCCCTCGCCAAGGATGCAAGGAGGTTGCTTGCCATCCCGGCCGCGAATGCCCTGATTTTGAAGAGGGATAGGTCCATCATCGGATAGCGAACCTTCATTTCAGCCAGAACGAAGCCCGCGATGCAAAGGATTCCGACAACAATCGCTCCGACATAAATCGGGGTCCACCCAAGCAGGGCACCAAGCATCAGTCCAATGAGCGAGACTGTTAGACCTGCCCCGAAGAGTATGTTACCTATTGGGTCGAGTTTCTCGCCCCTGCGCGGCTCCGACGTCTCCTTGAGTTTGAAGTAGGCCCATAGGGTGGCGATGGTGCCGATTGGGATGTTGATCCAAAAGATCGACCTCCACCCGAGAAACGAACCGGCCAGAATACCTCCGAGTGCGAGACCGCTGACCGACCCGAACGTCCCAGCCACCTGGTTGAAACCCAGGGCCCTTCCCCTCTCTGTAGGCGGGAATACGTCGGTGAGAAGAGCTGCTGCGTTGGCAAAGATTAGGGCTCCCCCTGTCCCTTGCACAAGCCTAAAGACGACCAGCGATATCCCGTTGTATGAGACACTGCAGAGCGCAGAGCCAACAGTGAATATTGCAAAACCCAGGTTGTAGAGTCTGGCCCTCCCTAGGATGTCGGAGAGCCGACCAAAGGTCAGGAGAAGCGCAGCGTTGACTAGTATGTACCCCATGATGATCCAGACGGCTTCGAAAGGGCTCGCGCGCAAATCCGCAGATATTATGGGCAGGGCGATGAGCACTATGTTGGCGTCAAGTATCGCCATGAACGCGCCGATGGTCGTGTTCGTCAGCACTACGTACTTGTAGTCCAAGACTCGAAATTCTCAAAGGCGCCCGAAGGACGACGGATAAGATTTCCTTACAGGCCCACGGCTAGAACCAAGGCCGCCACGATGAGTACCCCCCCCACGAAGTCCCTGGGAGACGGGGACTCTTTCCCGAGAGCCCGCGCGAAGATTTGAGTCAGAAGAGGTGATACGCTTGTGAGGATGACGCTCAGCGCTACTCCTATTGTCGAGATAGAATACACGAAAAGGACGGAACCCAGGACTAGGTCGCTGATTATGATGAGGAGTACGAACCCGTACTGTCTAGCTTGGAGTCCAGACGGCCACATCCTTCTCTTCCGGGTAAGGAGCAAAGCCACCCCCAACGCGGCCGCGGCCGAGGCATTCCTAGCGAAAGTCACGGCAACAATGCTTCCCCCCGAACCGGTCGCGAGCTGAATCAGCTCCTGGCCGATGGTCCAGAAAACTCCGGCAGATATCGCAAAGGCTATCCCCTTCGTCCTAGGCTTTCCTTCGCCGCCTCTGGATAGGATGTAGACACCAACGATCACCATCACGGCGGCAGCGAAGTTTGCGTATGGTACCACCTGGCCTAGAGCTACTCCCACAAGTTGCACCATCAGGACGTAGGTGTACACCACGGGCGCGGCAACGGACGCCCCCGTTTCACGGATTGAGAGCAGGAAGAAGCTGTCCCCGATGGCAAGAGTAAGGATCCCACTTGGGACGGCGAAGCCAAGGCCTGTGTAGCTCCAGTAGTAGAGTGCCGGGAGGATGAGAACAGCTGATGCCGTCGAGGTCCGGAGGAAGTTGAAACTTATGAAATCGAACTTTCCAAGGAATCCACGGTAGTAGATGGGGCTGAACGCCCAGATCAATGCGGCGATGAGAGCGTAAGCAGGGTTGAGCACCGAGTGCCCCAAAAAACTGAGGCTAATTAGAACGACGGACGTTTGACTTCTTGCTCAATGCCGCCACGTCTAACATCAGGCTCGCGGGGACCGGTCGGCACCCGCAGGCTCGTTCGTGCTCGGCATGCCATTGGACCCTCTGGGCCCGTGTCGGGTTCTTCGGCATTACATGGGCGTCGTGCCACTCTTCGATGACCTTCGAGTTTCTCATCTTGAGCTCTCCATCAGTCCCTGTTCGATCCGCATGCACCTGTCCATGACGTAATCTATCTTGGCGTCTGACAAGATCTTCTTGGCTTCTTCGTTCTCAAGCCCTTCTTGGCCCCAGAAAATGAGGGGCATCCCAGTCCTCTTTTTCAATTCCACCGCTTGTTTTGCGACTTCTGGGAGTTCTTCCGAGGGTCTGAAAACTTCGACGACTTCGATCTTCTTCGCCAGTTCGTCCGGAATTGCTGAAAGCGATGGGTAAGTCTTCAGCCCGTTGATACTGTCCGTTGTAGGGTTCACAGGAATCACCGTGTACCCGTGCTGTTGCAGATACTCGGGAACTGTGTAAGCGTCCTTCTCCGGGTTCTTGGACGCTCCGACCACTGCAACGACCTTGTGCTTCCTCATGACCTGCCCGGGCTCGACCGTGAATTTTGGCATGGCCAAGAGGAACGATTTCAGCCTAATATTGGTTCCCGATGAGAGACCCTAGGGAGCAGGACTTCCTCAATCGTCTAAAGGATAATAGCCACACCCAACTACCCGAGGCCTGATGATTGGCTCTGTGTTGAGCAATGTTCCCCCGGGTACGGCAGACGCTCTGTCGTACTTTATGCTGGTCGTGGTGGCCATGTTCCTGTTGTCAGGACCTGCGATCACTTACTACTATTGGAAGAAGAACAAGAAAATGAAAATGGGAACGCCCACCGGCAATACCTGACGGTCCTCCTTCCCCAGCAGGCCACAAGGAGGGAGCATAGCCCTTATCTCGTCTCTCCATCGAATGTTGACCGTTGTCGGAAGCCTCCCGTGAGAAAGTCGATTTCGCACTGCGAGGGAAGACCCTCACCGTCTACCTCTATCTCCTAAAGCACGGGAAGGCAATCGGGGTCAGGGAGATACAGAAGGAACTCGGCTTCTCCAGCCCTTCTGTCGCCTTTCATCACTTGGACAAGCTTGTTGAGCTTGGGGTTGTGGAGAAGGACCAGTACGAAAGATACGTGCTAGCCAGGAAAGTAGACTCAGGAATACTCCATTCATTCGTGAGTATCGCAGGCCTGACCCTCCCCCGGCTAGGGTTCTACGCCGCCTTCTTCACGACCATCGCAGCAGCCTATTTCCTCGTAAACAGAAGCTCTCTGGACCTCTACGCGCTGATAGGGACGGTCGGAGGAGCCGCGATTTTCTGGTATGAAGCCTGGAGGGTGTGGCGAAGGAAGCCGTTCTGAGAACTAGAACTATGTACCCACCCTGGGACATGTAATGACATGGAAGGAAAACGCTTCGGAGCTGGGCTGGTCGCAGGACTCCTCCTCGGCCTTGTGATTGTAACAGCGTCATCGGGCTTCGCATTCGGTTTGAACGGGTCACCCCTCTCAAACCCCTTTGGAGGGGCCGTTTCAAGCATGAAGAGTACCGCGACCTCCACGACGGCCACTTCCAGCCAGCCGGGTTCGCCGCCGTTGCAGAACACCCCGAACGCTACGCTGAATGGCGCCGGTCGCACTACCACGACAACGACCACGAGCTCCTCTCCGGGGGTGGCGGACCTAAGTCCCACCACAGGAGTAAAGTTTTCATCCCATGTCGACAGCATCGCCCAACAGCCTATTCTGACCAACGCTTTCATCCTCCTTCCAGTCTTGTTCGCGTTCCTTCTTGGGGCAGTCATCTATCGCGCTTCTATGAAGCGCCAAGGGAACACGACTGAAGAATCAAAATAGACCGGGCATGCCAAGTTCTCGGTCGACTTTCTGATAGTTACTTCGAGACTAGGAATTCTCTGCTGTTGGGTTCCTTGCCTTCCCAGCGCTGCGACCAGGTGGCAAGTTCACAAAGGATGTTGTAGACTTCATGTCCCTTGACGGTCAATGAATATTCTATCTTGGGGTGCACTTCGGCGTAGACCTTTCTCTGGACGACGCCGAACTTCTCGAGTTGCGTCAGCCTTTCCGCCAGCGAGGTAGCGCTAATTCCCCTAATATGCCGCTTGAGCTCGTTGAACCTCGTAGGCTCGATCTGGCCGAGCATGTGTATCGTCGGGAGGGTCCAAGTCCTTGTTATCTCGTTCCAAGCACTATGAACCACCGCGCAGGAATCGAGCGCTTTCTGGTCAAGCTGCTCTGACTTGGTGACGCTTGCCATAGCTGGTTGGTCAGGAAAAACTACCAGCTTTAAAAATGTGACTGAGCACGAATAGCCGAATGATTCGGAAGGAGCACGTGAAGAGCCGCGTAAGAGAAGCGTTCTCGGAGCTTGAGGAGGAATACCTCGCCGAGAACCTCATCGGACGACTGGCCACTTCTTCAGAATCGGGACAGCCGCACGTGGTCCCCGTCACCTACAGGTTCGACGGCGAGGCGATTACTTTTGGCGGCTGGAATCTTGCGAAGAGCCTCAAGTTCAGGAACCTGATGGCCAACGACAAAGTAGCTTTCGTCGTCGACGACCTTGTGTCGACAAAGCCCTGGCATGTCAGGGGCGTAGAGATTCGCGGCCGGGGCGAACCTGTGAGAACGTCCGGCGGTGTGACCATGGTTAGGATAATCCCACTCAATATTAGGAGCTGGGGCCTGGGGGACTGAGCTTGGCTATCTCGGGCTTTGAGGACCAGATCACCCACGCCGTCGAAAAACTTAGCGAGAGCATCGTCAGCGTCAGCAGCATGCGCCTCGAGCGGCGCTACTTTGGGATCGTGCCGCTGGAGGGCCAGGGCTCGGGAATCATCCTCGACAGGAAGGGCCTGATAATTACGAACAACCATGTAATCGACGGGGCCAGCCAGGTCAGCGTCAGCCTCAAGGACGGAAGGACCTTCACCGGTGAAGTCGTGGGCTCGGACGAGGCGACAGACGTAGCCGTGATTAGACTGAACGCAACTGATCTGCCCGCTGCAGAGCTAGGCGACTCCGAGGCCCTAAAGGTGGGACAGTTCGTCCTAGCCATAGGTAACGCCCTCGGCCTGCCTGGGGGCCCGACCGTATCGATGGGAGTGCTAAGTGCGAAGGGGAGGCCGCTTCCAGGGTCTGATTTCGTATTCGAGGGTCTTCTCCAGACTGACGCAGCAGTAAACCCCGGGAACAGCGGAGGTCCGTTGGCCGACCTCGAAGGGAGGATAATCGGAATCACAACCATGATGATACCCTACGCCCAGGGAATGGGATTCGCCATTCCAATCAACACAGTCAAGCGGATATCACAGGAGATACTCGAGAAAGGAAGGGTCACCAGACGCTGGATAGGAATCTCGGGGATCGACGTCACACCTCAGCTGGCACGAAGGTACAAGCTTCATTCCGAGTCGGGCTTTCTGGTGGCCGAAGTTGAACCCCGAAGCCCTGCAGACTTCGCTGGCCTGCGGAACGGGGACGTCGTAGTCGGAGCTGACGGGAATGTAGTCAAACACACGAAGGACCTTCTTCTGGCCATTTCGAAGGTGGCGGCCGGCGGCAATCTCCGCATCGATATCAACAGATTGGGGAGGAATGCGACGGTCGAAGTACATCCCTCAGAAGCCCGTCCGATTCCACGCGCAGACGGCAGATAAGAAAATCGCTCCAACGAAGCACTACGGGCAGCAAGCGCCCCGCGAAGGGTCTGAATATTCAAGTAAGGAACCATCGGAGGCGCGGTTGTGAAGGTCAAGACCCAGGCCGCCATCCTCTGTGGCGGAAGGGGAGAGAGACTCAAGCCTCTTACCGACTACTTCCAAAAGGCCATGATCCCTATCGGACCCAAGAAGCTACCGCTGCTGACCTACATAGTCGCCCTAATGAAACACCATGGAATCACGAAGATTGCTCTACTGACCGGGTACCGCTCCGAGGACATCAAACACTACTTCGCCGACGGTTCACAACATGGTGTGGAACTCACATACTCTGAAGACCCGAGAGACCTGAAGGGGAGTCTTAACGCAGTCGCCAACGCATTGAAGAACGGAGCCATATCAGACTGCGACGAGCTTCTAATCTACTATGGGGATGTCTTGGCCGACCTCGAGGTCACCGACCTCCTGGCTCTCCACAGGAAAGAGTCTGCAGACGCCACCCTAGTTCTCGACAGGCGCTATTCTCTCCCAGTGGGAGTGGCAGAAGTAAAGCGCGGCATAGTCACTTCGTTCCGAGAGAAACCCAGCTTGGACCTGAGCGTATCAACCGGAATGATGGTCGCGGGCCCGAAGGCGATGGCCCTCATGGGACGGACGGCCAACGCTAAGAAGACCGACCTGATGGCCCACTTCATCCCAGAGCTGCTCGCCGACAAAGGGAGAGTCGCTGCCTTCTACACTGAGAAGGAGTGGTTCGACGTGGGGACGATTAGCAGCTTCGAGAAGCTTGACCGCGAAATTGGCAAACATCCGCTTGGATACTTGGTCTGATAAAGGCCAGAGCCTTTTCAGGAAATCCTATCCTGAATCCCCTTCTCCTTCGTCCTAGCGCCCATGATTTCATTCTTCATCCTCGATGAGAACCTAAGGTCGCTTATCCCCACATAAAGCCAGACAAGCACTAGACCGAGCACAACGAGTTCCACTACGATGTTCGAGGGTGCGGCCAAGTCCACAGTGACAGTTGTTGTCCCGGTCAGGGGAAGGACCAGCTGAAATAGGTATGAGACAGACAGGACCGCAGCGACGCCAACAGTGAGGATCGAAAGGATACGGATTCTCCCCGCGCTCTGTTCGATATGTCTGACCATTTCCTGGTGGGCGTCTATGATCCCAGGACCTCTTTCCTTCTCATCATCCATTGAATGTCACAAACTTCAAACCGCATAAAAGGCGTGCTGACTTCAGGTCAGGCAAGCGGAAGCCTCCGCCAGATTTCCAGCCAGTCCTTGTAGAGCTTGTACCCCGCGTCGGTGATGGAGAATCGCTGCTCCCCGTCCACTGTGACAGACTCCACCAGACCCTTGGCCAGCAGCGGGCCCGTAAAATTCTGAAGTCTGGCATACTGAATGTTGCAGGCCTGCGCCAGTCTGGTGGGGCCCTTGGGCGATGCGAACAGAGAAGCGAGTATCTCCATTTGGATGAGAATCGTCTCTCGCTTCCTCAACCGAGCAAGTTGCTGGCGCTTCGATATAAAATCGAGAGGGATCCTTCCCAGAGGTACAACTCGAGGCTTTCGTCTTACTTCGAGGCTAGAGTCCTATCAGTCTTCGCGCCATCTGAAAAATCGAACCGCCAGCGCGAAGGTCACTGCGGAGATTACCAGCAGGAGGCCCACATCGAAATAAGCGGGACCAAAGTTACCATAGATCATGACGTTGGTCAACCCGTCAATCACGTAGAAGAGAGGAAGCACATGCGCGATTCCCTGAAGATACATGGGCATCGCCGCGACCGGGAAGAACGTCCCCGAAAGGAACATCATCGGAAAGGTGACAAGGTTCCCTACCACGGCCGCAGACTCCGGGCTGTTTGAAATGGTCCCGACAAGCATTCCCAGAGACACAAAGAAAAATGGTCCAACAATCAGGAACATCGCTATTCCCCAGTTGAACGTTATGTGGGCTCCGAAGGCGTAGATGCCGACGATGGACATCAGAATGAACGAGATGGCCGTCGTGCCTATGTACCAGATTATCTTTGACATGAGCCATTCCGTCTTGGTCAGGGGCGTCAGCGAGAGCAGCTTGAAGATCTTGTCCCTCCTGTAGGTTGAACTGATGTTGACCAGGGCGAACATGGGGCTCGTCAAAGCTGAGAACCCCACAAGGCCGGGCACAAGAAAATCGATGTATTTGTAGCTCGACGAAACCGCCGTGTGCGTACTAACGCCTACGGAGTGTGCCCCGCTTGCACCGTTTAGGTTGAAGGAGTTTACAATCTCTCTCGTGATCCCAGATACAATTGCGCTGCTGGTCGATGTCGGGTTCCCGTATACCGTGACGTTCACTTTCTGGTTTGCAATGTAAGCGGAGCTGAACCCCGGAGGGATTACAATCCCATCGGTAGATGAGTGGGACGATAGGTACTGCGTGAAGTTCTGGCCGGTCGGGACCGGGACTAGTTTGAGAGCCGTAGTGCTGTTCAAGGCGCCCATGAACGCGGAGCTTATCGGCCCGCTGTCGAGGTTTTGGACATACACAGTGGTCGGGCCTGAGCTCCCGCCAGAGAAGATTGCGCCGAAGAGAAGTATCAGTATGATGGGGAATACAAGAGTGAAGAAGAACCCTTCCCTGCTTCGAAGGTTGCCTCTGGCATATACGCCGAGTTCCGCCAGCATTCTCTTTCCACTGAATGCCATACTACTCCCCCTCCTTTCCGGACCTTCCCTCCTCCCCGACTAATTTCAGAAACACATCCTCGAGACTGTCCCTCCTGATAGTCAGGTCACCCCAGTCAACCCCCGACTCTTGGATCGCGCCCAGTGCTACGAATGCATCGTTCTTGTCCCTCAAAGTGATGGTGACCGAGCCCCCGTTTCCCTCGACCCCTAACTTTGTGTTTTCTTTGAGGTGCTGCAACAAATCACCCTTGGATTTCACAATCATCCTCTGGCCTGACCCGTACTTCGACTCGATTTCTTCCGTTGTCCCCATCGCAACAATCTTGCCGTGGTTCATGATGGCGACCCTGTCAGCAAGCTCCTCTGCCTCCTCGAGGTAATGGGTCGTGAGCATGACAGTCCTCCCCTCTGTCTTCAGTTTCCTTATGACCTCCCACACCGCCCGCCTAGCCTGAGGGTCCAGTCCCGTCGTCGGCTCGTCAAGAAAGACCACCTCGGGGTCGTTGACAAGGGAGAGCGCCATCCCAAGCTTCTGCTTTTGTCCCCCTGATAGGTGCTGGAACCAGATGTTGGCCGCATCCTCGAGGATCACTCTCCGGAGCAACTCGTCGGGGTCGACCTTCTTGCCGAACAGAGCCCCGTAGTAGAGTATGGCTTCCCTCGGTGTCGGATAATCCAGGAACTTGAAGCCCTGAGGAATGACTCCTATTCTCTTGTGCAGTTCATACCCCTTGCTCCACGGGTCCATGTCGAGCACGGTCGTAGCCCCTTCTCCCTTCTGTCTGAGCCCTTCAAGTATCTCGATGGTCGTGGTCTTCCCGGCACCGTTTGGCCCAAGGAGCGAAAACACCTCCCCTTTCTGCACCGAAAAGGAAATTCCGTTCACGGCCTGAAGCTCCCCATAGTTTTTCTTCAGCCCTTCAACTTCGATGGCGGGCATTCGAAGGCCCCGCCGTTACTAGGTATTTACGCGAATTGTCGAGCGCGTGTGCTATTAGGTGCTCGCGGGCGGCTGTTCCCAATCCCAGGGCCCGCGCCTCCACCATCTACGCCCGACAAGCAAAACAATTCCACCGAGCACGAGGAATATGCCGATGATCACGGCGAGCAGCTGGAGTATGACGACGATGATGTTGACGACGAAGCCTGCGAGCAGAATGAGCACGAATGCCCCGAGGAGTATCATCAGGGCCCCGGCCACCTGTGATTTGTGCATGCATGCCAAGAGCGGTGGGGCGTTATTTATCTTGGATTGGAACTCCCGGGAAGGTCTCCTCGGACTGTTCACGTCCTTTTTGGTTGCGAGAGCTATAAAGCGCCCATTCCCCGCTGGCCACTAAGAGAATGGTTCGTCTCAGAGACAGTGGCATCATGCTTGAACCTCAGCTCGGTATGACCATGGATCGACTAGTTGAGTCTGCAAGGCTTACGGAAGAACTTGGCTTCGGCTACTTCTTCCGCTCGGACCATATCCTTCCGACTGACGACAGACGGGGCTTAGACTCTCCTGAATGTTGGACTAGCCTCGGGGCGGTCGCAGCGTCTACCAGCAAAATCAGGTTCGGCCCAATGGTCTCCCCCATCGGGTTCAGGAATCCAGCTCTCCTTGCGAAGATGGCCTGTACGTTGCACTCCTACTCTCGAGGGAGGCTCCATCTTGCAATCGGCGCAGGCTGGTATGAGCCAGAGTACAAGGCACACGGATTCCCATTTCCAAACTTCAGGGAAAGGGTTGCGCAGTTCAGCGAGGCACTGGAAATCATCAACGCCCTCGTCCAGGACGGCAGAGCCGACTTCGACGGGAAGTACTTCTCAGCTCACACCGACTGTTATCCAAGGCCCTCCGGTCGCCTAAACGTGATAGTGGGGGCAAGGACAAAACCTCTGGTCAGGATTGCGGCAGAGAAGGGAGACGAGTGGAACTTCTTCCACCTGCCGTCGAATGATTTCAAGGAACTTCGAAAGGTGCTCGATGCCTCAAGAGGGGGGAGGAAGGTCGAGATTTCAGAGATGGGTCCGTTCATGATAGGGAGAAACCAGTCGGAACTAGAAGCGAATGCAAAGCTGCACGCCTCGAAGATGGGCCAAGACATCGCCCCGCAAGAGGTGCTGAAGCGACTGAGGGCAAGGGGAGCTGCTTGCGGCATAGTCGAAGAGTTCCTCGAACAGGTCAGAAGAATAGATGACTCCGGCGTCCAGAAAATCTATTTCCAGACGCTGGCCCCAGAAAACAAGGCGATGTTAGAACTCCTCGCCGATACCCTGGGGGCCCTCTAGACATTGAGTTTCTTCAACGAGGCCTACCGTGGCGTGCCGCCCTGGGACATCGGGCGCCCTCAGGCTGAATTCGTCAAGCTTGCCGAGGAAGGAAAGGTGGTGGGGGACGTCATCGACATAGGCTGCGGAACTGGCGAAAACGCAATGATGTTCGCGTCGAAGGGCCACAAAGTCCTTGGCGTGGACTCCTCGCCTTTGGCCATCCAGAAGGCCAATGCAACGGCGAAAAAAAGGAATTCGAGTGCCGAGTTCATGGTTGCGGACGCCCTGGACCTACCATCGATAGGAAAAAAGTTCGATGCGGCTATTGATTGTGGCCTGTTCCACGTTTTCTCCGACAGTGAGAGAGGGCCCTTTGCCAAGAGTCTTCGGGAGGTGCTCAATCCCGAAAGGTCGTATTTCATGCTCTGTTTCAGTGACAGAGAACCATCAGACTGGGGAGGCCCACGTCGGGTGACAAAGGAAGAAATCAGGACCACCTTCTCATCCGGCTGGCGGGTCGATTGGATACGCTCGGCACGGTTCGAGTCCAAGTATCATCATGATGGGGGCTACGCCTGGCTTTCGAGTATGACCAGACTGAAGTAGGCCCCATCCAATTAATAGTCCCAATTCCCCGGCCGGTCTGGATGAAGGTCGGAATTCTCGGCGCTCCTGCTGATATGGGTCAGGAAAGGCGTGGCGTCGACATGGGCCCAAGCGCGATTAGAATAGCAAAGCTGGAGGAAGGACTAGAGGCCCTTGGGCTCAAGGTCGAGGACTACGGGAACATTCCGGTGGCCGACATGGCCACGTCACCGGTGGGTGACGCGAAGGTCAGGTATCTGACAGATGTTGTAAAGCAATGCGAGCTGATTGCAGCCAAAGTATCCAGTTGCGTAAAAAGAGGCTTCTTTCCACTTGTCCTCGGCGGGGATCAAAGCGCATCGATTGGAACATTTGCCGCCCTTGCCAAGTTTGGGACCGACAGAGGCGTGATTTGGCTCGACGCCCATGGTGATTTCAATACTCCAAGGACGACCCCCAGCGGGAACATCCACGGGATGGCCCTTGCTGCCATTCTTGGATATGGTCATCCAAAGTTAACTCAGCTCGGTGGAGTCGCACCGAAAGCCGTCGAAAGGAATACTGTCCTGATTGGGGGGCGGAGCTTCGACCCACTTGAGGCCAAGGCGATATCCCGCTCAAAGATGAAAGTCTTCACGATGAGGGAAATCGACGAGCTAGGGATGAAGGAGGTGATGCATGAGGCTGTAAAGGTGGCAGGGGCTGGCGTCAGCCAGGTGCACCTGAGTTTCGACGTCGACGCCATGGACCCCAGAGAAGCCCCAGGGACCGGCACACCTGTAAAAGGGGGCCTCACGTACCGCGAGGCACACCTCGCCATGGAAATGCTGTACGATTCAAAGAGAATAACTTCTGCTGAATTCGTAGAGGTCAACCCTATCCTCGACATCTCAAACCACACTGCGGAGCTCGTGGTCGAACTCGCCCTTTCGCTTCTGGGCAAGAAGATAATCGCCTAATCCTCTGAACTGGACTGACCTCAGGTCATTACCTGAAGTCAGCAACGTCCTATAAGCCCCGACTGTCCTCACGCCGCATGTCTTCCGCCCAAGAACTCTGGATGGGCTATCGCCGCGACGGGGAGAGGGCGATTTTAGATGTTGGAGGCCCTGGGAACAAAATCCTCCTCCTCGGTTCTAGATCGGGCGTCCTCTCTGCCCTCGCGTCCATTTCTGCCAAAGAGGCGGGAGCCCGGCCTATACTCTTCGACCTCGACGGCTCGTTGGCAAACCGCCTTTCTGGCCATTTCGACACTTTCGACTACCGCTCCTTCCTCTACGACGCGTTCAGGCTCGAGGAACCTGAACCCTGGCACTCGCAACTCGCTGCGGCCGCATATGCTGCGGCCCTGGACCTGTCGTCCGAGGAGGAGGCGATCATCAATTCGGCAATGCAAGTGGTGGCAACCGAAGGGGCCATGCTCAGCCCAGTTTCTCTCTACGACGTGCTCGGCAAGGTCGAGGGATTCAGGGGTTTCTATGTCGACAAGCTCAGGGGGAGGATAGGCTCGCTCCGACATTTCGACGCCGTCGACGACCAGAAGTTCGCAAAGGTCAAAGGGGATATCATCATGGACTTCCATCGGGCTCCCTACCCCCAGGTCGCAGAACTCGCGGCAGCCCTTTTCCTGTCCAAACTCCTAACGGCTGCCCATGCCTCAGGAAACAATGGGAGCTTCGTCCTCGTCACAGAGGCACACCGCGTCTTCAGGGGCTCGCCAAAGCCTGCCCTTGCGAACCGACTCTTGAGCCTGCTCCTGGAGTGGTCTGCTTCCGTTGTCTTTTCCTCCGATCAGCCGGACTCGCTTAGCCCACTTCTCTTGCGATCCTGCCCAGTTCGGATATACTCCAGCGACACTTGGCATTCACAACGCAAGCCGGTCGAGAACATCCTTTCAAGCACCTTCGTAGTTCACGACAAACGAAACAACAGTCGCGAGAACTTCGTCCCTCGAAGAGTCGTGGTGAAGACCGCCGACTACGCCCCCGCAGGCGCTAGCAAGCTCCCCACCCCTGATCTGACAAAGATGGTCCTCGAAGAGGTAGACCGCTATACCCTCTCGACTCCCGAGTCGATAGTCCAGTACATCGCCCCCGAGTTCCTCTCCTCCGACGTCGTCGCCGCCCTTGCGGGCCTTGAGAATCAGGGGTTTCTTATCCTCGAGCCAAAGGAATCTGGCTCCGGACCCGAAGTCTTTTGCTACACTCTGACGGATAAGGGGAGGAGGCTCCTGAAAGAGTTGAGGAAGTGATGGAGAAGATTCCCACCCACTGCAAAGCCGTCGACGACCTGCTGGACGGAGGCCTGGCCACTGGGACCATCACTCAGGTTTTCGGGGAGAAGGCCCTAGGAAAGAGCATCTTTTCCCACCAGGCTGCCTGCTCGACGGTGGCTGGAGGCCACTCGGCCATAATCCTCGACACCGAGCAGTCCTACTCCAGCTACCTCCTCCCCTACAGACAAGCTGGGATGAACAAGCGTTTCGGCAAGGAAATCGCCGCCGTAGACCTGAAGCTCAAGCGCGTCACAAAACCAGCCGGCAAGAAGAAGGGCGCTACCCGGGGAGAGCTCCTCACCGCCATCAGCACCACGCTGGACAGGATTGGCGTATCATACACCGACGCACACCTAGGACCCATTGCGGACATACTCTGCCCTAGCTTCACTGTCGAGGTTCCCAACAAGGAGCCCTCGGTTTACATCCTCCAGACCCCCGAAGTGACCGACCTCCTAAACCTCCACGGCGTCGACGCCAACAAAGAGGTCTCTAAGGGAGGAAGGGTCGAGCTTAGGCTCAGGCAGACTCCCACATACGACTCGGTCCTCCATGGAATAATTCGCGACACTGGCGCCAAACTCCTTGTCTACGACTCAATCTCAGCGCCGTTCAAGTCCTCGTTCCCGAGCACGCAGGACCTCCCGGCAAGGAGCGCGGGCCTTGCGATGCTCCTCTCGCATGCCCAACGCCTCTGCGTCGAGTTCGGGATAGCGGTCTTGGTCGTGAGTCACGTCTCCATCGACCCAATCAAGGCTTGGAACCGGCATCCATACGGGGGAATCATCCTCGGACACGAAGCGAAGTTCTCACTCGAACTGACAAAGAGCAGAGCGAAGCGGAACGGAGAGACGGCCGCCGACGATGAAGAAACGTCTGACAGCGGGAGGGCCTTCTGGGTGGCCCGACACCCTGCCCTGGAAGAATATTCGAAGTCGGGACTCGCGAGCATCGACACAGAGGGGTTCCACTGATGGGCTGGATAACGAGGATTGGCGCCGCGCTCATTGGTGTTTTCTCATTCTCGTTCGGGCTTTGGTTGGTTGGCATCCTGTCAATCGTTTACCTGGGATATTCGTTCAGGCCAATGACCAAGTGCGCACGAGGAACGGGAAAGGCGAAGTCCCGCCTGCGAATTCGCCCGATCCTCGGAGTTGGACTATTCGTACTTTCCATCTTCGCTTTCGGAGCGGGAGGGACCTATTCCCCAATTCTTCTTTTCTTGGCAGGGCTAGTCGCTTTCTCATGGTCACACCTTCCTTTCGGCTCAATCTTCGCCCAGGTGATACCGATTGAAGAATCCATATTGCTCAGGTCAAAATATTTTCCCTTTTTGTGGTACGCACTGGCCGAGGTGAAGCCGGGTCCGGAGGATTTTCCCAGAGCTGCCTCGTCCCTCTCCGGGAGATTGGTAATTTTCGTGGATTCCGCCCGGGCTTACGCCCTTGCAGGGTGCAGGGCACTGAGCAGGAAAAGTGCTGAAGCCCAGCTGATCTCTCGACTCAAGGACTCAGGTTCGAGCCGTCAGAGCCGGGCCTACATTCTTCCCCTTGAGGCCAAGTTTGCTTCGGAACTTTTCCTACATCGATTTTCGGTGACGAAGATTCCTGAAGACCTGGCTGGTGATATTGCGAGCCTTCCAGAGCTGCTAATGGTTCAAGCTCACGCCGGAAGAATCGAACGGGCGTCGGCGTACAAGATTTCTGCCACCACAGGCTCGCCCTCATTGCCGCTCAAGTGCAAAGAGTCGGTGAACCGACCTTTGCTGTGGGAACTCCTCGAAAGCGTCGGGAAAAGGTCGAGGTGGCCCGCGCCTGACGCCTACTCCAACCTCCTCGACTCGGTCATGGCCACCAAGGGGGAGCCGATCGGGGAGAGGCTGGGAGGGATCGAAGGGTCTGGGGGCTCAGTGATTGTCCAGTCCCTTGGGGGCGAAAAGCTTGAACTCTCGAGACCTCAGCTCAGAGCCATCGTTTCGATCTACTCGTAATTTCCAGAGTCGCAAAAGCGTTAAGACAATCACTCGCTGGGCAGACAAACATGACACTAGTCACATCAGAATTCAGGGAAGGAATTCAGAAGCTTTTCGAACGCCTGAGTTCCCCCGATGACCCTGGCGCTGCAATGGGGCCGACCGTCGCCATGGCGACCTTGACCGGGCCTCAGACTTCAGTAGCAAGGTGGCCGAATTTCACAGTGACATCCGATGAGCCGAAGTCGGTGGGCGGAGGCGACACCGCTCCCCCTCCTTCCTCGATATTCGTAGCTTCGATCGGGTTCGCTGAGAATGTCATCTTTGCTCGACAAGCGGCCCTTCTAGGAGTCGACTTCGACTCCTTGGAAACGGAAGTGGAAGCCAATTGGAACAGGAAAGGAATGTTCGGGATCGGGAACTCGGACCCATCCATCTACGACGTTCTAATAGAGACAAGAGTCGTAACTGGCGCGTCCCCGGAAAAGGTCGTCGAACTAGTGAAACTGACCGGCGGGCGCTGTCCCATGACCAGGACGTTAGCGAAAGCAGCGACTGTAAGGAGAAAGCTCTTCGTAAACGGCGCGGAAGTCCCGGTCTCCTAGGCAGCTTCCCGGGAAAGTATCCCGTGGAACAACGTACTCGCTCCTTTGATCACCGCAAACGAAAGGACAAAGACGGCGGCAAACACCGCGACTATCCCGAAGGCTTCGATTCCAAGCTGCTGAAGGGCACCTATCCCGCCCCCAAACAGGATTCCGTCCGGGAGCGACGCAGTCCCAGAGGCTGCGGCGAACGTATTCTGGGTGAAGAAGGCGATCATCAGCACTCCGAAAATCCCCCCTATCAAGTGCCCAGGAAGGAGGCCGACTGGATCCGCGAACCACTTGCGATGCGCAAGATATGCTTCAGCATAATGGAACAGGCCTCCTCCGAGGAGGCCAAGTATGATCGCGCTCCCTGGGCTAACGAACCCGGCTAGCGGGGTGATCACTATCAGGCCCATCAGTATCCCGTTTGCCATCATTATCAGTCAAGGATTCTGCCTTGTCCTCCAATACGCCACAAGCATGAGGGATACAAAACTGGAAGCCGCCGCGAGGAAAGTAGTGAGCACGACTACCATGGCCGATGAGTTGAACGCCAGTACACTCCCCGGGTTGAAGCCAAACCAACCGACCCACAGCAGCAGCACGGAGAGAGTCAGCCATGTCGGACTTACGCTGACCGGGATCTGGGTGCTCTCTTTGAGCCCGGATTTTCTCTCTTCCTGCCAAACAACGGCGAGTATCCCCAGGCCCGCGGCCCCCGCCGCAGCGTGGACAACCAGCCCCCCAGCGAAGTCACGCATCCCCAACTGATACAGCCACCCTGTCGGGTTCCAGATCCAGGCTGCAGGAAGATTCCAGATGACGACGAAGTACACCACTGCGAAGAACACGAATGCTTCAAGCTTGACCTTCTTCAGAATGATCACGCTGACAATGGCAAGAGTCACGGTGGCGAACGACGTCTCAAATAGGAAGTACGCGCCCGTTGTCAGGCCGGTGCCGAAGTACTGCGGGGTCATCGACCAGAAGACCCCGGATAGGAGTCCTGCCGCGTTGGCTGAAAAGCCACCGAGAAAGAGCCCTGGTCCATAGGACGGGTCCCCTATCACTCCGCCTATCGTTGGCGCAAACGCGGTGTTGAAACCTACGATGGCCATTACGACGAAGCCGATACCGGTGATGAGCATGACCTTCAGGAGACTTACATTCGAGAACTTCTCTCCCAATTCCCCCACTTCCAAGAGGCCGACGGCAGGTGTCATCGTGAACACGAGCAGACCCGCGATGATTACGAATAGGTTGTTAACCGCCAGGTCCGCTGCCACGTTCCCACGCCTCGAGGATTTTGTTTTAAGGAATGCTCCAGACTCCAACATGGAATCCTAGGGCCTGACGTCAAGCACTTTCATACTACTCCCCCTACCAGAACATGTGCAAACTGATTCGCCCTAAAGTACCTCGTTCTCATTCAACCCTTGGACTTGCAGGTCGAAAAGCGTGGACAGAGGGAATCAGTCGAACTCCTTGAGAACTATGACATCGAGAGGACAATCAGTATAGTCAGGTCTGCGGGCAAGCAACTTTGCGACGAAACTGCTTCCGCAATTCATCGCTTCAGGATGACCTGGGTCGAAGCACTCATAGAACGTTACAAGATCAACCCGGGAAGGCCGGTTGTGCACCTGAGCGATCTTTTAGACAGCACTCACGTGAGTGTCGCGGTCGATTCGCGCCAGGTTTTGCTCGATTATTGGAGACGTCTAGGCGAATTGCCGGGACCCTTCAGAAGTTTAGGACGCCTGAGGGGGATTCGAGATCTGATTCATGGGAGACCATCACGGTTCGTTCGACTTGATACTTGGAGGTTCTTTGGAAACCTGACAGGATTTGACACTGTCGACCTTGAGCCATTCGTAACCAAGCTCAGAATTTCTTGTGGGCGAACCATGAGAGTGGTTGAAAATCCCAAGCTCCCGTTCAATCTAGCAACGGTCTCGGGGGCCCGGCTCATAGGATACCAAGGCGATGCAAATTCGAGAAACGCGGCGCTCACCAACAAAGATCCTCTCTTGCATGAAGACTACGCAAAATGTGTTCGCGATGTTGTTGGTGACTTAACAATCTCAACAACTACCTCGAATCGTGGAGGGTTCTGTGAAGGGACGTACTTCCGAACGAATGTAGGCAGACTCATCACAACTGTCACCAAGGTAGCAGGCATCGATAATTCAGTCGACCAGAAGCTTGCGAACAATCCCCTTCCGTTCTGGCTTCATGTGTGCGACCCATTACTAATCGGGGCCTGCATATCCGCGTTGTGGGACGCGGAAGGGTCGGTCAACTATCGAGATTTGAAACTCGCACAAGCCGTTCCCCTGGATGCGAGAGAAGAATGGATGCTTCCCAAATGGCCTGCAAACATTCCATTTCGTCAACTCCAGAATGAGCTTCAAGGAAAGATGGTAATGAATCCCCCTCTACTGCTTGTGTCAGCGTCCCTACTTCTCGGCCGATTGGGCGTAATTTCTCGGATTCTACCTGTGAAGGCTTCGACAACTTCGACAGGCCCAACCGCTTATTGGCAGTTGAGAATTCACCATGACGAAAGTATCCGACGATTCAGACGGCAGATCAATCTCTTATCAATGCACAAAGCTAAAGCATTGCAGGCAACTCCCTGATATCTCAACCTACAGTTTCCGTTAGAATTTCGGCTCACTCTACTCGATGCGCAGGAAATGTTCATAACCATACCGTGAAAGGCAAATTCGGGACGGATTCAGCATGCCCAAGTTCAAGACTACATCCGAGGCCCTGAAAATAGTCCACAATCGGGAGCAAATCCGCAACCTGGGAATTATCGCCCACGTGGATCACGGAAGCGGGCTGGCTTAACCGCCCTCCTGCCGTTTAGACCACCACGTCGGACTCCCTCCTAGCGGCGACGGGGATGCTCTCCCCTTCTGTGGCAGGTCAAGCGTTAGCTCTGGACTACATGGAGCTGGAGCAGCAGAGGCAGATGACCATCAAGGCTGCGAACGTCACTTTGTATTACGAATCCGGGGGAAAACCCTACGTCATCAATCTAATCGACACGCCAGGCCACATAGATTTCACTGGGAAAGTTACGAGATCCCTGAGGGCAGTCGATGGAGCCATTGTCGTAATAGACGCCGTTGAAGGCATAATGACTCAGACCGAAACTGTCACCCGCCAGGCCCTGGAGGAACGTGTCCGCCCTGTCGTTTACATCAACAAGATCGACCGCCTGATCAAGGAGCTCAGGCTCTCCCCGGAAAAGATGCAAGAATGGCTTTTTGGAATAGTCAGGGACTTCAACCGCCTCGTCGAGACGTACGCGGAGCCCGAGTACAAACAGAAGTGGAAGGTGTCGGTCCAAGAAGCCCAGGTAGCCTTCGGCTCCTCCAAGGATAAGTGGGGTTTCAATTCTGACATGGCGAAGGCCGCCGGTATGTCCTTCAAGGACATCATCAACGCCTACACCTCATCGACTCCCGAGTCGCTGGGGGAGAAGCTCCCCCTCCATGAGGCCCTACTGGGCATGGTGGTCAGGCACCACCCACCTCCACACGTTGCCCAAGCCTATCGCATCCCCAAGATCTGGTCCGCGGGGGACTTGAACAGCGACGTAGGGAAGGCCCTCCTCGCCTGCGACGAGAACGGGCCGACTGTCATGATGGTGACGAACGTCGTCGTCGACCCAGCAGCTGGGCTCGTGGCCGTCGGCCGCCTCTTCTCAGGAAGCGTGAGCAACGGGGATCCGGTATACTTGCTCAACTCGAAGAGGGAGGGGAAGATTCAGTCGGTCCAGATATTCATGGGATTCCAGAGGGAGATAGTCGACTCCCTGCCTGCGGGGAACATACCCGCGCTCCTCGGACTCGACATAAGGTCGGGCGAGACAATTTCCAATCAGAAGGGGGTGGCTCCATTCGAGTCGATTCACTACGTGAGTGAGCCGGTCGTAACGGTGGCTGTTGAGGCGAAGCACCCCAGAGACCTCCCCAAGCTCGTCGAGGTCATGAGGCGGCTCAACATCGAGGACCCCAACCTCGTCATCACGATAAATCAGGAATCAGGGGAGACCCTAATGGCGGGGATGGGGGTGCTCCACCTGGAGATCGCCACCACCCAGATTCAGCAGGCGGGCCTTGAGATCATCACATCGCCCCCGATTATCAACTACAGGGAGACGATCCGCGCCCGAGCAGGCCCTGTCATGGCCCGGTCCCCGAACAGGCACAACAAGATATTCATCGAGGTCGAGCCATTAGAGCCAGAAGTCATCGAGCTAATCCGCAACGGGACCATAACGGAGAACACGGAGAAGAAGGCTGTGATTAAGACTCTGCGCGACCACGACTGGGACCCAGACCAGGCAAGGAACTTCCAGGCCATAGACGAAAGGGGTAACATCCTGACGGAGGTAACCAAGGGGGTCCAGTTCCTCCAGGAGTCCATGGACTCCATTCGTGCCGGTTTCGACGACATAATGAAGAACGGGCCCCTCGCCTATGAGTTCACGAGAGGGGTCAAGGTCGCTCTTACCAACTACGTCCCTCACGAAGACGCGGCACACAGGACCTACGCCCAGCTGATGCCGGCATCTAGGCGCGCGATACTCGGGGCCTTGCTTTCAGCCAACCCCACTCTGCTGGAGCCTATTCTCGGGATAGAAGTGAAGGGCCCCTCGGACCTAATCGGCGCCGTAACCGGGGTGATAAGCTCGAAGAGAGGGAAGCTTGTCAAGATCGACCAGAAGGAGGTCATGACGGTGGTGGAAGGCGAGATCCCAGCCTCGGAGACCTTCGACCTGAGCGAGAAGATGAGAGGCGCCACGGCGGGGAAGGCCGTGTGGAACACCCACTTCAAGACATGGCAGGCTGTCCCTCAGAACATGCTCTGGGGCCTTGTTACCGAGATAAGGAAGCGCAAGGGGCTCCCACCAGACCCACCGAAGGCTGAAGAGTTCATCGATAAAGAGTAAGAAGGGACGGCAGAACAGAGGAAAGCGTTATTCGTCCCGGCATGGGTCAACCGAGTGGCGAGATTGTCCTGGGCCAAGTTCGGATGCCAGCGCGTAATATCTTCCTCGTAGCCGTTGTGACGATTCTACTAACGTCCTCGACCTGCGTCGCTCCTTTCACCGGCTCGCCAAATGGCACCAAGAAAAGCTCCGGGCCGTCGCAAGCGTGGGTCCCGAGTTCGATGAAAGTGACACCATTTGTTTCGTCCCAAGCGATTGATGTGTTCCGTGCCTATTCCACTGAGCCGGCGCCGATGGGGATCGCAGACTACGGCGTCGGCCTGGCTGGGCCCTATCAGTACTCGACCAACGCATTCCTGGGTAGCGTGTACATAGGTTCTCTCCAGACTCGGAACGCAACAGGAGACCCCTCTATGGGTCTCCAGCTCAACATCGTCCTCTCGTTCACGGATGGCAACGTGCAGTACGCCTACTGGGTGCAGGACATAGCCCAGATCGACACCAGCACGAATCAAATATTCTTCATCGATAACATTTGGAACTTTACCTCTCACAGCGCGAACATGATTGCGTCGGCGGTCTCAGGGAACGGCCAAGTTTCGTACAGCTTTGGTTCAACGAGCGGGACAGTCCGATCAGGCACCACTGTCGTGGTTTTTGCCCCCGCTGGCAGTGTAGTTGTCCTCAAGGCTAGTCCATCCTCTATACTCTACGCCTTCTCCGGATGGTCGCAAGGAAATGTAGGGACTGGGAGCACAACAAGCTTGACGTTGATGTCGCCTTCAATTGCCGATGCGAGTTTCGCCCTTAACATTCCATTACTGAGTGGAATTGTCGCTGTGGTCCTTGTGGTCGTCCTTGTTTCCGCATTCGCCTTGCGTTCACGCCGCCGGGCCTTGTCTGGGGACCAATTCCTAGTTCCCAAAGGAGTCTCGTCTTGACTTCGGACGACCTTGCCTACAGGAGAAGCGTGAGGAACATGTCCCTCGTCTTGGCAGCTATTGTGATCACTGTATTTGCGGCCATTTTCGTGCCCCCCTATGTCTACCCCACGCACAATGTCTACCAATCTTCAGTATCCAGCGATTCGCCTTTCGGGTTCACACTTCACCTTCGAATCAATAGCACATCTGTCCCTCATGCGGGGGCGATCTTGCTTACAGGCTGGGTCAACAGCACTTCTTCGTCGATCGAGAACGTCACGGCAGCCAATGCTTGGGGCCTCCCACAGGGAAAGCTATGGGGAAGAATTTGCACCACAGGCTGGCCGATTGGCCTCGGGGTGATGAAGGGACATTACACCCAGGACAACTATACTTTGGGTACAGTAATTCCTGTTCCCCAGCCCCTGGCATCTTGTCCCGTACAACCATCCCCGCCTCGGTATTTCCTCTTCGAGGCCCATTCATCAAATGCCCTGGTGACGATAGGGGGAAACACGGTCACCTGGCGCATCCAGACTGAACTCTCGTTCAGCGGATTTCAAATTTCTACGCAGCAGTCCGGAGTGTACACAGCGGTGATTGCCGACGAGTGGGGGGATGTGCTGACGACTAACTTTCTCGTAACCTAGCGACCTCCTTAACTAATCGGACGGGACATCATGTCCTCGTTGAACGTCAGCCCTTCGCTCATCCACAGGCTCTTCTATCCGCAGGTCCCTGCAGTTCTTTCCACTCAGCATCGGGGGAGGGTGTCTGCGATGCCTTTGGTCTCCTATGCCTCAGTTTCGGACTCGCCCCCACTCGTAGCTGTGGCCTGCAACCCGAAGAGTTTCACGTGCAAACTTGCCCTAAAGGCATCGTCGTTTTCATTGTCCATCTTGGACAGGGACCATGCAAACGCCATCGCCAAGCTGGCCACGACGAGGGGGTCAAAGGTGAAGGACAAGCTTCTGGACGCCGGATTGAAGCATCACACCGGGTCGAAGCTTAATGTCCCGGTGATCGAAGGGGCAGACGCAACTCTGGAATGTATTCTAAGGGACCAGTGGACGCTCGGGGACCATACGCTCCTTGTGGGTCAGGTCGAAGCAGCCTCAGCCTCCGAGGCGTTCAACGATTTCTGGGACTTCCGAAAATACCACCCACTTCTTTACACAGGCTGGAGAGAGGGACTCACCACCCTGCCTGGATCCTAGTTGTATGACTTCATGACTTCCCCAGAGAATTTCTTCAGATCTGCGATTATCTCCTGAGCCGCCGGATGATTGATCGAAGCGCAGTAGTATTCAAGCCCGGCCTCTGCGTACTCGTCTATCTCTCTCCTTACCTCGGCCGAAGACCCTGAGACAGCCACCCTCCTCTCTTGGTTCGGGGTGGTGTACTGCTCGCGCTTCTTCCTCACGTCCGTCGTCATCCTCATGGAAATGGTTACGCCCTTCCCAGATTCCTTTACTCTTTGAACCCCCTTCCTGAATTCCTCGAGGTCCAAGCCAACTGGATGCCATCCATCCCCCAGCCTGATGACTCGCTTGATCGAAGTGGGACCGTTGCCCCCTATCCAGACAGGGATATCACCCCTCGTGGGCTTGGGGAGGAAGAGTGCGTCCTTGACGTGGAAGAACTCTCCGTCGAAGTTTACGACATCGTCCTTCCAGAGTTTCTTCATCAGTCTAATGCTCTCGTCCATCACCCTTCCCCGCCTCGCGAAATCGGCATTTAGGAAGCCGAACTCCTTCTCGGCCCAACCCGCCCCGAACCCAAGGATGACCCTCCCCTTCGAGAACATGTCGAGTGCGGCAGCCTGCTTCGCGACTAATACAGGGTTCCTCTGAGGGAGCACGATGCAGGAGGTCCCCAACTTCAGCTTATCCGTCTTCGCAGCGATGTAGGTCAGCGTCGTCAATGGCTCTAGTACCTGACCATAGGGCTCCCGGAGTTCCGTCGGCATCAACACATGGTCAGTGGCCCACACCGAGTCGAACCCCTCCTCCTCGCAGAATCGGGAGATCCCAACGAGCTCATCGGCGCTTATTTTGTCTCCGTAGTTGGGGAGGATGTAACCGAACTTCACTTCGGGTCAACCCTTCCGGGAAACGAACCTCGGGGCCAGCGCTCCGGTCCTGTTGAGCTTTGCAAGGTTCAACACCAAAGCCGTCATCCTCTCGACCATCTGGGCCTGCGACAGCGGTCCGACGTACAGAGGTCTCAAGTTCGGGATGCTGCGAACCAACGCTGCCGCCTCATCAAAGGTCTCCTTCGAATCTGCTGCGACCAATATGTCCATGGGGACAGGCTCTTCCTCCTCGAAGACTCGGGCCGGTACGTTGTTGAAAGCTGTCGCGACCCTGCTATCAGGAAGCAGCGCAGCGAGTTCCTCCGCGGCCGAGCCTATCTCCAGACGATAGTGGAGCAGTCCTCCCTCAAACTTCAGGGGATTGAACATGGAAATGACAAGCTTGCCTTTCAGTTCATTCGCCAGGGCTGCGGCTTCGCCAATGGCGGAATAGGGGATGGCGAACACAGCAGCCTTTGCTTCTCTCGTCGCAGTAGCATAATCGGCGCCCGTCGCACCTTTGATGCTCCTCGCAGCATCCTCGGCTCTGGCCGGGTCCCTCGACCCGATGACCACGAAGTTATTCTTCGAAAGCTGCTTCGCCACGGCCCCGCCCATGGCCCCCGTCCCCCCAAGCACGGCGACCTTCACTCTTCCTCCAACCTCGCTTGGGCCCCGCTTTCCTTGTACTTTGTGAACCTTGTGTCCAGCATTTCTTTGATTTTCTCCGCCCTCTTCCAACCGATCCCCGGGGTCAGGGCTAGCTCCCCGGCAGTCAGGCTCATGACCCTCCTCGGTGTCCCGTACTTCGAAAGGAGCTTCTCGGCGAGTTTCCTCCCGACCCCCGGTATAGAGGAGACCAAGTAGAGTTGCTGCTGTGGGATGCTCTTCGCCTTTGGAGGAAGCTCCGAGGGCATCCTTGCAAGAGGCTTAGCCCGGGCGTGGCCGAGAAGTTCGGCTATCGCCATTGCTGTCTCCTTGGGGTTCGCGGTGTAGATTACTCGGAGCCCGTAGGCCAATGTAACGTTAGCTATGGCCCCGTAGTATGACTTCAGGTTCTTGACCAGGCCCTCAACCTCCTTCGAATCCCCTTCGACCAGAAGGAAGGGCTTCGCATATGAAGCTGAAATTTTCGCGGCCTGGTAGAACAATCTCGAATCATAGACCGAAGCGACCAGGTCTCGCACCGATTTCCTTTCGACCGCTATCTCGGGGTTGAGGACATAGTCGGCCACGGGGAGCCTGCTGAAGTAGACTCGCACGTTGAGCTTGGAGAGCTCATCGGGGACTCCGCTCGCCCTTTCCCTCTCGTCGGCGACCACCCTCGATGGTATCACAGGACTGAGGTTGGAAGTACGAAATAAAAGGAAATGGCGGCGAGTACGAAGATTGCTACAGCGGCGAGAGCCACCGCCTTGTCGAGCGCGCTCGCTTTGTAATCGACAAGAGAAGTCGGCCTCGAGACCGCCCCATAGGCCCTGGACTCCATGGCCTCGGCTAGCTCCCCGCTCCTGACCACCGAATTCACCACCAGGGGGATTAGAATGGGGATCATGTTCCTGACCCTCCGGATAATATTCCCCTTCTCCAGCTCGAGACCCCTGGACTTCTGGGCGTCCATTATCTGGAGAGTGTCCAGCATCATCACAGGGATGAAACGTACAGCGGTCACGAACGCAAAGACGACGTCCCTGGGCAGCCTGAATGTCTTCATGACCTGCTCGAGTTCGTCGGGGGACGTGGTGATGAAGAAGAGGCTCGTTGACACGACTATCGCCACGAACCTGGCCGCGTAGAGTGCCGAGGTCTCAAGGTTCCTGGTGAAGAACAAGTTCAGCAGAAAGATGAATGCCGAGAAGAGAGCGGTGAGTGTCATAGTTCTTGCGACCCTCCTCAGGACTGTGGCGACCGCGGCGACTCCGACCATGAATGCGATTACCAAACCAAGCTCGTACAATGACCTCACCAGAAGGGTAGTAACGAACATCAGGAAAGAAATGAGCAGCTTGACCCTCGGGTCGAGCCTGTGGTAGACCGAGGTCCCTCGTCTGAAGACGAATCCTCCGCTGAGCCACATCAATCTAATTCCCCACTCCCTCGATCCAGTGTCTTGCATCCAGGGGGTCAACAAAGGGGTCTTTCGGCCTGGGGGCGAGCTCCTGGTAGAAGGTGACCAGCTGAGGCTGAGCAACCCTGGCCGCGCTGAGCAGCTCCTTCTCCTGCATTAGCCGCGACGCTGGCCCGTCCCCGAGAACTCGCCCTCCCTTCATGACCACCACCCTCGGCTGAATCGGCCAAAGAAATTCGATGTCGTGAGATACTACGATCACGGTCTTCCCCGTGGAGCCGAGCATCTTGATTGTCCCGGCCAACTTCTCCTTTTGGATGGCGTCCTGGCCCACTGTCGGCTCATCAAGTATGACCACCTCAGGGTCCCAGGCAAGGATGCAGGCCAGGGTCAGCCTCTTCTTTTCTCCCCCACTGAGTACAAGCGGCGACGACTTTCTGTATTCCTCGAGACCGAAAAGACGCAGTCCCCATGAGACCCTGTTTTCAACAAGCTCCGGGGTGAAACCGAAATTTCTGAGGGCGAATGACATTTCCTCCTCCACGCTCTCTGAGAAGAGCTGGTGGTCTGGGTTCTGAAATGCCACCCCAACCTTCCTGGAGAGGGCAGCTGTGCTAGTGGCCGTGGTGTCGGTCCCGTCGACCAGCACCCTCCCCGTAGACGGCTTAAGGAGCCCCGTAACGTGTTTGACCAGAGTCGTCTTCCCTGCCCCGTTCTCCCCAACTATCGCCAGCGTCTCCCCGACTTCTATCTTCAAGTTCACTTTGTCAAGGGCTGTAACCCCGTTCTGATGGACGAAGCTCACATCCTGGAATTCGATCATCGTCCCGTACTCCTCAGGGAAGCCGCCAGCTCTTGGGCAGACAGGAGCTCGTCCTCGTCGACCAGTCCGTCCGAGGCGAGCAGCTTCTGGACCTTGGTGACCGAGGGTACCGAAACACCGTACGCTTCTGCGTCTCCTCCGAACAGGACCTCCTTCGGAGTCCCCTCTAGCACCTTCTTTCCCTCGTTCATCACGACCAGCCTGTCGGCCAATTTCACGAGGAGGTCCAGCCTGTGCTCAACAATCAGGAATGTCGTTCCCAAGTCCACCCTTAGCTTCGCCGCGATCCCAACCAGCTCTGCGGCAGTCTTCGGGTCCAAGAGCGACGTAGGTTCGTCGAGTATGACGAGCCGCGGCCTCATCGCCAGAACACCCGCCAGTGCGACCCTTTGTTTCTGCCCGTCTGAGAGCTCATAGGGAGCCCTTAGGGCGAGGTCCCCAATCCCCAGCAACGCCATTGCTTCGTCCACTCTGCTCCTCATTTCTGGCCTGGGGATTCCGAGATTTTCTAAGCCGAAGGCAACGTCCCTCTCTACTGAGAACATGAAGATCTGGTTTTCGGGATTTTGGAACAGGAACCCGACCTTCTGTGCTAGGTCCGTCATGGTCGATGACTTGACGCTCGCTCCGCCGACCCTCACATCCCCAGAATATTCTCCCCCATACATGTGAGGAATCAGACCGTTGACAGCTCGGAGAAGGGTCGACTTACCACACCCCGAAGGTCCTGCGAGAACCACAATCTCCCCCACGGGAACAGCTAGGTCGAAATTCACCACTGCCTCCTTGGTTGAGTCAGGATACCGGAAGCTCAGGCCCTGGATTTCGAGAATATTCGCCAAAGCAAGAAAGCACTGGCCCGCGAACTAGGAGGTAAAACCTTCTGCTCTCTGGACTCCAATAATTCGTGACCTGGAGGCAATGGCCCTGCTGGCGCCGAAGGCAGCAGGCACCACGTACAAGGCCACGGTCGCGTTAAAGATTCCAATCAGCACCAGAAGTCCAGGGACGGCGGCTTGGGTGACACCGAATGAACCGAACCCGATGGGATAGGGCTGGGCAAGAACGACCCAATTCACAACCGTCATGACCGCTGTCCTCGTTACTGCTCCGAGAACTGTAGACGCAAGCACGAGGGCGGGCATCCCCCTCCCTTGCATAACCTTCCTAGCAGCGAGAACGCCTGCGAACATCGCGACCTCGGCCACAAGGTTGTACAGCGGCCCCGTCGGAAGGCCCCCTGGGTTGATGAATTCCAGGGCGACTCCATTCAACGTTGCCACAGCCAACCCCCCTCCGAAACCCAAGAGCAGCAATGCCAGGAGCACAGGTATCTCCCATATCCCATAGAGGAGGAATCCTGCGTAGGGCGCGGGAACCGTCAGCCCGTTCAGAACCACGGCCATTGCAGTGAAGATGGCAACTAGGCTCACCCAGATGGACCTTCGCATGGTCGGCCGCGATTATGGTATTCTTATAATGCTTTGGTAGCAACCAGTCTCCTTGTAGATGGTGAAACATAGACCAAAGTCAAATGGCGAGCGGCTGACAACGCTCCTTCATCTAGTTAGGTTGGGTGCCAGCGGCTCCTTCGCAGGCATCTCGACCAAGAGGCTCGGGGATTCGTTAGACCTGAGTCAGCAGGCTGCTTCTTTGAGGCTTATTGACCTCCAAAGGGCAGGCCTCATAGAGAGAGCGCATTCGGGGCATGGCCTCGCTGTCAGGCTGACTGAATCGGGATTGAAAGTTGTGGAAAAATTCCTTGGCGAAGCCAGCCTTAGTCTCGAACGAGGCAATAACGAGCTGAACTTCAATGGCACCCTGTTCACCGGTCTAAACGAGGGCAGATACTACATCTCGCTCAAGGGATACTCGAGATCCTTCATCCGGGCGCTCGGGTTTGAACCATTTCCGGGAACCCTTAACCTTCGGCTTACCAGTGAGGCTATGATTGAGCAACGTCGGAGCCTCGGACAGATGCCGGGCATCAACATTCCAGGCTTCTCGGACGAAAAGAGGTCCTATGGGCCTGTGAAGGTTTTCAGAGCGAAAATCGCGGGAAAGTATCCAGGGGCAGTTCTCGCCATCGAAAGGACACATTACGACAATTCAGTCTTGGAAGTCATCGCGCCCCTAAACCTGAGAAAGGTCCTCAAGCTAAGGGATGGCGACGAGTGCTCCCTCACTGCTTTCCTAGAGTAGAATCTGGCGCTTCGACGGAGAAAGATACAGCGTCTCCATCCTTCAGACCGAACTTGTCCCTGAGGAATACTGGGGAGATCAGTTCAGCGACACTCTCGTTGTAAAAGGTGACATCGATAAACAGCAAGGTCACCATCTGCCCATTCATCTTCCCGTTGAAGCAATTCAATGCGCTGAACGGCTCGCCGTCTCGGACGAATGAGTCCACCCTGACACCGCCCATGGTCCTCATTTGCTTCAGGTCGGCGATCAGGTCATCGTCTTCCAACTTGATATTGAGGGTTCCCGGGTACGGACGATACCCCAAACATTCCCGAAACCTCCTCTGATATTCCGGATGGCCAACATAGTACCTTCCCTTTCCCATCCCGCTGAACACTCTTCCCTTCACCTCGAGCCGCATTGGGCCCCGCCCCTCTCGTCCTCCATAAAAAAGGCGATTGACTTATCTACAATCAAAACGTAATATTTCCAGTCATGCAGAAACAGGAAATACTGATTCTTGTCGACGACAAAGACAACGAGATAGGGACTGACACAAGAGAGAATTGTCACTTAGGCAAGGGAAAACGCCACAGGGCCTACACAGCCCTCGTTTTCCACGACGGAAAGCTGCTCCTCCAGCAGCGGAGCAAAAAGAAGCTCCTCTGGCCGGGCGCATGGGACGTCTCCTTCACCAGCCACGTGTACCCCGGGGAGACCTACCAAGAAGCGGCGAAAAGGAGGGCTCTTCAGGAGTTGGGAGCCAACGTCGGTCCTTTGACCGACATGCATTCGTTTGTCTACTTCGCTCCCCAGGGCGCGAACGCGGAGAACGAATTCTGCAGGGTCCTTGTGGGGGAGTTCGACGGCAAGGTCACTCCGAACAGCGACGAAATGATGTCAGTGAGGTGGGCATCTGTCAGAGACGTTCAGGCAGACCTTCGTTCTCATCCTGACTCTTTCACTCCCTGGTTCAAGCTCTCATTCGAGGGTTTCCTCAATAACCCCGCGTCCAAGAAGTACGCCTAGGTTAGCTCGCGGACCTCGCCGAGGAGCTCTCCCACTCGCTTGAGGGTCGCACCAAGTGCTTCATCTTCGCTCACCATGGTGGAGAAAGACGCCGCCGTTGAATGTCCACCACCATGGCCTCCGAGCCTCCTCGACATCTCCTCGCTCACCTGAGTCCCGAGTTTGACCCCAGTCCCGTCGAGGAACCTTTGGGTAGATCGCAGGCTGACCCTTGTCTCCCCCTCTGATTCTCCACACACGACCGCAATATCAGCCCCAAGGTACACGAGGGACCTGGCCACGTGGGCCTGGAACGAGCCAACGATGCTCGACGCTGCGACCCAGTCCCCGGCCCTGTAGATCTTGAGCCTCTGCGCCCCCTTCAGTTTCGCCAGGACTTCTCCACGGTCGGGCTCACTCCTCAGCTCTCTCCTCGCCAAGGCCACGTCGGCCCCGGCATCCATCAGCTTCACCACAGTCCTCAACCCAGACGGCCCGGCGATTGCCAGGTGGGATGAGTCGAACATCAAGGCTTCCAGCAAGGCCTGGGCTGTCTGCCCGTCTATATTGACGGAGAGGTCCTGGAAGAGGCCGAAGACCACCTCGGCCGCCGATGTCGCCCTCTCGTCCACTATCGTCAAGTCGTAGGTGTTTCCTTCCCGCAGCGGGTGATGGTCAACAAGCACCTTCACTCCCCCGCTGGCCCTCATCTTCTCCTTCCAGTCGTTCAGGAGCTCCTCATCCCCTACGTCCACGGCAACGTACAGGTCGTATTCCTCCTTGCTCTCCTGGACCGTCCTGTGTGGAAACCTTTCGCTCAGCTTGGTCGTCAGCGTAGTCATCCCCCCTGGAGTCGCAATATCGACTTCGCACCGAGGGGCGAGGCTCCTGATCAGCTTCGTAAGGGCGTATGCCGAAAGATAAGCGTCCGCGTCCGCATTCCGGTGGCACACGACGGCCGCCCTGTGCAAATCCCTGGCATCAAGAAACGGGAACTTCCTGAGTACGATGTCGGTGGTCAAGTGACGCTGTATGCCTAGGCGTCGCCAGGAGGCTGCGCCTGGGATTGGGACTGCTTGCCCCTCACCGCTTCATCGATTTTCGTCTGAAGGTCCTTCAGGCTGTCCTTGAACCTGGTCTCCTGTTTCGCTAGCACCATCTTTCTTGTGTTGGCGAGTTCCTTCTTTTCGTTAAGTTCCTTCATTACGTCCTCCTTCTTCACCTTCACTAGCAGGTTCCCCGCGAACTTGTAAACCGCCTCTGAATCCGCGGCCTTCACTAACTCTTCAAGGGCCTTCTCTGTCTCCGAGAGCTCCAGTTCCACCTGCTGCTTCTGTGCCATGACCGCTTGCAGGTTTTGCTGAGTTTGGTCGAACCTCGCCAGCTGCTCTCTGATAATCGGGGGGAGCTCAGGCTGGCTCATTTTCGGTCCGGCGACCTCATGTCTACTTATAGCCTTTCGGGGTTCTGGCCGACCGACCTAATCTTCTCGAGTAGTTCTCTGGCCTTATCCGCCACCTCGGCTGGCCCGTTCGACTCGATCTTGACCTCGCAAAGTCCGTTCTGCAGCTTCGCGGATGGGAATGACTGCCTGATTGCGGCCGTCGCCTTCTTGTCCGCCCTGAAAGCGATCTTCAGCTCAACGAACAGAATGGGTCTATCTGGCTTTTGCCTGCGCGAGGTCATAGGCTCCGCCCGCCACGATGTAGCCGCACACCTTGCAACTCCATATCCCTGAGGCGGTCCGACTGAGCTTCATGCTCGAGCACGCCGGACACTCCCGGGCCTGCTTGAGCGTCCTGAATACCCTGGCGTATCTCTTCCTGAGCGTGCCGCCGTATTTCTGTCCGAGCCCCTTCAAACTCTCCTTTGCTTTCGGCATTTATTTCACGGCTTCCAGAATCAATTTCCTGATTTCCTTTCCTACTTTGATCGATGTGTCGACGGCTTCTAGGACCTGGGCTGGTGTGATTGTACTGGCCTCCCCCTTCTGACTCGCGACGACGTTGCCGTCGTCGTCCGTTGTTATGGTAACTCTCATGTCCATGGACGCCTCCTCTTCCGTGTTGGGGTCTACGACCAGCCTGTCCCCTATCCTGGCCAAGGTGACCGAGACCGGAGTCTTCTCGACCTTGACGGGCACGACCTCATCGGTTGCCTCGGCCTTATCGTCCTTGACAACGTACTTCTTCATTTTGGAAGTCCTAAGAGCAGCCACGACGGCGTAGCTAGTCGCGTCAAACAGGTTACCGTCTACGTTCATCACGTTACAGTCGACGAAGACTGTCACGACGCTCTTGCCCGGTATGAGGCAGAGCTTGGTAAGGTCGACCATCTCTGACTCCCGTATTCCCCTATCCACAACTCTGGCCAGCTCAATCGCCTCCTCACTCGGCGGGCCGGCTTCGGCGTAGGGAGAGGCCATCGGGAGAATTTCTGCGTTCACCACCAGGAGCCCCTTGTCTGGTGTGTCGGGGAAGGGTGTACCAGTCGCTATCTTCACTCCTGCTATGACCTGGGTGTTCCCAAGCGTAACCCTGGCTGAACCGTTTGCCTTTGGTATTATCCCTGTTTCAATTTTGAGGGGTCTATGCTCGTCGAGGGCACGCTCGTCCATTCTCTTCCCATCGGCCAGAAGCTGCACCATCTGTGCCTTCCTTATCGTCTCCACCACGTAATTCTTCTTCATCGACAACTACTCTGCCACCTCCTCAACCTCTGTGGTCGTCGGCTCCCCTCCGAAGAACTTCGAAGTCAACGCCTCCCTCTGCATCGCGTAGACTTGTCTGCCCTTCTCGATGGCGAGCTCAAACGCCTTCTTGAACTGGTCCCGGGTGTAGATCCCGTCGACCTGCAGAAGAGACACCAGCCCCAGGTTCGGCATGATTGCGACCGGCATGTCTCCGCTCCCTTCTTTGTCCTCGGTGTCATCAAGGTCTGCGACCACGTGGTCCTCGATTATGCCGCAAGAGCATCCCACTACTAGGTCTCTCATGTTGATCCCAGCGTCGGCAAGGGCAAGAGACGCGGCCGTAATCCCCGCTACCCTGGAGCCACCGTCAGACTGCAGGACCTCAACCCAGACTTCGATGGCTGTCCTGGGATAGTCTTCGACAATTACGGCCGGCACAAGGGCCTCCCTGATCACCTTCGAAATCTCAATCTCCCTTCTGGACGGTGCTGGGTTCTTCCTTTCGTCCACGGAGAACGGGGCCATGTGATACCTGCACCTCAGCAGTGCCCTGTCAGGTAAGACCTGGTGCTTGGGGTGCACTTCTTTGGGCCCGTACACAGCCGCCATAATCTTGTTCTTCCCCCACTCGATGTAAGCAGACCCGTCGGCGTTCTTCATTAGACCAACTTGAAGGCTGATGGGCCTGAGCTCGTCCCATTTCCTCCCGTCGAGCCTCTTGCCCTTGTCGTCGATCAGTTTCTTCTTCTTATTTTCCAACTTCAGTCCCTCCAAGGTACGCCTCCACCTTCGCCATCAGGTCTGCCGAGTGGGCCTCCTCATCGACCATTTTGATGGCCTTGGCCGTCTTGACTATGCCTTCAGGCGGACCGTTCACGACGACCACGCCATTCTGCCCGACCCGGATGTCGCAGCCAGTCTTTTCGCTTATCATGTTTATCATCGCACCTCTCCTTCCGATTAATCGCGGCACCTTTGTTGGTGATATCTTAATGATTTCTCCCGATTCTATCTTCCCATAGCCATGCCCCCTGATGCTCAGCTGAGGGTCCCTCGACCTTTCGTAGGACTCGATTCTGGCCCCTATCATATCCCCGAGCGCGAACTTGCTCGAAAGGTCGTGGGTAGCCGGGGAGAACTCTCTCCCGAATACGAAAGAGGCGGGAAGGAAACCGTCGAAGCATGAGTTGATGTCCACCACCCATCCGAAGCCGTTGATGTCCGCCACTTTCCCAATCACTTCATCCTCAGCTCTCGGGAGGTAGGGGCCAGTGAGTGGGTTGAGCTTAAGGCCGTCTCTCCCAACCTCCGCCAAACCAACCCTGAGCGCGATGTATTCGTCTCCCCTCTTCTCGATATTGCTCCCGTACCGGTAATTCCCAGTCGCAATAACGTCCCCCGGTATCACCTGTTTCCTTTGTATCATTGGCATTCTCTATTTCACCACTGTAACCTGCGCCGCTCCCTTCGTCGTGGAGCCGAGGCGGTCCAGCAGGCCGGGCTGTCCCCCGGCGGGTATTTCTACTATTGCGGAAAGAGTCCCGTCCGCCAGCCAGTCCTCCTTCAGTATCTCTCCGTAGTTCTTCAGAACACCTATGGCCTGGCCCGAATATTGGGCCGCTACCCTAACGACGAGCTTGATCTTCTCCGACTTCATTGGGAGAATGGTCCTCAGACTCTCCACAATGGCCTTCATCTGCTCATTGGGGTCCTGGAACGGGTCCACCGTCACGCGGGCCTCCTGCATCGCCTGGTCGATTCTCGTCGATGGGTGTGGCAGAAGTGTCCGGGGGTCGACAAAATTCTTGGAGATCGCCGCTATGATCGCCCTCCGTTTCTCTTCCGTAAGCCTCTTCCTCTGTTCCTGGGTCAGGTTAAGCTCTCCGCGCCTGAGCACCTCAAGAGCCGCCTTGGCGTGGTCGTCGGTCCCGAAGTGTAACTTCAGCTTCTCACTGCTCGCCCTTAGCCCCTTGCGAGAGTCAGAGTACACCTCGTCCGCAGCGATGACGGCTGAAGGCTCGACGTTCCTCCCCTGCTTGAAGGCCAGGGCAGAGTCAGGGTTGACTAGAATCTCATAGTGCTCTCCCTCGATGGTAATACGAACCGTAGTGAATCTTGATGACTCGTTGGTCCTGGGTTTGAAGTCCCCTCCCCCGTGTCCGAACGACCCGCTCATGCCGTCCGACGCTACTTAGGAGCTCTTTGCAGGCGGTTTGTCAGACCTGGTCTTGGCAGCGGACGCGCCCTTGCTTATTTCCTGGTCTCCGAGGCGCCTCCACCTCTTGGTCTCGGTTTCAACAACCGCGACTTTGATGTGGGCCGTCCCCGTCTTGTCCTCGCTCACCAAGTATATGCATTCGATGGCCAGAGTCACTGCTGCGTCGAGGGAAAGGTCTGCGGCATAGTTCTTTTCCAGGTAGTCATTGACCTGGTCGCTCCCCTGCCCTATGGCGATGGCGGCGAACCCCGAGTAGGTCCCAGTCGGGTCGGCCAAGAATACTACCGGGCCCGATCCTTCGTCTACCCCTGCGATTATCAGCGAAACTCCGAAGGGCCTGACGCCGGCGTACTGCGTGTACTGCTGGTTCATGTCAGCAATCTTCTTCGCTATGGCCTCGATGTCGACTGGCTCATCGTAGATCAGCCTGTTGCTCTGGGCAAGGACCCTCGCGCTGTCGACCTGTATCCTGGCGTCAGGGATGTATCCTGCCCCGACTGCCCCAACGTGGTCGTCAATCTGGAACATCTTGATCACAGAGTCCCCGCTTTGGAGCTTCCTTCCTTTCTCTTCAACGGCCAGCACAATCCCGTCCTTGGTACGAATGCCGACCGCCAGGCTCCCTCTCCTCACAGTCTCGAGCGCGTACTCGACCTGGTACAACCTGCCATCGGGCGAGAAGATCGTTATCGCCCTGTCGTAACCTGCCGAAGGCGCAAACATTTTCTTTTTCCTAGCTCCTTTCGCCCAACGAATTCTGAGCCCTTTTAAACTGTTCTGAGAACTCGAGACAAATCCCTGAAAGTTCTTATCGAGAAACTTCCCCTACCGGAACATTGGTCCGGGTCCTCGCGGTCAACAACTACCCGACGCCCGAGCGTTTCGAACGGCTCAGGCAATGCATCGAAGCAAACGGCGCCGAGGTCACGTCGGTTGATTGGGACGGACTCTCGCGCGGAATGTTCGCTTCCTTTGATGGCGTTGTCTTGAGCGGGTCGCCTGACATGATGTCGGAAGAGAGGACGAGAGCAAAGTTCGCACGCGAATCGGAAGCAATCCTCGAATCCAGGGTTCCAGTCCTGGGCGTCTGCTTCGGGCACCAGATGATGGCTCGAACCTTCGGAGCAGATGTGGTCAAGGATGGGAAGCACGTCCTTGAGATGGTCGAAACGAAAGTCCTGGCAGATGACCCGCTCTTCGAAGGACTCCCGAAATCACTGATGCTTCTGGAGTCCAGGCATGAAGTCGTGAGGTCCCTCCCCGGAGGTTTCAGGCTCTTGGCGACAAGCGCGACCAGCGAGATCGCCTCCATGAAACACGAGAAGCGCCCACTCTACGGAGTCCAGTTCCACCCGGAGCGATATACGAAGGAGAACCCCGAGGGAAATACAGTAGTCTGGAACTTCGTCAGGATTCTGAAGTAGGGGCCGTCGATGCCCGTAGAGAAGGTAATCTTCCACTCCAAAGTCGTGGACAGCCTCTTTACCTATTCCCGCATGGCATACCCCAACGAAGGAATCCTACTTCTGAGGGGCAAATCGAAGAAAGGGGTGGTGGAAGTGACGGGTGTGGTCGTCCCTCCGGCGGCTGACCACGGAGCGGCCTTCTCTTCATTCAGCTGGTGGATGCTCCCCATAGACCTGTCATACCTCGGAGTCGCCCATTCGCATCCCTCGGGGAACCACTCGCCTTCGCACGAGGACTTGCTACACGCCTCAGGGAAGATAATGGTGATTATGGGATATCCCTACGCGACGAACGACAACCTGGGAGTATACGACCACAACGGGAACAAAGTCCCCTTCGAGGTTCGCTAGATGAGAGGGGCTTATGGAGGCCCAATACGGATTCTTCATGAGACGTTAAGGCTTATATCGTCTCATTGAAAGGAGCCCTCTCATGTCACAGTACACGAAGGGGCAGACCTGGGGTGCACTAAAGAAGGCGTGGCGTGGATACAAGGTAGCTAAGGTCCAGAAGAACGTAGAGGACATGAAGAAGTACGCGGAAAGAATCAGGACCCTCCAAAGCGAACTCGGGCTCACCACGGCGAAGTTTCCTGAGCTAGGCCTCAACTGAGACCCGGCTCACCTCCCTCTTTTACCTAATCTCCTCGGCGTGGTTTGTTACTATCTGGTTTCTCAGGTCTTGGGCCTGCTGGAGCGTGAAGTCGGGCTCTGCGGAGACTAGTACTAGCTTGTCACCTAGATAGAATGTCATGATGTTCAGCCTCTCCCTCTTGCTGTAGGTGAATTGATTCTTGCCGAAGTACCTGTCCCAAGTCCTGTCGTTGTTGAGCTGGATTGTTATCCCGGCAATCAGCCTCAGGTCCTCGCTCTGAGGCTCCAGGGAGGGTATCCCCTTCCTCATCCCTCCAGCAATCTGCCTACCGGTCTGGTCGAGTATCGTGGCAGACCTCACCCTCCTGTCGAACTTGAAGATCTCATTGCAGATCTTGTCCCACTGGACCTGCAGCATTACGCTTCATTGTTATTTACGGACTGAGATATAAGCAAAACTCTCCCTTTGCACCTTATCCCCACGTGTCTCATGACGGAGCGTCCACACTAGTTGATAGAACCTGATGCAATTGTTTACTGTGTTTGACTCCGGTTCTGAAGAGCCCGACGGCCATAATCAACCTCAACAATGGTCCTAGAAGTAGTGACTGTCTTGCTAGCGGCTGCCGTGGGCATCATCGCCGTGCTCTATGCAGCGCCAAGGGGCTACTTTGGACACCGGAAGAAATCAAGCACTCCAAAGACGCCATCAGAGTCTCACACTTCGACAACGGAACACGCGATAGAATTCCCGCCATTCGAAGCATCAACCGTAATTGAACCTGCCCCGTCGCCTGGGCCAGCACCAGCGCCGTACGAGTCTGTTCAGCCCGCGCCGGCTCCAGTATTGTACTCCCCGCCGTCAACTACATCGTTCGGAGCGCCGACCCTCGCCAAGAAGCCGACAAGAACGTACAGGCGCAGGACGGCACCCATACGGAGCGCTGCCGGTTCCAAGAAGGCTCTGGCTCAGAAGGAAAAGAAGAGCTAAGCGAGAAACGAAAAACGAGAGAGTGGGTTCCGGCCAGAAAGGCCCATAAACCCACACTCCGCCTGTTTTGATTTAGATTGCCCGCGAAGCCGATGGTGGGTCTGCATGTGTCCATCGCGGGATCACTGGAGTCTGCTTTCGACCGAGCAGCCGAGCTCGGCGCGAACACATTCCAAATATTCACAAGGAATCCGAACCAATGGAAGTTTAAGCCGATCCCCGATGACATCGCGGCTTCATTCAAGGAGCGACGCAGGAAGTCGGGGGTCCGCAGGGTGGTCGACCACATGCCATATCTTCCTAACCTCGCTTCACCCGATAAGGCTACAATGAAGATCAGTAGGTTTTCTCTCGACGAGGAGGTCAAGAGGTGCGACGTACTGGGAATCGATTATCTTGTAGTACATCTGGGAAGCCACCTTGGGAAGGGCATCGCCGTGGGAATCTCCAACGTCGCAGACGCATGTAACGAGGCGCTTTCTGGAAGCGGCGGAGATGCGTCGATTCTTCTAGAGAACATGGCAGGGCAAAGCCACAGCGTCGGCTCCAGATTCGAGGAATTGAGGGCCATACTGGACAAGGTGAGAGTCGACGACAGGGTCGGGGTATGCTTTGACACGTGCATGCCCCCTGGGTCCCAGGTGATGAGTGAAGGTGCCCCACGTCCAATTGAAACAATATCGATTGGGGATGAGGTTACCGGAATCGGGGGAGAGGCGACTAGGGTGACAAGACTCATCAGACGGCCATACTCGGGGGAACTTGTTTCAGTGAAACCCAAAGGGTTACCCTTGATCAATTTGACGCCAGAGCATCCACTTCTATGCATGAAAGTCGACCGGATTCAATATTTGGAGGAGAGCCCTTGGACGGTCAAATTGACAGGCGAACCTGGATGGGTAGCAGCGGGCGATGTTAAGAAGGGAAATTATCTTGTGATGCCGAAGCTGAAATCTAATACAGTACTAAGCATTGACTTCAAGGAATACGTTGGCGCACATACTCGAAGGTTTCCCTTCCCACTTTTTTTGCCGCTCACGGTGGAAATGGCTGAGTTCTTCGGGCTGTATTTGGCCGAGGGCTGGGTCTACATCGGCAAAGGGGAGAGGGGAGGCGACCTGTCCAAGATCTATCTGTCTTTTGGTAAGCATGAAAGCTATTTGATAAAGAGGGCTCTTCGACTCTTCGAAGAGATATTCTCCCTCAAAGCCTGGACTGACGAGGAGGGACCAGTTGTCAAAGTATGCGCAAGTTCAAACATTCTGGCTAGATTCCTCAGGGTCAACTTCGGACCAAGGGCCCGAGAAAAGAAGATTCCCACCTTCATAATGAGCGCCCAAGATTCCATTGTTCGGTCCTTTATCCTCGCTTACGGAAGAGGTGATGGATGTGTAGATGAGCAAGGAATTCGTTTTGTTACAAGTTCAGGCGTTGTCTCCACTCAGCTAATTCACTTGCTTGCTAAGATCGACGTTCATGGAACAGTGCGTCGACATCGCGCTACTCAGACGAAGATAGCGGGTAGAGTTGTGAAGGGTCAAGGTTGGTACACAGTTTGTGTGGGAAGAGCGGAAGCGAGAAAACTCGGATTCGATTATTATCTCCCCACAATCCCGCAACGCACATTTCTAAAGAGCCATGATGCCTTGCTCATTCCAATTGGGACTGTTCTAAGAAACCATTACGCAGGCGAAGTGGTAAATCTGACCACGGAGTCTGGATCTTTCCTAGCACCCTTTGTGGTCACGCACAACTGCCATGCGTTCGCCTCAGGTTTCGACCTCCGCGACAAAGCATCTGTGGAGAACACGATGGGGCTCTTCGAGGAGGTTGTCGGCTTTGACAGACTGAAAGTCGTCCATCTGAACGACTCGAAGGGCACTCTTGGAAGCAAGCTTGACAGGCACGAGAACATCGGCAAAGGGAAGATAGGGCGCAGGGGAATAAGAGATTTTCTTCACTATCGCGCAATCAAGGATAGGCCGTTGATCATGGAAACGCCATACGATGAGGTCAAGACGATTGAACAGAGCATCAAATTGGTGCGTACACTCCTGCGGGAATAGGGAGTCTCACGGTAAAATACAGGCCCCATCGCGAAGGTTGACGCGGGCCCGTAGCTTAGTTCCACAATGGGAGAGAACTCAGGTAGAGCATCGGGCTTTTAACCCGAGGGTCAGCGAAGGCCCCTAAACGGGTTCGATTCCCGTCGGGCCCGCAAGCAAAAGCTCGAAAGAAACCATTTCAGTCGAGTGAAAACCAATTCGAAACGTAGTCTCCGGAATTGAACTCGTCAACTGTTGCCGGGAGTTCCATTTGATTTTCGGGAAAACTTAAGGGCTTCGCACACCTGCGAGGATAGGCTCGTGAGTAGAAGAGCTGAGGTTGTGACCAGACCATACACGGAAGGCGATCTCCCGATACTGGAAAGGACGTTGGCCGACCAAAGAATGATGAATTATCTTGGAGGGCCGGAGAGCGATGATAAGCTCCGCGAGCGTCACAAGAAGTTCGTGGCTATGTCGGTTGACCCAAGCATGGGATGCATGTTTGTTATTGTTGCAGGGGGGGAAGATGTGGGGACTGTGGGATACTGGGAAAAGGACCAAGCGGGAGAAATGGTGTGGGAGACCGGGTGGATGGTAGTTCCAGAATTTCAGAGGAGGGGTATCGCCACTGAATCAATGCGGCAGCTGATCAAGAGCGTCTCCCGGCTAGGAAGGCATCGGTATCTCTACGCCTTCCCCTCGGTGGAAAACCTACCCTCGAATGCGATCTGCAGGAAGTTGGGCTTCGAGTTGGAAAAGGAGCAGACGTTCGAATATCCGCCGGGGAGTGGAAAGATACTGCGGTGCAACAACTGGCGGCTTGACCTCTCAACACAATAGAGTTGGAAGTACGCTAGGTCCCAAGTTCAGGCCCTGGCTTGACACCTCGCTAATCCTGAAATATCGCTGGAACGGGTACGACTTTCAAGGGGCTTGGCCAGGCACATTCTCAAAGTGGCTCCGAAGTCTGCAAAGTTGGTCTACGAGAACGAGATAGTCCGAGTCATTGAAATCACGATGAAGAAAGGTCAGAAGATTCCTATGCACTCCCACAACAAAGGCCTCTCCTACTCTCTCAATGATGGTAAGATCAGGTCTACGGGTAAAGATGGGAAGTCGAGGGTGTTCAAGGTAAAGAAGGGGGAGGTTTCTTGGTCATTCGCGGATGGGGTCGAGACTCATGCAGTCGAGAACCTCGGGGGAGTCTTGCGGGAGTTGTCCGTAGAGTTCAAGGGCTGACGCGTCCCTTTCCTGACAATGACCTGATCCCCTTCTTGTAGCCATAGTATTTCTTCCTCGTTCTGAAGCTTGGATTTCAGTCCCAAGGATTTCATTATGTGCTTGGGAACTGCCGCCCTTCCACCTTTTCTGAGCATTGTCTTTCTGAAACTTGACTGGGGTGTTCCTTTAGTGACGACAACCTTGTCCCCCTCTTCAGTCCACAAGATTTTTTCCCTCCTATCTTGCGTGGGCTTCAGTCTCAGCAATTCCTGGACCCGCCTAGGGACAGTCGTCGTTCCGCCTTGGGTGAGGATTGTAATCCCAAGAAGAAGTTCGACTGGCATGTTTTGACATCAATACTTGAATTGGTACTTAATGATGAGGTGAACTCTGATTGGAGAGATTGTGTCAAAAGAGCTCTGCGGCTGCTCGGGATCCCGCGAGTGCCCCATCGCAAAGCCTCTTTGTGTGCCTAGCCACTCTAGGATACATTCTGACCAGGCCGGAGCGGGAGGTGTACATCTTCGGGTCCCAGTAATCTGAGTCGTCGACTGCAGGATACCGCGTTTCGCTCTCGTGCCACATCGTTACCAGTGCAAGGGGCGCAACCTCAGGGAAAGCCATTCCATAGATATTCACAACATATCTGACTATTTCGGGATCGCTCATCTGAGAGGCGAATTTCTTTTCGAAGACGTTTCGGAATTTGTCAAGGGATTTCCACTGTGATTCCGCCTCCCCTAGCAACTTTAGGATAGCTGGGTTGGGAGGCTTCTTGGGATTGAATTCCAAAGTAATCTTCCACAAGTCACGCGGCTTCAGGCTCCGCAGTCTGTCCAGTTCTCTCCTCGCCGTTTGTTCATCCATCAATTTAGATTTCATCTCCGACGCATCAGGAATCCCGCCAGGCAGCCCAAGTTTCATGATCAGGTCCCTCCCCTCTTCCGATGTTTCAAATGCTGCTAAGAGGCCAAGGTTCCTTCTTAATTGCGCAAGGCGGTCGGGGAGTCGGATCAGCGTGCTGAAGATTGATGTGTGAACAACTTCTCGCTTCAAATCATCCCGTATCGGTCTGACCAGGCCCATCAACAATCCGATGGCTTTCACCGCCTTCTCGACCGACTGTTGCAGTTCGAAGATAGCTTGAGGGAACAGGTTCTCCTCGTACAAGACTCCCGATGCCCGAAGATCTTTCTTTGCAATCTCCGCAAACGCAAGCGCCATTTCTACACTTCTCTTGCCGGGAAGGCCTAGGGCCTCCCTGCTGGTCGGGTACGCAGGACTAGTCATGACACTCCCTCTGGGCACCTTTGGCAGAGTGCCGAGGACTCACCTAATTATCTAATCGCTTGCCATCGGGGGGGGCTCAGAGCTACTTTTGAGGCGGAGCCGTGATGTTGACCATCCAGTGAACGCCGAACTTGTCAGTCAGCATCCCAAAAGTGTCTCCCCAAAATTGCTTTGCGAGCGGCATGTCGACCTTGCCATCCTTCGCAAGACCGTTGAAAACCTTGGTAAGCCTGTCTTCGTCCTGGCCACCTAGGCTGAGGTGGATGTTGTCGCCGAATTTCGGTGGGCTATCCAATCGAGTGTCGCTCGCCATGAGAGAAAGGCCCTCGCTTTTCAAAGACGCGTGGACTATTCTATCCTTTTCCTTGGGGTCTCCACCCATGTTTGCCTCGGCGAAAGTCTGCATGTTGAGTTCCCCTCCGAGAACGGAATGGTAATACTTCATGGCCTCGGCCGCATTTCCGTCGAAGTTCAGATAGGGGTTAAGAATAGGTTCCATGCCAACTATTTCTCCGTCGACTTATTTAAGCGAAGCCAATCCGATTTCCAAATTGATTGGCGGGTCGATGAGGCTACTCCTTCCGGACAAAGAAATAGCGGAAGAATAGGACTCCCCGCATCATCGTCTAAACTCTTGCACTCCGGTGTAAAAGAATCCTATCTTCCCCTCATTTACCAATCTATCAAAAGATACAGCATAGAAACAAAATGGGCCGAATGAGCGCTCTTCTTGGATTCTGGATAGGAGGCTACTTCTTGGGCTCCTTGGCATGGATGGTAAAAACTCCAGTGCTCCAATTTGTCCAGAACATGGGGCTCAGCGCTGACGCCGCCGGAGCTCTGATCGCAGGGCTCATTGGTTCCAGTGTCATGGTCATAGCCGTCCTCGCGTGGAGTTTCCTGTCGTCGTCGACGAGCTGAGGCCTGCCGTTGCCCTTCGAAGACTACCTGATGCCTGGTGAGGAGGTCAGGTTCCAGAGTGGCCGCGCAGTCCGATTTGGATCTAAAAGGTACCGAGTGATCCTCAGCGACAGACGCATCCTCCTCTATGCACAGAGAGGATTGCTGTTCAGGAACGACGATGTCGTCACCCAGAGGCTCGCTGATTTGCAGGGAGTCAAATACAGTGAAAAGGGGTTAATAGAAAGGAAAGGCATCATTCATGTCCAGAGTATGAAGACTGAGATGGACCTTTCTGGTCCCGCCGATGAGATCAAGGCCCTCTACCAACAAATGATGCAGTTCATGTAGGTCAAAATGCTTTCCACGACTTCAAGACAGGAGGTCCTCAGAAGGCTGGGGGTCAATCTCGGATACACTGTTAACGAAGCCAACTTGTCTCCAAGCACCCGGCAGGCAATAACAAATCTTAGCCTCGTCCAACGTAACCTGTCTGTGATTTCTGAAATCCTCAGGGGAGAACGGAGTCGGGTAGAAAAAAATGTTCTCTTGTCCCTTTCGTCCAGACTACGCAAGGACCAAGAGAGAGAGGCGCACTCTGACGAAATCAAACAGCTCCAGACAGAGATCGACAGCAAGATAACTGAAATTTCAACTCAGATACAAGAAGAGGACAAGGCCAGACAGTCTGGCCAACCTCCGCCCGAGCGCCAGGGAGTGGTGGAAGCAGTTCAGCTTAAGTGTCCGAATTGCGGAGCAGCATTGCCAATGCCAACGGGCCGGTTCGTCGAGTGTCAGTATTGCAATGCGATTTTGTCAATACAAGACGTAAGTTCACAGATAAGGTCCATGATTCAAGGCATTTAGGGTGTACTCGAATGGTTCAGTCGTATCTCTTGCTCTGGCTTCTTGGGATACTGTTGATTGCTGTCTCATGGTACCTTCCGGGAGCCGGAGGTTTCCTATGGCTTGGGGGCCTGACCCTCCTGTTCGGCTTCTCTTTGGCTTACTTTAGAAGAGGCGAATGAAAACCGCGGACCATCGACCTTTCTTCATAGGCCATCGATTGGACTTCCATCAAACATAATTCGACCTTCTGCAGGACCCCTGTCTGGATTGGCAAGAGTCCGCAAGCAAAAGATAGGGGGCCTTTTCACCGCTCTGATAACGGCCTTCGACGACAAGGGTCGTGTCGACGCCGAACGAATGACCAACCTTGTTCGCTTCCAAATATCGAAGGGAGTCGACGGCCTCTATCCATGCGGGAGCACAGGCTTGGGGCCAATGCTCAGTCCTGACGAGAGGAAGGCAGTCGCCGAGGCCGTGATCGAGGAGGCCTCTGGCAAGATTCCTGTGGTGGTTCAGGTAGGTTCCGCGGATACCGCCTCTTCGATTGAGCTCGCCAAGCACGCGGAGAAAACAGGAGCGACTGCCGTTGCCAGCCTCACTCCGTATTACTACAAGCCGGGGGACAGGGCAGTCTTCAAGCATTTCGAAGCGATTTCAAAATCCGTGAGCATCCCTACTTTCGCCTACAACATCCCCCAGTTCACAGGCAACAACCTTCAGCCTAGCGCATTGGCGGCCATGGCGAAAGCTGGGATTATAGCAGGAATCAAGGATTCTTCCCGGGACTTCCTTCACCTTCTCGATCTATTGGATGCTGTCCCAGATGACTTCGTTGTCATGAATGGGACGGAGGAATACGGCCTCTTCGCGCTGATGTCTGGAGCCGATGGGCTCATATCAGGAGGCGCGAGCGCCCTCCCAGAACCCTTCGTGTTGCTTGTCGCGGCGCAGAGAGGGTTGTCCTACGACGAAGCCCTCGCCGCCCAAGAAACGGTCCTAAAACTGAAAGATGTCGTGAGGACCGGCGCCATATCTTCCTACTACGAGATTCTGCGAGAGAGGGGAATCGAATGTGGGAAGCCCCGGATTCCCTTGCTTCCTACAGAACCATCTGAAGCCAAGAGGATAATCGCCGAACTCAAGGAACTCCGCCTCATCTAGTCCTTCCCAAGAGCTCCCTGTAGCGAAAGCATGATGTGACATGATCGTTGACCATCCCCGTGGCTTGCATGTGCGCGTAGCAGATCGTCGGTCCGACGAACCCAAAGCCACGCTCAAGTAAGTCCTTGCTCATGGCCTCGGACTCTGGGGTCGACGCTGGAATCTCCCCAAGGTTACGCCATCTGTTGACCTTCGTCTTCCCGCCAACGAAGCTCCAGTTGTAGGCATCGAAACTTCCGAACTCCGTCTGGACCTTCAGAAGGGCCTTGGCGTTCTTTATTGCCGATCGAATTTTCAACTTGTTCCGGATGATCCCAGAATCGCCAAGGAGGCGAGTCACTTTGCGTTCGTCAAACCGTGATACCTTCCTCGGGTCGAAGTCGTCGAATGCACGTCTGAAGTTCTCCCTCTTCCTTAGGATCGTCCCCCAACTGAGCCCCGCCTGGGCCCCTTCGAGGACTAGGAACTCGAACAGGGTCCTGTCTTCGTGGACTGGGACGCCCCATTCCTTGTCGTGGTAATCCAGGTAGAGCGGGTCGTCCAGCGACGCCCATCCACACCTTTTCAGAGTCCCCACCCCAAACCCTCAGACGTTCTCATTCCTAAGCAGGTCGTTCTGCATGGTGTGCAGAAGGTGTATCAAGATGAAGGATACTACTTCGGCTGTGCCGGTTTGCCCGAAGTGCGGGAAACTCATAAGCAACAAAAAGTACAGGCGCCATCTCGCCCGCCATGGCCAGACTCACAAGCGTGGACCGACGCCTATTCGGCACCCTGAGAATTTCTACATGAACGTATGACGTTTAAAACCCCGTTGACGGCAGCCCTCTCAGGTGCCCTGGTAGTATAGAGGTCAGTATGTTGCCCTGTCAACAAACCCAGTTTGGCAGAGCGGCAGCGACCCGGGTTCGAAATCGCTCGACGAAAGTCCCGGCCAGGGCGCCTCTATGCAAAGGCTCCCTAGCTCGAGGAGGCGGCAAGCCTGCGGGAGAGAGGGTTTGGGAGTGGTTGTTCGTTACTCAGAAGACTGTGACTAAAGGGCCGATGTGGCGCGTTGAGCGCAAGAATCGCTTTGAGCCCATATCATTTAGGGTAGATTGGGAGAAGGTTCGTAAGTGCGTTCATTGGTGGAGAATGTCAAGATAGTTGCCGAGCGTTCTCTTCTTCTCCAGAAAGGAGCTGGCTGCAGTTGTCGCCGTTGGGGTCGCCTCTGGGCTGGTGGATCACCAAGTCCTGTCAGTATTGCTGGCATCAGTCACCTTGAATCCTTGGTCGACTTCGCTGAACTCGTATCTCTTCCATGTAACTGGAGGTCCCCTGTTTGGGGACTTTCTCCAGACCTGGCTTGAATATGGCGGCGTCTTTGCAGCCTGTCTGGTAAGGAAGCCAGCTGCCGGTACAATTGCGCTGACTGTCAACGGCTTTTGTCAGGTCTTCGTCTATGGCACCCATGACCCACACCTTTTCTACGGGGTCTCGGGCCTCGGCGCCGACGTGGTCTTCGCATCATTCCATTTCAAGAGGTATGACCTGCCCACAATCTGCCTGGCGGGAATCGTTTCTGGGGTATTCTGGTATCCAATAGTCTGGTTCACTCACGGTATTCCTTTGTATCCTCCCCTATTCATCGTATCAGATTTTGGAGTTCGCGTCCTCGGAAGCGCTGTAGGAGACGGACTAATAGGAGCAACTCTTGCACTGGTAATCTTGAATCTTGCAGATCGCCGGTGGAATGAGCCTCTCGCACAGGCTTTCGGAAACGAAAGTAGCGAAACGAAACACGCCGATATTGCGGGAGTCATGATAGTCGGCCTCGGAGTGGTCGTTATGGGGCTAACCTATGTCTTCCCCTCGGTATCGGATTTCTTTTTCAGCGTAGGCCCTAAGATTCCTCTGGGGATTCCCCAATCCGAAGAATACAATTTAGGATACATCATCGGATTACTCTTGGTTTTTCTAGCACTTACTGTCCTGGCCTTCAGGAGAATTGATTTTACAGCCAAGTCAGGTGATAACGAATAACTTCATTGCGGAGAGGAACCGCCAGAGACCTGGGTTAGAAATCACTTCGACGAAATTCGGGCCAGGGTGCCAAAAGAAGCAAAGACGATGTAAATAGAGTGGACGTGGGAGGAGTTGGATGTGAATAGGTATGTAGTCGTCTGGGGAATTCTGGTCCTGGGCAGTGGATTTGCCATGCACCTCCTTCTAGTTGCCTTGGGGACCGAGACTTTTTTCATGGCTGCTTCATACCTCCCTCCTGCGCAAACAGCTTCATACGCAACAATTCTCGCGGGGTTGTTACTTGTAGCATTTGGTCTAGTGTTTCGGCGGCCTGGGTACTTCGCCATTGAAAGTAGTCGTGCCTCGAAGTATTTTGGTCGTCTGGCGCTTATCAACGCCTTGGCAGCTGCAATCTTTGCCTTCCCCATGCTCATTCCCAGCCTAGAATTTCCGATACTGCTAACGGAATGGCCTGGCATATACATCGTCATTGCCTATTCCTACTTCATATTCGTCGGGGTCATCGGGATGCTCGGTTGGGGTGTTGTCTATCATCTCCTCCCTGCTCTCTTCTCGCGCGACATCGTTGATGGAAGGTCGGTCATCGTGCAACTCGTCCTGATCGAAGTGGGGACTTACACGTTGTCATCTGTCCTATTCGCGGCTGGCTTTATAGGTGCCACTTTGGTCCACGATGGTAAGTTCGGAAGTTCGATAGTGGGGGCGGCCATGGAGTTTGCCGACATCCCTTCAGCCCTCGCAATTTTCGTGATAATCGTAAGCGTTTTCCTGGGCACCTTGAACATTATGACTGGCAAGAGAACTGCAAGCCAATGCTGAGGGCCCACCTCCTTCAAGTCCTCGAAACGAGTGACTTAGGGATGTTCAGGCCTTCGCGTTAGACTGGCGTCATACTCGATGACTCGCTGAGTCTAGGGCCTGAAGAAGTTTCGGCTTGTTGAACGGAAAAAAGGCCACACCACTCGGGCGCATTCTCCGGTAGAGAACGAATGTCGCTGCTACTGCTACGATACTCCCAAAGACGAATACCTCTGCCAGCCCCGCGATTTCTGGAGTGGCCTGCGAGTCTTGCAGGATCAGGGTCCCTTCCATTCTTCCTTGGAATGATGCTGTGAATATGTTGATCAGGGTCTCCACACTCCCCGAACCCATTGCACCACTGTATTTCCCCGTACCCCCATCTACGGTGTAATTTCCTGTAAATAGGTAAAAGTCGATCTCACCTGTCGGGCAAGTTTCACCATTAACCCCGAACCTTACAATATCTCCCGAGTGAGCTTTGAACGTTCTCTCGAATGCTGCATCATCAGTGCACGTGGGGTGCTTTGGTTGTGTGTAGGCGCCGACCGAAATGAAAGTAAAATTGCCTAGATCAGTAAAATTGCCCACTCCAACCTGGGTCACCAAACCCTCCTGAGACCCCAAATCTTGTCCATAGAATACGCCATGGAACTTGATCGTCTGCGTCGATTGAGCGGCCGAAGGAACCCCAACCACCATCACGGCAATCAATACCAAGGAAAGGATGGCGCCTTTCATCCTCGAACGCATCATGGTTCCCTAGCTTAAAATGATGGCGATTCTTGTTCCGGGTTCGCTCCCGCTGATTTCCCCGATTGCACCACCCTTCCCATAAGGCTTTTATGAGCTGAAACGCACTAGTCAGCTGTTTGAAGGCAGAGACGATTGCTGCCCGATTCTGGACCGTTGGGCTTCTTAACGGCTTCCTCGCCATATTCTTCACCGCCCCAATTCTTGTGCCCAGTCTTTGTATAGCCACACCCGTCGGCCAATTCGGGTGTAAGGCTTCGATGGAGATCCAATGGCCAGGCACATGGCTGCTTGTTGCGTTCTTCATCTTTGTCAATGTGGGCGTCCTGGGGCCCTTTGCCTGGTCACTGGTCTATTCCAGGCGTGCAACGATAACGGGGAAGACCCAGGGCGACGGAACCTTGATGTGGTTACATCTCTTGTTATTCGAGGTTGGTGTGCTCGGGGCGACAGCAATGATGGCCGCAATTGGATACGTCGGGGGGAACGTCCTTGCCCAGGGAGGAGGAGTAGGGGTTTCCGCCGAAGCCATCCGCACGCAGATAATCCCTCCACTTTCTTCCGACTCCAATTCAATCTTCTGGGACATGCCTCCGGTCGTAGAGGCTGCTCTGATAGGCGCAGCACTCCTGTCACAGTTGATAGGGTATCTCGTTCTAATCACCATGAAAAAGGCCCCGGATTCATAGTCTGCTGTCATCTACACCAAAGTCTAAGCAATTATCGAGACACTTCGTCGAGTCGCAATCGCGGGTCTGATGGTCACCGCGCCTTTGAAGGATGGCGTCATCTTCCCAGCGGTGGGGAATTATGTCTTTGTGACTCTTGACAATTCTGCCTCGTGTCCATTCCTAGGCTAGGAAGCGTAAGGAACAACGTTCAGTAGCAGATTAAGGCGCCCCTGAAAGGCTGAGCTTGGGGCCGTCATTTCGACAGTGACTGTTGCGGTTGTGTCCCCCGCCACGATGATTTGACTAGCATCAATGTGCGTGCCCACCTGATACACATGGTCTAGTGTAAACCCCGAGGTCAGGACCCTCAGGTTCCCCCTTATGCCGGTCGCGTTTGTGTAAATTACTCCTTCGTCCAATGTCCTGAAGAATCCCACTGTGAGGTTGAAATCGAAATGCTGCCCTCCGTGCACTCCGACGCTGCTCGGCTGAGTTTGAAGTAGCAGGTTTACGAAGACGCTGCTGGTCTCGTTAACTTCAATTGAATCGATTTGAACCATAGGTCCCCCTATAGAAGTGGAAGATATGGCGCCTGTTGAGGCCGAGTAGACCAAAACACCGAGCATGGATGCCAGAACTACGATGCCAATCGCCATGACTGCACCTTCGCGCTTACGATTCAAGCAAGGATGAGATGGAAGTACTACACATAACTTTTACTAAAAGAAGGTTGACCGCTCAATCGTGAGAACGCTCGTTCTTGGGGTCGTGATACTTGTTGCGTTGGGAGCAGTCACATCTGTTGTGTTACTGTCGAGCCTTGGAAACGAGAGGCAAGTGTCTCCTACACTCTTGAAATCGATTCCGTTACAGGGCGTTGCGGGGCGACTTGATCACATGGACGCCGACCCAACAACTCACAGACTGTTCTTGGCCGCTTTCGGCGATGGATCTATCTTGGTGGTCAACCTCCAGAACGGGAGTGTTACCAAGGTAGGGGGGTTCTTGGCCCCCCATGGCATCCTATTCCTCCAGAAGTATCAGCATCTGTATGTTACTGCTAACAATGGCTCAGTCTACATCCTCTCAGCGAACACGCTATCAACAGTGGCTAGCATTAAATTGTCGTCGGACACCGATAACATTAGATACGATTCTACGAGTGACAGGATCTTAGTCGCATTCGGTCGCGGCCAGAACGCCGGCATAGGAATCATTGACCCGTCCTCCAACACCTTGATTTCATCGGTAGTGCTCGGGGCCCACCCGGAGGCATTTCAACTCGACCCTGCAGGTCTGAACGTATACGCCAACTTGCCTACCTTGGGTGTCATTGCTCGAGTTTCACTGTCCAACATGTCGGTGACAGCCCACTGGCCTGTTTCCGGCTACTTGGATAATTTTCCACTCGCGTACGATTCGAAAGACCGACTTGTCATCATCGGGACTTGGTTCCCTGCCACTGCCATTGCGTACTCCCCATACACTCAATTGCCGGTCTCACATGCTGCGATCTGCTCAGATGCTGACGACTTGTATTCTATTCCCGGCACTTCCTCAGTTCTTGTTTCTTGTGGCCAGGGCCTCGTTGAGGTTCTTCAGGTCAGCCCTGGAACTATGTCCATTTCTGGTACAATCCCGACCGGGCAGGGGGCAAGAACATCCTTTCTGTCTCCCGATCTAAACGAATACTTCGTTGCTGTTCCAGAGTCTGGCAATGAACCAGCGAGGATACTCATCTTCACTGTGCCTTCTTCCTGACGTTGATGCTTACCCCAGATGTGCAACCCGTTCTTGGAAATCATCTTTGGGAATTATGCGTTTATTATCATGCCTGTGATCTTACCTCGCTTGGTAGTAAGCATAACTTTGGAATAGTGGAGCAGCTCGATTATTGCTTCCATATGCAGCCTTCCGCACCTGTCAGAGGCGCGCTTTCTATCACCGCAGCCACTCGCTTGCGAAGGATTAAGTCCGGACGGTTCGCCTTGATTGCTCGTCTTTGAAGATCTGGACGACCACTTACGCCCGTAGGATTGATCTTGCCCCTCCGACTTCGCAACGATGGATTGGCTTATCCTTAGAGCCCGTTCGGGAGCCCCTTCACACATCCGTAGCTTCCCTCTCTTTCGACTAATCTCTTTGAATTACGGAGTTTCTGGCAACATAGACCGAGGGGCCTTTTCCAATGCGCATCCAAGCGTCTTGGGCTCCCTCTGCAGCCCACAGGAACTGAAGGCCTCTCCGACAACGCTCCCCGACCCTCTTGGGGAATCGGTTGACCCCCTCCCTATTCTTATATACCGGGCAAGACTGCGATTACCCTGAGGATGTCTATTCGACATCTTAAGGATAGAAAACAACTACTGCTAATTTCAACTCTTTCAGTAGCAGCACTTCTTGCGCTTTCGTCCGCATTCGTGTCACCAATCAGGGCATTACCCGCAAGCAACGGAGGGGACTGGACGGGCGTTGACGGCATTTATCCATACAACTGGGACTACAGCAACCAGACTCAGATAGGTGCAAACAATGCAGCAAACCTTCAACTCAAGTGGATCTTCCCGATGCCAGCCCCACCTGCCAACTGCATTAGGTGCGGTGGGCTGGTGCTGACACCCATCGTTGTCGGAGGCATTGCGTATGGGCTGACTGACAGTCAATACCTCTTCGCCTTGAACGCGGCGACTGGTGGTGTCGTTTGGACCAAACAAATGCCCGTTCCAACATACGGAGGAATCGTCAGCTATGCCAACTACGCCGCCAAGGGGCCTTATCCGGCTTCCCCAGGTCTTCAGGGCCACTACCATGCCTTCTGGTACACAAGTCACGTACTTGGCCAGCCATTGATTTGGATAGTAGCCAATAATTACTCAGTATACGCGTTCAACGCCAATACGGGTACCTCGGTCCTGAAATTCAACATCCTGAACGCTAACGACAAGGTTCCAGGCAATTTCGGTCTATACGTCTCCATCGTCCCTCAGATGGTGATTGATGACAAGAGCGGCATCGCAGTCTTTGGAACTGACGTGAGCGAAGGGACAACCGCAGGAAGAGGGTTCTTCACAGCCTACGACGTGACCACGAGCCCACCGAAGCAGTTGTGGACACAATACATCATCCCGCCCCAGGACGGCAGCGATCCCAACTGGGCCATCAACTCGGTCAACAGCATGGACTACGCCTACACGTTCGATGGGACCAAGCAGATCGACCTGAAGGCACTCCCCGCGAGTCAAATGAACGCAGTCCTGTCGAACGACTGGAGCAAGTTCGGGTTCGACGGTACTCGGAGCTATGCCGGCGCAGGCGCAGGATGGGGCGGCACATATGCCGAAGACCCCGCGACAGGGATAGCCTATGTCGCCACGTCTCAGGCCTCGCCTGACTGGAACCAGACATACAGACAAGGGCCCAACCTTTGGTCTGACTCAATCATGGCCATCAACATGAAGACTGGGCACATCATATGGACCTTCCAGACAACAGCCCACGACCAATGGGACTGGGACTGTGCCTGGAGCGTTATGCTGGCCACCGTCAACGGACACGAGGTGGTCATGAAGGGATGCAAGAACGGCTACTTCTACCAACTTGACGCAGCAACTGGAAAGATGCTCTGGGACCTCAATCCAACCGCAATCAAAAGGACCCCCAACAGCGTGCTCCTAAACCCCTTGAACGCAACGGACATGAAGAAGCCATGGGAGAACTACCCGAGCACTGGGCCATACGTCCAGAACCCACCTGGTACCGGAGGGATCGAATCTGATCCAGCCTTTGATCCAGCAACTAACATGGCATTTGTGGCCACATACAACGCTCCGAGCAACCAGCAGACTCACGATGTGGGTCCAGAATCCCCCTGGGGAGTTAGTGGGCAGACATCAGTTCCAGGATATGTAAGGCACTACAACACCACTATCTACGCCATGGACGCGACTACTGGGGCGGTCAAGTGGACCTACTTCATCGACAATGTCGGCTTCAGGGGAGGGATTACAGCTTCTAACGGCCTCCTCTTCGTCCCCTCGATCGACGGGCACATCTACGAACTTAGTGAGTCAGACGGCAGTGTCGTTGGGAAATTCTTCACTGGGTCCGCAATGATCACACAGCCAGCCTTCGCGGCCGACGTTAACGGCCAGACCACGCTCTTCATCCCAGGCTCCGGCGCTCCTGCATATTCATTCACCACAGGTATCGGGGCAGTCCCCGGATACTTGGCAGCGTTCGCTGCACCCAGCTCTTCTTCACTTGGTGGCACAACCGTAACCACAGTCACCCAGAACACTGGCTCTACCGTGCAGGGAATCGACCCAACACTCTTCTACGGGGTAACAGCCATCGCAGTTGTGGCAATCATAGTAGCGGGCGTCGCTTTCGCGACGAGACGGCGTCCCGCTTCCTGACTTTTTTCTATCGTCTTCTTCTCCGCAATCAGCAAGCCTTATAACAACGCCATAGCAAATGTATTCAAGTTTTGCTTACCGTGAGGGCCGGAGTTTCCACAATTGCCGTCCTTGTAGTGGTGGTTGCCGTGATAGCGGTCGGCGCTGCGGCCTTCGTACTGCTCGGCACGGGCGGATCGAAGACGACTTCGGGCCCCACGACCACTTCCACTACACCGATCAGTGGAAATGCGACTCAGGCCTTCATCGACCATATCAACACGATCCAGACTAGGCAAGTAGATACCATCCTTCTTGTCTATCAGCCTACTGCCCTTGTTGTGTGGACGGGCAACACCGCCGGCCTGGGAGGTACATACAGTGGGACGGGGAACATCAAACTCCTTTATTCAGGCGCCCTTGGAACGGCAAATACCATCCAGATAAGGGTGAGTAACTTCCAAGTCTCGAGTTCAGGCTCTACGGTCTCCGTGAATGCAACCCTGAAGATCAACGGGACCAGCGGCATTCTGGGGCCCTATAACGGCACCATTACCGCGAAGGCAACTTTCACGGGCACGTCAAGTGGACTAAAGATCAGTTACGAGCACTGGAACTACGATCAATTTGCGGTGACAAACTCTGCAGGTGCGACGACCTTCCCAGAATGGCAGAGGGTCGGCGAGCCAATCACGACGCACCGGTCACCCGACTGGTTCCACAACTTTTCATGGGACTACGGTGGCCCAGGAGTTGCCGCGATCATCTGGGTCCTTGTAGCAGTTGTCCTAATCTTATCACTGGTCAAGGCCGGTAGGAAACCCTCTTCCTACCAACCATAGACTAGAACCGGCAAAAGGTTCTAAAGTCGAGCCAGTCTGACAGATATCGAGGTCCAAAAATTGGCTCTGAAGCTGGCGAATCTTTCAAGCCCGGAAACTCTTTCCAGATATTTCCTGTATGTCGCCCTGTTCAACATGGTAGTAGGGGTGGCGGCAACTGTACCAGTGCTCGTCCCTGCATGGGGTCTGCCCCTGAAGTTGCAAGTCTGGCCCGGAACTTGGATGTTCGTGGCCTACTTCTCCTTCCTCATTGCAGGGGTAGTCGGTTTCGTGACGTGGGCAGTTGTGCTGTACATGCTTCCGCGAATGTTCGGCAAGCAGAGATTAAGTCGCTACATGTCTCTCTTCCATATTGTCGCTTTCGAAACGGGGGTTCTGGGGGCGACCGCGCTGATGGGAATCTTCCCAGGTTACTACGGTGGGACTTACATCCATGACGGCGTTGGGCAGTTTGTCGTCACCAGGCTAATCGAATGGGCAGTCATCCCGATAGGGATATTCATCTCCCTGGCACTTATCGCAACCCTTGTAGGTGTTCTCAACGTGATAACCGGTTCTTCCAAGTAGCATTTCAAATCTTATAACCCGTCCATTCAACGTGTAGTCTACCCGAGTCGATTGCTAGAGGTCGAAGGCGTCACCAAGCGTTACAAGAAGTTCACGGCCCTTGACAAAGTCTCCGTGGACCTTGAGGATGGTGCAACGGCACTGCTATTGGGTCCCAACGGTGCCGGCAAAACGACGCTCCTGAGGTGTATTCTCGGACTGGTCGAGTTCTCCGGAACCATCGAGGTGGGGGGGCGCAACGTAGTGACAGACAACAAGCGCGCGAAGGCCATGATCGGGTATGTGCCACAGTACTCGTCCTTTTACGAAGGGATGAAGGTCCTGGACCAGGCCCATTTGATAGCCAAGCTCAAGCGCAGAGAAAACGGCGAAGTCAAAGAAAAGCTCGAAAAGGTTGACCTGTGGGAAGCGCGGAACAAACAGGTCAGTTCGCTTTCGAGCGGGATGAGGCAGAGGCTGGGCCTTGCGCTCGCCCTGCTCGGTGATCCGCCGTTGATGATCTTCGACGAACCAACTTCGAATGTTGACCTTCGGGGGCAGATGGAATTCCAACATCTGCTTTCGAGCCTGCATGATATGGGAAAGACCCTCCTGATTACCACGCATTTGTCCGGACTGGATGACTACGCTTCTGCGGCCGTGGTCCTCGACCATGGTAAAGTCGTTGCCCACGGCGAACCTGCTCAACTGCTGAAGCAAATCAACGCGGTCGACACAATATACGTGAGAGTTGATGACGCTTCACTTCCGAAGGCCACGGAAATCGCTCAAGGCTTCAGCGACGCAGTCGCGACGAAGGGAGATTGGCTCCTTATTCCGGTCCCCGGCTCGGCCAAGGCTGGTGTCATCAAGTCACTCATTTCGAGCTGCAACGTCATCGACTTGCTCGTCGAACCTGCCACGATAGAATCACAATATCTCCGACTGCTTGGAGGGACGAACTAGGTTGGACCTCCAAGTGGTAAGGGCAATCTCCGGTCACACCTTCAAGGAGGCGATCCGTGCGAAGTGGCTCCTGATGTTCACTGCAGTCTTTTTCCTGCTCGCAATCAACATACCATTCCTGGTCCTCCTCTTTGCTCACTACCTACCTCCCAACTACTTGGACGTCTATCTGACTTATCTGATAACACTCTCCTTCCCGTTCCTTCCTTTGCTGGCTCTCCCTATGGGGGCGGTAAGCATTGTCGACGAGAGGGAGTCTGGGGTCCTCCAGTACATGCTCTCCAACCCTATTTCCAAATCTGAATACTTCCTTGGGAGGTACCTCGGTCTGTTCGCAGCCACGACCGCTGTCATCGTTCTCGGTTACGGAATCGCAGCTGGGGTGTCCTACAACGTGAGTGCGGCAAGGTATCTTCAAGTCACAATTCCCATGGCGGTTGGGGCAGTACTAAACGCAGCAATGCTGGGGCTTGCCCTTATTGCTTCAATCTTGACCAAGAGGAAGGCGACGGCTCTCGGGGCAGCCATCTTTCTTTGGTTCCTATTCACGGTCCTTTCCAACCTCGGGTTCCTTAGCATTGTGATTGCGCTATCCCTCACGCAGGAATCAGTGGTTACCCTCGTCCTGCTTAACCCAATCGAGACAGCCAGAATTCTAGCTGTTTCACTGACGGGCGGAGGAATATCGGAACTGGGTACGACAGGGCTCGTCTTCCAGAATATCTTTGGAAAGTCGGCGTGGATTGTTCTCACAGACGGGCTCATGGGGTGGGCTGTGGGAGCCACCGCTATCTGTTTCCTCCTCTTCAAACGCCGCGATCCTGTCTAGCCCCAATTCTGAAGTCAGGATGCCGCCTGCACCCCTTGTTCAGGAAATGCTTAATAGAACGGAAGAAGGTTTAGTTTTTGTCCAATGAGAGCGAACGCCATCTTTCCAGTACTGGGAATCATGCTTGTGGTCTCAGGGGTTTCACTTTATCAGGTGATGACTCCTGGTGGGTTGAAGCCAGCTTCGCATTCATCTTCCATAGGTGCTGGGAACGCCGACAGCTTACCCTACAACTGCGGCCTTCCGGCGATCAATACCCAGTACAGCTGCGACAAAGTCCCGCAAGGATATCAGGCGGCACCCCACCTCTCGAACGCCCCACCAGCCTACTGCGCATCTGGAATGACAGCGTCGGCTTGCTCCCTGCTTAAGACAACCTATGCGAATGGGATCTGCGATCCCAACGAAACGGTCTGGACTGATCCTCTGGACTGCGGCTGCACGGGCGAGTTGACTGGAGACCCATACACTGGGCGCTGCAATTCTGCGGCTACAATCTGTCAGGTCGGTGGTGGGGCACCGCCAGTGAAAGCTCAAGCCGGATAAACACCTGACTCTCGGGCTTCGAATCATTTTAAACGCCCCGCTCGTGCTGCGGATGATTCGACCTTGGTCCGCCTAACTGTAAAAGAGATCTCGAAGTCGTTCCACGACAGGAAGGCAGTCGACAATGTTTCCTTCGAAGTCCCGGACGGGGAAGTGTGTGCCATTCTTGGTCCATCTGGCTGCGGCAAGACGACGCTCCTACGCCTCATCGCAGGATTCGAGCAGCCCGACAAAGGAGACATCTTCTACGACGGAAAGAGCGTGGCCGACTTACCTGTCCGCGGAAGGGACATCGGAATGGTCTTCCAGGGCAACGCCCTATTCCCACTTATGACCGTCTTCGAAAATATCGCATTTCCCCTTACTGTCCGCGGAGAGCCGATCGAAAGAGTCAGGGGAAGGGTAGCCGAAGTCGCAGAACTGCTGAGAATTGAAGGTAGACTCAAGGAAAAGCCAGGGAACCTAAGCGGGGGGGAGCAGCAGCGGGCCGCCCTCGCTAGGGCGATTGTCCGAAAGCCAAAACTCTTCCTAATGGACGAACCCTTGAGTAGTTTGGACGCACCTCTGAGGGCGGAGATGAGAGTGGAACTGAAGAGACTGCATCAGAAGATTGAGGTGACCACGGTCTACGTCACACACGATCAATCAGAGGCACTGGCCTTGGCGGACGAAGTCGGGGTGATGAACACAGGAAGCCTACTCCAATACGACTCCCCTTCGCGCATTTACTCGGAGCCTGCAAATTCATTTGTTGCCCGCTTCGTGGGAAGCCATTCCACAAACCTGCTCCCAGCGAGTCTTTCGTCGGAGGCCGGCGAAGCTTTCCTATACCTCGGCGGCCTCAAAGTAAAAATCCCAGTCGAATCCGAGAAGGCGATTCGGTTGCGGGAGCCGACCGAGGGTCTCCTTGTTTCGGTCCGCCCTGAGGATATCAGGGTATCCACCACAGGCATAGAAGGAGGCGTCGAAGGCAGCGTCGGCTTGGTCGAATCGCTCGGCCACTCGAGCCTGCTTGAAATAATCGCAGGAGAAATTCCACTGAAGGTGGTCGCTGAGAACGGCGAGACTTTCCGTGAGGGCCAGAGGGTCTGGGTTATACTTTCAACCGAGAAAATGAAGATCTTCGACGCTATATCGGGCCAGAGGGTCGCCTAGTTAGCGGGCCGTCGCCAAGCTGAAACCTCTTGCAAGATACCTTCTGATTGCAATCACTACAAAGTAAGCGGGGACAAAGGCCAAAGTTCCAAATGTGTTCACCTCGTCCCAGTTTATTGTCTTGAACGCACCAATGCTCTCGCCCGCCCCGGTCCAAATCCCAACGCTTACAGTCTGTGACACCGGACCCGTGAGCAGGCTTGCCATTAGGAACTCGTCCCATATCAGCACGAAAGCAAAGACTGCTGTGGCCACCAGTCCCGGCACTACCAATCGCAGCGCGACGCGCCAGAAAATCTGTCTCTCGTTCGCCCCCGAAGACTCGGCGGCCTCATATATGGACCGAGGGACGTCAGCGAAGAATCCGCGGGCCATCCAGACGACGACCGGAATATCAATCGCGAGGTAGGCGACGCTCATTCCTAGGTGGGTGTCCCATAGACCGGTACGCACGTAGAGCAGATAGAGTGGGAGGACAACGGCGAAGGGGGACACGGCCCTGAGGGCCAGCAACATGAAGCCAATGGCCTCCTTACCCCTTGCTTCCATCCTGGCCATGGCATATCCGGCGGGGACTCCGGCCACAAGTGCAATCGAAATCCCTCCCAGGGCAATGGCCAGGGAATTGACCATGAGCCTTGGGAACCCTGCATAGTTCAAGGCGTCAGCATAATTCGAGATTGTCGGGAATATCCCTCCGCTGTAGTAGGGCACTCCGCCGATGAACCTGATTCCTTTGCCCGAGAAAAACGGGGAGAGGTCAATTGAGAAGCTTTCGAGAACCATTATGAGAATAGGCCATGCCGAGAAGAGAACTGCCAATGTTGCTCCTAGATAGACAGCAAGCCTCGACAACGTGCTCAATCTAGGTTCTACCTGCCCTGCGCATGAACAATATCAGCAGAGACGATGACGCGAAGGTAAGTAAGAACAGGAGTGTCGCGACCGAGGATATGTAAGAAATCGGGAACCCGTAGGTCGGGACGACAAGGAGCTTGAACAAAAGGAGGCTGAGGGTATCAACGGGAGATCCTGCGCCCGGGTAAGAAAGCCATGTAGACCAGGTAAAGGGGATTTCAAAAGTCTTCAGTGCGTCGATGAAGTTGATTAGAAGGACAAAGGACGTCACAGGAGACCTCGTCACAGTGGGGAGGGCGACCCTCCTGAACACTTTCCAAGCAGAAGCCCCAGAGGCCTCGGCCGCCTCGTACACGCTCTGTGGTACTGACCTTACGATGCTCAGGGCCACGAGCATCATCATTGGCGCCCACTCCCATGCGAAAGAGAGAGACATCACGGGATAGAAGACGAGATAGTTGGTGAGGTTGATGTAAGGGAGGCCTAGAATGAAGTGTGCGAATGTGTTCAAGTCGTCCCAAACCGCTGAGGGTGACCAGACAACTCCCGCTATCAACGGAGCGGCAGCTAGTGGAAGCAGCAGAATCACCTCAACCATTGCTCTACCTTTGAACTTCTGGGTGAGGAGAAAGGCGAAGGAGATCCCTAACAGAAATGTCAACGACGTCCCCACGAGGGCGAACACAAAAGAGTGCAGGACCGCAGAACCCAGCTGGGGATCCTGGAGCGCGGACAGGTAACCACTAGCTCCGACGAATGCTCCAGTGTTGTAGTCTGTGACGCTCAGGTAGATGGTGACTGCGAACGGATAGAGTTCGACGGCCCCCAGGACGAGTAATAGAGGGAGGAAAACCAGATAGACTAAACCTTTCAACTTCATGCAGGAAAGCCGGGGCCCCTTTTAAGCCACGGCCCATATTCGTTTTTGAGCCCCTGGCGTGAAAGGGTTAAATCGATTCTGAGGCTCATCAACCCAATTTCTTGCCAGGGATTAGCAGGCGGAAGTTCCTAAGGTATTTGGCCGCAGCAGCAGCGGGTGCGGCAGTCTCCTCAGCCTTTGGTTACGAGTTCTTCCTAACACCTTCCACAGGCAAGCGCCCTGGGGGTATTTCGCCCACGACGGCAGGATACCAGCCCCCACCAGGCGCCACGCCCGAGTACGCTCGATTCCTGAATTGGCTTAATGGGGTGGCAAGGCCCTATGCAGGGAAGTCGTTGAATGTTTCGATGGAATACGAGTTCTCCCCCCTGGCCCTCCAGAAGTTGGACTTGGACTTCTACCGCGCAGCACATGTCTCCGATCAGTATTCCCTCAAACCCTACTACCTTCACCTGGAAGACATTTCATTGATGACCAGAACGAAGGCCCCCACGTATGATATATACACTGTCGACTATCAAGATGTCGCATCGTTCAAGGACCACATAATTTCACCCACTGAACTGGCCGCGACCTACCCCGATTTGACGTATGAGAAACTTACACCGGCCGATTTCCTCGACATTCCCTGGTCTTATTGCGCGGCCTACCCACCGACCCCTTTCAGCTCCGTTGGGCAGGCGGGGGACATCCTCTTCATTCCACTAGACATGTCAACCATGCTCCAGTTCTATAGGATCGATCTCTATCAAAAGGCAGGCCTTTCCCCTGCAACCACGTGGGAAGGGTACATCACCGATGCTATGGCGTTCGTGAACGGCAGCGGGGTGTTAGGGACGACGAACGCCGCAGCACCAGATATCTCGATCGTCTTCGAGTTCCTCAACGTATTGAAGGGATATGGCGCAAATCTCTGGGAAGTTAGCGGCGGGAGCATTGTCAGCGGGCTCGGCTCCGACGCAATGGCCACAGCCCTGGAGAAGTACGTCGCACTGGCCCCCTTTTCCGATCCCGCGTCCCAGACTTACTCTTGGCCTGACGTTGCCACTGACCTTCTGCACGGCTACGGCGCTTCGGCCATGGAATTCCAAGGCTACGACACCTTCATGAACGACGTCACCCGCTCAACGGTTGTCAACGAGATAGGGTACGTGCCGATGCCCGCGGGTACCGCCGGTTCCTTTTCCACCTATGGTGGGAGTGGGGTCGGCGTGTCCAAGTATTCCAAGAACCCCGGGCTTGCTTGGCTCTGGCTTCAATGGGCAACGGGCCTTGGCACCCAAGAAACTGCCTTTCTTGGCCCGCTTCACCCCTTCCCCTCCCGCAAAGCCGTGTTCAACGAACCTTTGGTGCAGTCCGCGTTGACTACCCCGGCCTATGGGGCACAAAGAATAACCAAGCAAGTCTGGGACAAGGGGAACATTGCGACACTCCTCCCTTTCCCCAAGTGGGCTCAGCTTGTGGGCCCGATATCCTCCAGCTTGAATAAGGCGTGGACCGGGGCAAGCACCCCAAAAGCAGCGCTGAACGACGCTTTACTTCAGGTTCAGAACCTTGGGCAGCTGACATTCTGAGTTGCCTCAAACCTCCCTGCTCCTTGCCGTTGGACTCGGGATACTACTACTCCTCTCAGTACCATACCCTGCGGCGGAGGCAAAAGGAGGGGTGGTATCCGGGAACGTCAACTACGTTGTATCGGACCCAAATGGCACGAGCACCTACACAGTGCTCTACTCGTATCCGGCCAACGTAACCGAAGGGACAAGCCTGAACGTCACCGTAAGCCTCGAGGTGGACGGTCTAACAGGCCTGAAGCTCTACTTGGTCGAGTATTCAGTTTCTGTTACTGTCTCAACCACTTCGGGGACAACCGTGACCAGGCTGGTCAACTCCACGAGCCCATGGCTGAACCCTGGGTCCCATTGGGGGCCTGAGGAGCTCTCTCTTCCCGTGGCACCCAATGAATTCAAGGTCCCTCCGGGAGCTTCTATCCAAGCCAATGTCAGCATAGCTATCGGTACAGAGGTTTGGTGGGACCAGCCTTACAACTTCCACTATCCCGAAAGTGCGTCAAGCACGGCAGGAAACGTCGAAATCATAGGGGCTTCGGTCCAATCGCCAAACTACCCGGCGTTCTTTGCCACGGTCGTGGCAGGCGCAGCTATCGCTGTCGGTGCCGCATTTGCCTGGGACCAACGCAAGGGGATTCGGAACAAACCGAGATCCTCCTCCTAGCCCGATAGGCCTTAATAGCTGACGGGCCTCATGTTGTACGTTTGAGAAGGATCGCAAGTGCTCTTCTCATCGTCCTATTATTCGCGAGTGCAGCACAGACTCATTCAGCTCTCGCAGCTTCTCAAACCATAAACTGGGCCTATCCCGGCTATGACTTACAGAACACCAACCACCTTAACCAAGATACCGTCACCTCCCAGAGCGTAAGAAACCTTCAGATTAGCTGGATCTACCAAGTCCCTGTCAATCCTTTCAATATCCCCGGCGTCGCCCCTAGCCTAGGAATAGAAACCTCACCCCTGGTGGTGAACGGTATCGTCTATGTGGCCACGCCATACAACAAAGTCATTGCCCTGAATTCTGCGACGGGAGGAGTAGTATGGTCGTACCAGGTGAACGTGACTGAGTTCGTCCGAGATCCCCTGTGGGCCAGGGCCTACGTTATCAGCAGCTTGGCGTTCTACAACGGTTCCATTTACATGATGGCCTCGGACACGTCAGTATACAGCCTGAACGCCTACACGGGCCAGGTCGAGTTTGTGCTCCCTCCCATCGACAAGGACGTGCCCGGCAACACCGGCCAATACTATGGAGAGAAGGCCCCACTCATTTACAGAAACGTGATGATTGTAAGGCCGTCGACGACCGACTACGGTGGAAGGGGGTTCGTCGCTGCATACGACCTGCAGACCAGGGCTCTTCTCTGGCGCTGGTTTTCAGTCCCTCCCGCAGGGGGTGACCCCAACTGGGATGCGCAGGCGGCAAAAGGAAACATCCAAGCCTACCAGGGAGATTGGGGGAACAACAATCTGGTCGGCGGGGGCGCAGCCTGGGGTCTCATGACGGTCGACAACCAGACGGGAATACTCTACTTCTCGACGGGCCACCCTTCAGGGAGCTACGACGCCTCTCTCAGGCCAGGTCCGAACCTCTACGCGGACTCTGTAATCGCGCTTAACTCCACCAGTGGCCAGCTCATCTGGTACTATCAGATAAACCCACATGAGCTAACCGAACACGAAGGCGGTTGGAGCCTGACCCTCGCTAGTATTACCTTCAACGGCCAAAACAAGAAGGTCATAATCCAGGCAGCGAAGAACAATTTCGTTTATGTCCTTGACGCCGCATCAGGGAAGCCGTTGTACCCGGCCATCCACGTCGGATCACCAACGATTAACAGCCCCAACGACAACGGTGGCGCAGGGGCGAATCTGACCGCATCACAAGCAGAAATTGCCGGGAAAGAAATCTGCCCCGGTCCCGACGGCGGGGTCGAGATGTCTCCGGCCTTGGACGGAAACAAGCTCTACGTGGCCACCCAAAACGCCTGTGGCATAATGTACCACGCACCAGTCACGTACAAGGGCCAGACAATGGACGGCTACAACTTCATCGGTTATCCCTCTGCGTCGCAGAATTCAACCCTGTACGCCTTGGACATGTCAACAGGGGTGGTCGTCTGGAAATTCGACATGTCAAATAGATACCAGGGGTCTGCAGCGGTTGCAAGCGGGGGGGTGGTCTACGTCGTCGATAGGGGAGGGATTCTCTATGCCCTCGATGAACTGACAGGTAACCTCTTGAGAAACATCAATCTCGGGGGCCTCGGGGCCGCCGGGGTCTCCTTCGGGACGGACCTAGCAGGCAATGTCAAACTCTATGCTCCCGCCGGAGGAGGGGACGTCGGCTCGCCCACCACGGGTGTAGTTGTAGGGCTTGCAGTTATTCCCGGAGCCGCTACTTCGTTGATTGAGGAGCTACCCGTTGTCGGGCTCGGTGTCGTCGTCATCCTCCTAACTGCATACATCCTGTGGCAAAAATCCAGAAAGAGAACTAAGCCGGTTCCGGGCTAGGAGTCTTATGTGAGGCAGCTTCTCTCCCCACCCAGGCGAAAGCCACCCCTGCCGCAGCTAGGCCGGCGCCCAAAGCGAAGTTCACGTGAAGAGCTCCGACATACTGCGCCGGACTGAATGAACAACCAGCAACGATGCAGTTCCCTAGCACATAGCTGCCTATCAAGAACGTGCCAAGGGCGAGGCTCAGACTTTGGCCTGTGTGCCTCATCATTCCAAGGAGACCGTTAGCCATCGCCCTGTCCCCCGGCTCAACTGACCCGAGGTTTGCGTTTGTGTTGTTGGGCGCGAAAAGCCCCACGCCGGCTCCGAGCATGACGAGAAGGAATGCGATGAGCGTCAGACTCGATTCTGGCGAAACCGTGGTGAACAGGGCGAGCGAAGAACCGACGATGATCAGACCTGCAATGCTCGGGTCCCTGCTCCCTGTCCTGGTGGAAATCCATCCTCCCAGCGTGGCGAAGACGGTCACAGCCAGTGGTTCTGAGGTTAGGAGTAGTCCGCTCGTAAATGGGTCAATCCCCCTGATTACCTGCAGATAAAATGAAAGCAAAATCAAGCTACTCCAATGTGAGACATAGAGGAAGAGTGCGGAGAAGTTGGTCGACAGGAATATCCTGTTCTCTCTGAAGAGCCGAAAGTCTATGAGAGGAGCGTCGAACTTTACTTCCCTAATAGCCAGGAGAGCTATAGCACCCACGGCCACTGTGACGACAAACCAGACCGGGACTGAGATCAGATATTGAGGATAGAAGTAGATGTTGAGGAGTGGGATCCTGAACTCCTGTATGTAGACGTCGATGTTTCCCCACCCGCTTTGAGCAATCTGCGTCAGTACCACGAGAGCCGAAGTGAGTCCCACAGCGAAAAGTAGGCTCCCCGCCCAATCCATCTTCACCCCTATCTTCCTAGGGGATTCGCGTATGAAGAACACCGAAAGGAACAGGGCGACAACAGCAATGCTCCCGCTGGCGTAGAAAACGTACCTCCACCCGACGAACTGAGTGAGCCCTACTATTGAGCCGGTGACTGCGGTACCCACGGCCGTTGCTATGTAGATTACTGCAATGTGGGTACCAAGGGCGAAGCCTCTTTCTTCGGGGGGAAATGCGTCAGCTATCAGAGCTCTCCCGTTGGCGAGGATGAATGCTGCTCCGAACGATTGGATCGACCTATACAGAAGTAGCTCGAAGATGGAGAGTGAATTCCCCGCCAGAAAGGACCCAAGTGCGAAAAGTGCTAATCCGATAAGGAACCACCTCTTACGCCCGCTTCTGTCGGAGAATCTCCCAAAGATCGGCATGAACGCCGCCTCAATCAAGAGCGAAGTTAGCGGCACCCATATGACGACGCTGACTGGTGCTCTTAGGCCGATCGAAATCGTGGGGAGAATGAAGGCCATGATCCCCGTGTCGAGGGGAGGGACGAAGTTGCCTGCGTTGACCGCCGCCAGAGCTAGCCACTTGTTCAATTTCTGCTCATACGCCACGATTCAGAATTTTCGTTCAATTTTGTAATCGTTCTGCAATATATTTAAGGCTGGAGCGCAACACCCAGTCTCCAAAGATTTTAATCGCATTCGGAGACCCGGGGTCATTTCCTTTTGTCCTGGAGAGATACATTCGCCGGCCGTTTCGGGGGCGTCGGCGCAGTTTCTTTCTTAACCTACCTGGGCGAGTACACCTCCTACCTTGTAGTTCTTGCCTTCATATCCGACAAGCTGACAAGCGGGTTCGGTCTGGGTCTCTTCGGGTATGGCCTCGTCGGACCCATTTCTGGGGCATATCTCGTAACCTCAGGTCTAGTTGCTGTTCCCATCGGTCATTTATCTGACAAGTACGGCCGTCGTCGTTTCACCGTCCTAGGCTGCCTACTTGGCTCGGCGGGGCTCTTCATGCTTGTAGTCGCCGACCAACTGACGGACCTCGTTTCTTTCGTCGTCGGGATGAGCCTCGCTCTGACAGTCCTCGGCATCGGACACGGGACCTACACCTCTAGCACGCTCGCCTATACTGGCGATATCGCCACCCCGGAGGAAGTGGGGAGGCCATACAGCCTCGTCGAGCTAGCGGAGTTCGCGGCCTACGCCTTCGGTCCTGCAGTGGGTGCAGCCGTCGCCTTCACCCAAGGGAGAGCAACCACGTTTGTCCTCTCCGGCCTGATACTTGTTCTCGCTGCTCTGATTGCAGCCGGTCTGATGCCGGAGCCCGGAGCCCGGGGCAGGGCAGGTACTGAATCACGTTCCGAATCCGCAGACTGGGGAGTATTCTTCGGCCTTCTCAGGAATCCCGTTGTGGGCGCGACGTTGCTAACAACACTCGTTGCCTCAATCGGTTTTTCTGCCTTTTTCTACTATGTGCCCATCTACGCGTTTAGTCTCCGTCAGGCCATCCCTGAGTTCGCATACCTGTATGCTTTGTACGCGTCCATCATGGCAGGAACAGGTGTGCTCGCTATGTTCCCCCTCGGCGCGCTCGAGGACAGGACAAAGCTCAGGATGCCCGTCCTTGTTGGGGGCCTACTCCTCGGTTCACTCGCCCTTCTCGCCGTCTTCTTCTCTGCCAGTCCCACGACCCTGCTTGTCGCGTCTGTCGCGTTCGGCATATCACTGGCCATGGCGCGGGTGAGCCAACTAGTCATACTTGGGGAGCGCTCGACCTTTGAAAACAGGGCCGCGGTGATGGGGACCAACCACGCGGTCGAACACGCTGGCTACGGCATCGGTGCCGTGTTTGGTGGGGTTTTCGTCGCCCTCTTCGGGCTGGGCCCAGCCTTCAGGATTCTAGCAGTCTTTCTGCTTCTTGCAGCCCTGGCCTTTTTCGCATATGCCCGGCGCTCCAAGGTCCGTTAGTCTCGAATTTCATTCGTTTATCAGTACCCGGAAGAAGAATCGCACGGCCCAGGACCAGTTTTACTTTGCCCCCGTCCCTCCGGCTGGACGGGCGCTCCGATGCTGCAAATGATTTAACGAGCTCTGATGCGGTCGCGGTTATGCGAAGGAATGGATTTCTGGCCCTCGTTGCCATAGCTCTGTTGGTGATGACCACCCTCTCGAGCGACGTGCGGGGCGGGGGGGAGGCAGGTGTGAACTGGACGTCCCCGAATGCTGGACCAACTGGGACTGACTCAGTCCAGCAGAATCAGCTCACGGCTTCAAACGCCAACAACCTGACCCTTGCCTGGACATTCTCATTTCCTGCCTCATCCATTCCCCCCGGTCTCAACCTGACAGGGCAGGGGGCCATAGCCCCACCCTTGGTTGTAGACGGCGTGGTGTACGTGGTTATGAACGACCTTCACATACTCGCTATCCGCGCCTCTGATGGAGGCAGACTTTGGAGCTACTGGCCAGTACTTAATCGGACCGGGCTCCCCTTGGGGATCCTCGCGGGCCATGTACACGGGCTCACGTATCATTCGGGCGATATCTGGGTCAGTCTTCCCGACTGTTCCGCTCTCGCGCTCAGCGCGGCCGACGGTAGAGTTGTAAACCGGATATCGCGGATCTGCGCAGATATTCCCGGTAATGCGGGAAAATACAGTTACTCAGGGGCGCCGCTCACCTTCATTGGGGATTTGATGGTCTGGACAGCCAGTTCAGTCTCCGAAGGGACCGACGCAGGCCGAGGTTTCGTGGCCGCCTACAATATCACCGATGGGAAGCTCGCTTGGAGATGGTACGTTAGCCCGCCCGCTGGCGGGGACGCGAGTTGGGACATGACTACCTGTCTTCCTCCCTGCCACGGGAATATCCAACCCTACGCTGGCGACTGGGGGACTTTGGGAGTCTTTAATGGCAAAACCCGGGCCGGAGCAGGTCCGAGTTGGGGGCAGCCGTCCGTCGACGCAACCGACGGAATTCTATTCCTCGGGACCTCCCAGCCTTCTCCAGACTGGAACGCCACGTACAGGCCTGGACCAAACCTCTATTCTGATTCGGTGATAGCCTTGAACGTAAGCAATGGGAGGATGCTTTGGTACTACCAGACAACTCCCCACGACCTGTATGACTTCGATTGCGGGTGGAACGTAGCAGTCGGCAATGTAACAATAAGGGGGCAGAACACTACCGCGGTCTTCAAAGCTTGCAAGAATGGGTATGTGTACGCATTTGGAGCCAAGTCCGGGACTCCGCTCTGGTATTTCGACCCACCATCGGTCGTACGTCATAACACGCCGAACGCCGATTATGCCAAAACCGGAATCTACGATGGGTCCAAGTCTGTCGCCGGTCTGGACACCATTACCCAATGCCCTGGCATCAACGGCGGAGTAGAGTCTGACATTGCTCTATCAGGTGGCAAGGTCTTCGTTGCCTCACACAACTTCTGCGCCTACGTTACCCCGGCCCCGGTCTCCAATGTGGGGGGTAGCGTCTCCGGAGCCAAGACGATCAAATACGACTTCATCAACGCGAACACTACTGTGTACGCCCTTGACGCCTCCGAAGGCCGTGAACTCTGGTCATATTTCATAGCGGGAGTTCCCTTTAGGGGTTGGCTGACGAGCACTGGCGGTCTAGTCTTCGCGAGCCTCCTCAGTGGAAACATCATCGCTTTGAATTCTGAGGACGGGTCCCTTGCTGGCTCGACCTATGTAGGACCAAGTCTGTACGAGGGAGTTACAGTGGGGACTGACTCTTCTGGCCGAGTGCTTCTTTTTCAGCTGACTAGTTCGTCGGCCTATGGAGGATTTGTTACAGGCGTGCCGGGGTCACTGCTGGCATTTCGACCCGGCCAACCCAGACCAGGGATATCGGTATACCTGCCTTGGGTAGCCATAGGAGCCGGTTTGGGAATCACGACACTGCTCCTGGTCGTCCTCATTAGGAGAGCGCTAAGAACTATACGATTGAAGCCCGCCGCTTCATAGGTCATAAGGACGATTGTGAATTATTGGCTGCTGCGTTCTCATGTCGCGACGCCCCCTGACCTGGGTAACGGCTTTATTGACGCCCCGGGATGGCAAGGTCGTGGACCGGGGGCAGATGCTGGGGGGCATCTTCGGGCTTGCCAGCCTAACGTCCCTTTTCCTCCTCCCTTTCTCGAACGTGGCCGAGGGACCCTCGGGACCCGCCGATACCCTCTATGCAATTTTCAACCTGTTCATCTCAACACTCTCCAACATCCAAGCGATTGGTCTAACTGCGATCTCCAATCTAGCCTACGTATACATTGTAGCAACGATAGTGATAATTGTATCCGGGATAATCGGTGTTCGGCCCATAACTTCCGCTTTCTTCGGGTTCATCGGAATCAGTCTGGCAACATTTTCTCCCTTCTTCATTTTCACCAACTACACTTTTGGGTCCACAACTTATGGCGCAGGGTTTTGGGCGCTGTGGGCATTTCCTATTCTATTGCTCGTTGTAGGGCTCTGGGCTCGCAGAGGCTCTGTGCCGAAGCCGACAGTGCAGAAGCCCGCTCCACCTCCCGTTTCCGCATAGGAATAAGCCTAGGCCGAATCCTAAAGTGATGAATCCTTTTCTTCTTGTCCTTGCCATATTCGGTGACCAGCTCGACTAAGGTCTCAGTGTCAGGTTGGATGTGCCATTTAGGAGGCGAAGAACTTCATTCCCTCGAGTCTTATCCAGCCGCAGTGATTCTTCAACGCGTTTGTCTTCAATATCAGTTCCTGCTTGGCAGGCAACTCATCGTGGAAACCCGCGCCCCTGACGTTACGAAAAGGCGTCCAGCTCAAAGTTTGCGACCTTGTCGCTCGGGACCAGTCCACGAGGGGCTAGGCCTCTCTGCCTCATCCACTCGTAGGTCGTCGCAAAGTCTTCCTCAGTATACTCCTCCCATCTGTTCCAACGGGGGACGACAACTGCCTTCCTCAGTGTCTCCTCGGGCACGTCAAGGCTCATTTCCTCAAGGATTGCCTCGACCCGCCAGGTGTAGGACTTACGAAACGCTTCCGGACTCTCGCCGATAAGGTCTATCGCCTGATTTGTGGCTTTGAAGTATCGGTGAAGTAGCTCAGGATCGGTGTCCCTCCTGACCACGCTCGTTGTTGGGTTCTGTCTTGCCGAGTGAAGCACCTTCCTCAGTCCTAACGCCTTACCAATGTCGGACCAGGGCCCGACCAGGGACGCCGCTTCTACTTGACCATCGACCAGAGCCAACAGCCTCTTGTGAGGCTCTCCAACTTGCGTGAGCTTGATTTGATCACGTGGAATCAGACTTTCAAGGTCGTTGATGGCTGCGTACTGCGATCCCGTCCCTTCCTCAATGGCAACCGGTCTCCTTGCGAGGTCAGCAGGAGATTGGACGGGGGAGTCGCTTCTGACGAACAACTCAAAGCTGCTGTTGAGTGTTCCTTGGCCGGGGGGAGATTTGGCTATGATCAAGGTCCCCGCGGATTTTGCTACGCGGTTGATACAAGTCCATTCGCCGGCATGATACACATCAGTCTCTCGTTCTTTTAGCAGGTCGGTATACATGAGGGTCTTGTTGACTAACTCCCTCGGGGTAGCATCCCGCCAGCGGACTTCAACCTCGTTCTTGGCGTAAAGTCCCTGTTCGTCGGCCAAGATTTCAGGATAGGACCAATGGAATGCGTATTTGTTCAGGGCAAGGTTGAGAGTGAGTACCGACAAATGTACCTGCGGCCTGCCTAGCCAAAACCTAGTCCGGCTGAGTCCATCTGCTTCACGCAGTCGGCACAGCGGAGCCCCCTTGGAGTTCGATACAGCCTCTCATTCGCGCCGCACCCAGGACAAGCCCTTCGGACGTTCTGGGGCTGGAGCTGAGCTTCCCCCACGGCGTCTTGGTCCTCGGAGCCGGTAATTATTCGCTTCTCTGTAATCGCCCGGAATTGGTCTAAACAAGGCGGCATCCTATTTCAGTCTTAAATAGAGGAGTAGTCGGTTCCTAGTTCACTTCAATTTCTGTGTCATTACGGTCGGCACCGGTCGGTTGCCAGATGCGGTGGCTCTGATATTGTGGTAGGAAAAACAAAATGGACAGCTTCAGCGAATTGAGACTGAGTCCTTCAGTCCAGAAAGGCGTGGACTCCGCCGGCTACCGGAGGCCCTTCCCAATACAGGAACAGGCAATCGGGCCTCTCCTCGAAGGAAAGAACCTCATTGGACAGGCCAAGGCAGGCTCAGGGAAGACGCTCGCCTTCGGCATTCCGCTCGTCCAGGCCATCGACCAAAGTCTTCCAAAGGTGCAGGCCATCGTGCTGGCGCCGACTAGGGAGCTCGCCGTCCAGATCACTTTGGAGCTGCAGAAGATAGCAGCCTATACCCAGGTCAGGACTGTCACGATCTACGGTGGGCAGTCGATGAACGTTCAGCTCGACGCCCTAAGACGAGGCGCTCACGTCGTCGTTGGGACTCCGGGGAGGACCATCGACCATCTAAAGAGGGGCACGCTGCATCTTGATTCGGTCAAGTTCATCGTCATTGACGAAGCGGACGTCATGCTGGATATGGGGTTCATCGAAGATGTAGATTACATCTTGGAAAGGATCCCGCGTGGTAGACAAATGAGCCTGTTTTCCGCCACCATGCCCAGGTCAATTGTTCAGCTCTCCCAGAGATACATGGCCGACCCAACCAAGGTCATGGTGGATGAGAACGAACCCTCGGCCGAGACGCTTGAGCAATTCTATGCAAGGGTCGAAAGGGACAAGAAGCTGCCATTGCTCTTGGACATACTTGGGAAGGAGAACAGGCGGAGCGCGGTTGTCTTCTGCAGGACGAGACATGGAACGAGGAGGCTAGCGCGCGAGCTCGAAAGGCACTTCATGAGCGTCGTCGCCCTCCACGGAGACCTTTCACAGAACCAACGGGACCATTCAATGGGCCTATTTAGGAGCGGGAAGGCGGACGTGCTCGTGGCGACCGACGTGGCTAGCAGAGGCCTTGACATCAGACAGGTAGATTGCGTTGTCAATTACGATGTTCCTGAAGACCCCACCGTCTATTTCCACAGGGTTGGGAGAACGGCCAGGGCGGGAGACATTGGAAAGTCATACACATTCGTCAGCAGCGACGAGGCACACGACTTCGCCAGAATCGCTTCCATGGCCAAGGCCCCGATCAAGCCCCTTAGGCAGGAGGACGCGAAGCGTGAATTAGCAAAGCCCCTACTCTCGGACCAGGGTGCGAGGCCGTGGCGCCATGGAAACCGGGAGCGACAGAAGGGCAATCCTCGGAGGTTCCGGCGATACAGGTGACGTCCTCCGTCGGCTAAAGCCGCCGGCTTCTCGCCTCATTGTTCAGGCGTGCCATCTCCCTCAGGGAGGGCAGAGGCCTTCGCTCCGCGAGTGACAAACCCCGTCCGGGGTCGGGCTGCTAAGGATGCCAAGCCTCTTTATGAGAAGAGCTGAGTTGAGGTCCCTAGAAATGACTACCCCGCAATGGGCGCATTTATGTTCCCGGTTGCCGAGAGACTTAGGAACCCAATTGAGACAATTATGGCAACATTGGCTTGTCCCCCAAGGGTCGACGAAGATGGTGTATTTTCCTAGGGATTCTGCTTTTGACACTGCCTTCTGAGCGAACTTGCCCCACGCCGCATCGGAAATCGCCTTGGCTAGATTGTGATTCCTTTTCATGCTTCTGATGCTCAACTTCTCCAGAACTAGCACGTCAATCTCTTTGAAAATCTCATGAATCAGTTTGCTCTGAAAGTCTTGTCGTTGCCTTCTTACATGTAGATGCATCCTGGCCAGTCTTTTTCCAAGGACGCGTTGGTGTCTCGATCCCTTGACCTTCCGTGCAGAGTGGCTCTGAAGGCCCTTGAGCTTCTCTTCCGATTCCCTCAAGAACCTTGGGTACTCGAAGGCAGTAGCATCGTTGAGGACTGCGAATTTTTCCAGCCCCAAGTCGGCTCCACAAACCCTGTCTAGGTGAATTTCCTTCGGAGGAGTTTTTGCCGGTGACTCTAATTCACTAACGAAGATTGCGTGCCACCCATCAGCTTGTCGTTTTATCGTGAGACGCCTTATGTCTCCTCGTAAGGGGCGATGGAGGAAGATTCGAACGTAGCCGACTCTTGATAGCCAGAGTCCTCTAGCTGAGTCGAGCTTGAACCCTGATAGAGGGTAAGTCAGAGAATTGTAGCGGGGCTGCTTCTTCCACCTAGGGAAATTTGAACGACCTTCGAAGAAATTGCGAAATGACCTGTGAATCCTATCTCCTACGTTTTGAACTACTTGGCTATGGATGCTTTGCAGTATCGTTTCTTGCTTGCGCTTTGATAGGGCTGACCTTCTGAACATGGCAAGTGACGTTGACTTGTGTTCTTCCGCGTATCTTTTCACTTCTTCGGCCTTCAAGTCATTGTACAAATTACATAGGAGGAACAGGGAGCGATTGAGCCGCTTCTCCTGATCTGGCTTCGGATAGATTCGAAACTTGAAGGCTCGAAGCACGATTGCTTCAACTTTGACGGAGACTTATGAATACTCGCGACTTTTCTGATAGTTTTGACCAGACCATCATGAAACTAATCGTCAGCCTTTCCCCGAGTCCTTAATATGGCCCCGATTTCATCGTCTGATGAAACTAGTTGGGTAAGAGAAAAGTTCTGAGCGAGGCAAATCTGAAGGAACTTGTCATGCCACAGCAGGGAGAGATACTGGGCAAGGCGATTAAGATGACGGGCGGCGACCAGGTGATAGTGAAGTGCGCCGATGGCGTAACTCGTCAATGTAGGATTAGAGGCAAACTGAAGCGAAGGATGTGGATTCGTGAAGGAGACATCGTCCTCATTGCGCCGTGGGACTTCGACAACAACAAGGCCGACATCCTATGGAGATACATCAGGGCCCATGCCGAGTGGCTCCAGACCAACGGATATCTGAAGGGCGTCTAGTCGAGCCCGAATCTCGGGACAAGAGAGAAACACTAGCGATATCTTCGACGATACCTCGCGAAGATCGCCAAGTCGTAGAGAATCTTCGACCCACCGCCGGCAAACAGAAGGCCCGAGACAAAACCGACGTTGAGTATTCCCGCAGCGACCGGGCCTCCGAGGAACGACCCTGCGCTCCTGAGTGTGTTCGTCACCGCATATGCCTGCACCCGCGCGTCTCTCTGAAACATCTCCGTCATCAAGGCCTGCCTTGTGGGGACGTCCATTTGAGACAGGCTCTGCCTGAGAAAGAGAAACGCCGTTGCCAAAAGGAGGGACCCCGCCACTGCCATCAAGATAAGAAAAGTGCTCGAAATCAGGTGCGTGTAGACCATCGTCCTTAGATTACCGATTCTTTCTGCGATCGCCGATGCTGCGTAGGTTGAACCTGCGGCGACCACACTTGCGATGAAGAAAATGGGTCCAAGGAATGTCAGGTCCAGACCATAGGACACGTGGAACCAAATCGAGAGGAGATAAGTCGAGACAAATACTCCGCCGAAGGCGTCCGCAGCGAACAGCCCCGAGAGGTTGACGACATCCTTGCGGGCTTGTGTGTCGAGGTTCGCTAGTCCAGGCCTGGTCTGCGATCCACCTTTGAGTCCCAAAATCCTGCTGTAAACAAGTAGGAGGAGGAAGCCTACTACCGCGAAGGCAAGGAAAATTACCTGGAACGAAACATGCGTATTGCCTACGAGACCGGGAACAGAGGAAGTAAGCTGCCCGACAGCCGCGGCGGAGTATCCCACTAAATTGTACCGGCCAAAGACCTTGACCGCAGAGCTCTCAGAGGCCAGGTCCGGCAGCACCCCAGCCTCTATGGACTGGAATGGCCCAGCTTCGGTTCCGGTGTTGCTTATGTTGCCGATTATGCAAGCCACAATAACGGCGACTAAAGAAGTGCTGAAAGCCAACGTCACACCCGAGACGATCATCAGGGCGCTGAAGACTTGGAGAAGATGCCTACTTCCCAGGGGCGCCTCAAGATATGTGACTGTCACGTTTGAAAGTGCGTTCCCCGCAAGAATAGCAACAAGCACCACACCCTGGATGTAGAGCCCGTAGCCGAGGGTCCCGAGATAGAAGGGTATGATTATGCTAAGCAGGCCTGATACGTAGACCCGGACGCCCTTGGCGAAGTAGACGGGAACGGGGCCAAAAGACCGCTCCTTTGTGCCTATCAACTTGCACGATTGGATTGTACCAGCGAAAGATTCCTTGCGAGCCTGTTCCTACAATGCTTGTAGAGGGTGTCGTATTTGGCGAATTGCAGCTTCATGTTCTCGAAATCGTCCTTTGGTCAGAACCATAGCAATTCCCGATATGTAAAGCGCTCAAATCCCGTTAAGCTCGTTTCACACCGCAATATGCGCACACAATGCCGCCGGAGAGCCGTCTTAGGGCCCGCGTCCTGAAACCCTTGGATTGCATTACTTGTTCAATCCTTGCGTCCCATACCGAAGCGTCCACGATCGATGGGAGGTTGCTGAATGTGAATGAGGAGTCATTTCTGGTGAGCCCTAGAAGGGCACCGGCCGTTCGCATTCCTCCCCGGACATACAACTCTAGAAAGGGTGCGAGAGGACCCCTCGGCCTAACGAAATCATACAAGACTACAGTAGCCCCTGGTTTCGTGACACGAGAAATCTCTTCAGCGAATTTCTTTAGGTCTACGTACTTCACGACATAGCAGCTGATAATCGAGCTGAAAGACCCGTCCGGAAACGGAAGGTTCTCCGCATCTCCGTTCACGAGCAGTCTCACGCCGGGTATGTCCTTTGTCTGGCCGATTCTAATCATCTTTTCTGTCAGGTCGAGGCCGACGAACTTGTATCCCCGCCGCTGCAGGCGCTCCTCCATGAGCAAGGTGCCGCACCCCAGGTCGAGGACCATCTTCCCCTCCTCAGCTGACGTCCACTCGGCAACCCAGTTCTTCCAGTATCGGTCTTGGAATAGTGTCGCGATGTCGACCGTCAAATCATATGACCTCGCCAGTCCTTTGAAAAGCTGTAGGGCCGTCGCCTTTAACTTGAGGTTACCCTCGTGACGCACGCTAGACTCGTTACGTCCGTCTCCTTATCCCTGTCTCCGATCTCGAAACGGTCAATAGTTGATGAAGTCAGATGTCCGACGTTTGCCCGGCAATGAAGAGACCCGCAAGAACGAATGGTGGGTGCCCGACTTCGGTCCCAGGCGCTTCAGGCTCCTCGTCGGGCTCAGCTTTTTCCCGTACTCTCTAATGAACGCAAGCTACGTACTGATTGGCTCTCTTCTTGCTCACCCTGTCCACTTTGACAGGATGGTGGGGATGGCGATAGTCTACCTGCTCGCTGTGGGTGTTTCCGCGCATTCGCTTGACGCAATGGCTCCAAACAAGCCTTGGGGGGATTTCCTTTCTAAACGACAACTGCTCGCTCTCGCCATTGCGGGTCTCATTCCCGCGCTCGCCTTGGGCCTGTACTATGCCCTAACTTTCGCTCCCCTCCTCCTCCCTGTGGGGGTCATTGAACTCTTCTTCCTCCTCGCATACAACCTCGAACTCTTCGGCGGGAGATTTCACACCAACACTTGGTTCGCATTTTCCTGGGGGTTCCTCCCGGTGTTGGTGGGCTTCGCGGTCCAAACCGGTCTGATCAACCTGACAGCTCTGGCCGGTGGGTTGTTCGGATTCTTCACCGCCTTCATCGAGATAAACGCCTCCAGGCCGTACAAGGTCATGAAGAAGGATCCGGGCGAGTGGGCCTCCCCCGTCGTGCCAAGGCTCGAATCAATTCTGAAGGGGGTGGTCGCCAGCGTCCTTGTAGTCGCAGCGTTCCTCCTCTTCCTAGCCATTTTGGGTTAAGTTGTAGTCGTTTATAGAAGGGCGGAGGCTGGGCGGAGAACACGAAGAGTTACGATCTGATCGTCATCGGTACGGGTTCGGCCATGAACATCGTCGACCCGATGATGAGGGAAAATCCGAACATGAAGGTAGCTGTCATCGACAAGGACGAACCCGGGGGCATCTGTCTGACGCGGGGATGCATCCCTTCCAAAATTCTCCTCTATCCCGCTGAGCTTGTGAGACTCACAGAAAAGGCCCGTGAGTTCGGCATCGCGACGGAGATAGCGTCCATCGACTTCGCTCAAATAATGACGAGGATGAGGTCACTCATCGACAAGGACATCGACTCCATAAGGCGTGGGCTTTCGTCCTCTGAGAACATCGACTATTTCCACGAGGCCGCTGAGTTCGTTTCGCCCTACACATTGAAGGTCGGCGACGAGACAATAACCTCGAAGTTGATCTTTCTCTGTATTGGTTCTCAAACCATCATACCGACTGTAAAGGGCCTGGCAGAAACTGGTTTCCTAACCAGCGACGAAGCCTTGAAGCTCAAGGAGCTCCCAAAGAGCGTTGCCGTCATTGGAGGTGGGTACATTGCAGCTGAGCTGGGCCACTTCCTTTCAGCGATGGGTTCTCGCGTGACTATCGTCGGCCGCAACCCTCAGTTCGTCCCCGAGGAAGAACCAGAGGTGTCAGAGGTGCTCAGGACCGAGCTCGGTCGCCACATTACGATTCTCACCAACAAGGAAGTACGCGAGGCAAGGACTTCGGGGGGTCTGAAAAGGCTGTTGGCATCAGACAGGAGGTCAGGAAAGACGGAGGAGATTGCAGCAGAGGAAATCTTGGTCGCGACGGGACGAGGGCCGACGAGTGGGATCCTGCACCCCGAGAGGGGAGGTATCAAGACTGACGAACGTGGCTGGATCAAAGTGGACGAGTATCTCCAGACATCTCAGCCTGGGGTTTGGGCAATGGGGGACGCCGACGGGAGGTTCATGTTCAAACATGTGGCCAACTATGAGTCCGAGGTCGTGTACTACAACGCCGTCCTGAAGCAGAAAGTCAAGGTCGACTATCACGCTGTCCCTCACGCGGTCTTTACCTATCCAGAAGCCGCAGGTGTGGGAATGAAGGAAGGCGAAGCTGTGCAGAAGTTTGGCAAGGAAGGCGTCCTGATTGGTTTCTACAAATACGAAGACACGGCCAAAGGAGAAGCGATGGCCGCCAAGGACTACTTCGTCAAAGTGATTCTCGAGAAAGAGACCGAGCGTATAGTGGGGGCACACATCGCAGGTCCCTACGCTTCAATGCTGATTCAGGAACTGGTCAACGCCATGTACACCGGGGACCAAGGACCCCGGGACCTCAGGCGCGCGATGTACATCCACCCGGCCCTTAACGAGGTGGTTCAGAGGGCCCTGTCCAGCATGTACGAAGTTGATGATTACAACCTCATGTTGTCGCATCATCACGGGCACGAGTAGCCTCCTACTTCACAACGACGAAGAAATACGCCGTCTGCTGGATCCCTCCATTTGTCAAAGTGACGGCGATCGTGTAGCTACCCGCTTGGATTTTCTGGTCTGCGACGATCTTCACTCTTAGGCTGTAAGGGGATCCCCCAACAGGAATTGAGGAAACACTCGGGATAACATGAATCAAATTGGGTTTTGATGAACCAACCTCCGAATCCGTGGCGGCAACCGCCACTGGACCGGACCAGCTACCGGTGACATTCACCGCGAATGAAGCGTTCCCACCAGGAGCTATCGTAGCGGAATTCGTCCCTGAAACTCCAACATGAATTCCCGGGTCGTAGCTAGAGCTTACGAACCCTAAGTAGTTGCCCGATAACGACGTGAACCAGAGACCCTCGTCAGTCGCGGCAATGGAGAGGTCATTTTGTATGTCTGTGTAATTGGACGCAGGCGGGTTCGACTCGCTGTACTCGGTCAGCGTTCCCGTCCCCGGGTTCAATAGTGAAATCTTGTTGGCGTAGTGCTCGTTGAACCAGATGCCCCTTTGGGTTGCTTCAATTACATACGCGGGGTTGATGGGCGACCACGGCACTTTGGACGTAGGGTAAATTGTCCATGATTTCGCACCAGTGTCGTATCGGACAACATTTGACGCACCATGCTGCGTCACCCAAAGGCTCCCGCTCGAGTATGACGCGCTGATGGGAAGCAGAAGTTTGAACCCATAGCTCACAAGAAGAGGAGTGATCGTCGTCGATGTCAACGAAGGGTTGAACGAGTAGATATGGCCGTTGCAAACGCAGGAATGAGTCGTAGTGTTGGTCGACTGATTTATTGTAGAAAGAAATGCAAGCGTCGAATTCACAAAACCTAGCTGCAAAGGCTCATCTGAACCCAGCCCCGCCAAGCTCACAATCGTCAGGGTCATGTCCGTGGAGATCCTCCCTAGCTTCGCTGGTGTGTTTGCAGACGTGAACCAGAGGGAGCCTTCAGGACCAACCGCGAGCCAGTAAGGGTAGTCCGCCTTGCCAGTCGTGTTGACGGAGATAGACGTCCCTCCGCTTGGGCTGATTCCCACCAGCAAATTGCTGTACTGGTCCGAGGCCCAGACCCGCCCGTTCCACAAAGTGATCCCTGAACTGGCGGTGGGAGTGCAGTGGGGAGACTTCAAGACAGATGGGCCGGACCAGGCATACTCGACGACAGTCCCATTGCTCGGGAAAAAGTGGGCGACCCCTGGAACTCCCTCCTCCGCGAACCAGACTGAACCACCAGGTTCAGTTGTTACAGCGTTGGGCCATCTGTCCGGACTCGGAAGCCCGTATTCGGTCACGGCCCCAAATTGGAGCTTCGTCGCCTGACTTTTTGCCATGCTCCCGGCGGGAATAACCTGGCATGAGGGCTTAGCATAGTATACTTCGTAGTAAGAGAAGGATGACACAACGATGATCCCTAACAGAAGAACTGCGAGAACCGACCTTCGTTTCAACGGGGCCACCATAAGTTCCCGTTAGGAGTAGGCTTCGAAGCCCTTCCCTAGGGACCCAAGTGCGATCTTCTGTTCCATGATTTCGTTCGCTCCCTCGTAGATCATCGTGACTCTGGTGTCTACCAGGTGTCTGGCCGGCCTGTTCTCAAGCGAATAGCCGTTGGCTCCGAAGACCTGCACGGCTCTGTTGGCAGCGTCAAAGGAGGCGTTCGCTGCGAAGTACTTCGCCTTTGAGATTGCCAGGTCGGTGGCCTCTCTTAGCTCGCTGTTGGTGGGATCCCTTTCGTACTTCTGTTTGATGAACGCGGCGTTCATGACAAGGAGCCTTGCCGCCTCCAGGTTGGTGGAGATGAGGCCTATGTGTCTCTGTACCAGCTGATGTTTCCCGATTAGTTTTCCGTGCTGGAACCTGACCCCTGCGTATTTGACAGCCTCGTCGAGACAGTCCTGCATCACCCCGACGCATCCGGCCGCAACACTCAGCCTTCCGTTCATGAGCCCCGACAGCGCGACAGCCATGCCTTTTCCCCTTGGTCCGAGCATATCCTCCTTCGGAACCTCGACCTTCTCCAAGTAGAGGGTCGACGTATCAGCGGTAGGAAGTCCAAGTTTGTGCTGGATCAATTCGGCTCTGAACCCTGAGCTCTCGGTGTCAACCAGAAAACTGCACATGGCTTCGCGCTTCCCCTTCGGATAGGCGAAAATGAGGACATACTTCGCCGTCGAACCGAGCGAAATCCACATCTTCTGCCCAGTCAGGAGGAACTTCCCCTCCTTTTCCTCGAAGTAGGTGGATAGGGCCGCCGGGTCGCTCCCGGCACTCGGCTCTGTCAGTCCGAACGCAAGGACGCAGTCTCCTCTCGTGGCCGGGGGAAGGATTCGTTGCTTCTGTTCCTCGTTCCCCCAACGCTGAATTGTCATCTCTCCCAGCGCCATGTGAACCGAGAAGAACGTCCTGGGTCCCGTTCCCTCTCTTCCTATCCTCTCTATCGCCAAGGCGTAGGTCACCAAGTCGGCCCCCTGCCCATCCCCATATTTCCTCGAAACTGGGAGGCCCAACAGGCGTGCCTTCCCAAAGGTCGACCTTAGTTGGTCGTTCACCTTGTGCTCAAGGTAGAACCTATCTTCTATTGACCTGAACTCTTTGCACACTCTATCGACCTGGTCCAGGACCAGGGCCTGCTCCTCCGACACGTCGAAGTTCATTTTCGAAAGGCTCGTGAACTCGTCCTGTTCTAACATGTCCTCATCGCTTCCAGCGTTCCTTGCTGACCCTCTCTCTTACGTGTTGCACCACTTCAGCGAACGAGCTTCCGGGACCGAACAAACCAGTTATCCCGAGTTTGATCAGCTTTGGTTTGTCCTCTTCGGGAATAATCCCGCCCCCGACGACAACAATGTCCCCTCCCCCCCGCTTCTCAAGCAGACGCTTGACCTTGGGAAACGCTGTCATGTGCGCGCCGTTAAGGAGCGAAAGCGCTACGACATCGACGTCCTCGTCTATGGCCATCTGCGCCACCTGTTCTGGGGAAGGCAGGAGCCCGCTGTATATGACTTCCATTCCGGCATCTCTGAAAGCCCTGGCGAGGACCAACGCCCCTCTGTCGTGCCCGTCCAGCCCCGGCTTAGCCACCAGCACCCGAATCTTTCTTTCAGTCCTCGCAATCTGCTTCGGCAATCCGATTTACGCTGCGCGAGGCTGTGGCCTTAACCTTTGCCCGTTACCACACAACTCGGACAGCCCGTGTTAGCATGAAATCTGTAGCTAGTTTGTCAGAGTATCATCGGCTCGGTCCAGACCCCGAATACTTTGCGCCCTTCATCAACGATCTCCCCAAGCGTCGCGTACTGCATCACAGCGTCCATCATCGGATAGATCGAGTCTGCATCTTCGTTTTCAAACGCCTTTCCCAATTTCGCGAGTGAAGTTGCCACCTTGGTGCTGTTTCTGTTGTTCTTTATGGATGCCAGTCTTTTCACTTGGCTCCTCTGTGCCCTCGAATTTATCTTCAGGGTTTCTATGGGCTTCTTCTCGGGCTTCGAATATTTGTTGACCCCCACAATGGAGTCCTTTCCTTCTTCGACCCGCTTGGAGAGCCTGTATGAGTTTTCAGCGATTTCCCTCTGAAGGTATCCTGTCTTGATTGCCTTCAATAGCCCCCCAGCCGACTCAATTCTGTCGAAATACTTGTAGGCCTCCTCCTCCATCTGCTCCGTTAGCCACTCCACATAGTACGACCCTCCCAACGGGTCTATGGTGTTGGGTACTCCCGTTTCTTCAGCGATGATTTGTTGCGTCCTGAGCGCCACTTCAACCGCTTGTTCAGTCGGGAGGGCCCAGGCCTCGTCGTAGGAGTTGGTGTGGAGAGACTGTGTCCCGCCAAGAACCGCAGCAAGCGCCTCGATCGCAGTCCTTACAATGTTGTTGAGCGGCTGCTGCCAAGTCAGCGACGCTCCAGAGGTCTGCGTGTGGAACCTCATCAACAGACTTCTCTTGTCCTTCACTCCGTACTTCTCGCTCAGGACACTGGCCCAGATCCTGCGAGCTGCCCTGAACTTCGCTATCTCCTCAAAGAAGTCCATGGTCGAATTGAAGAAGAAGCTTAAACGGGGGGCAAACTGCTCTATCTTCAACCCCGCCTCGAGTCCTAGCTCGACATAGCCGAACCCATCGGCAAGAGTGAAAGCGAGCTCCTGGGCGGCACTCGACCCGGCTTCTCGTATGTGGTAGCCACTTATGCTGATGTAGTTCCATAGTGGCATCTCCTTGGTGCAGAAAACCATCAGGTCCCTCACAAGCCTGAGGTGCGCCTCCGGGGGATAGACCCATTCCTTCTGAGCGATGTATTCCTTGAGCATGTCAGCCTGGACTGTCCCCCTTAACCTTGCCAAAGGGACACCCTGTTTTTTCGCGACCCCGGCGTACATGCAGGTCAGGACGGTGGCGGGGGCGTTGATAGTCATCGAGGTGCTGACTTTCTCAAGCGGAATACCATCGAAAATGACCTGCATATCCTTCAAAGAAGAAACGTTGACACCGCACCTCCCCACCTCTCCTTGGGCCCTAGGATGGTCGCAGTCGTATCCGTAGAGCGTAGGCATGTCGAAGGCAATGCTCAGTCCAGTTTCGCCGTGCTCCAGGAGTAGCTTCAGTCTCCTGTTGGTGTCCTCTGGCGTCCCGTAGCCAGAGAACATCCTCATAGTCCAGGGCTTCCCCCTGTACATGGTAGGGTGTACTCCCCTGAAGTACGGGAAGACACCAGGGTATCCTTGGTCGGAATAATCCGCATCCGCCACGTCTGCAGGCGTGTAGAGTGGCTTCACCGGAATCCCGGTGGAGGTCTGGAATTCTTGGCGTGCCTGAGGGAACTTCTGTGTCCACTCTCCATAGACTTGTTTTTGCCACTGCTTCACTCCCTTTCGCATATCGTTGACCGCCTTCTTGTCGTAGAGCGACCCGGCCTCAGCCCGCCTTTCGACTACCTCCCGGGTTTTCCTCTTCCAGTAGGCATCTCGACCACCTCTAAGCAATATGCGAACATGGCGCAACAGCCGAGAAATAAATCATGCCTCTAACCCATAAGAAACCCTCGACGGACGGGACGCCCATAGCATTGAGACTCTCTCAGCTCGCTTCACGTCTGCGAAAGGGGGACAGAGTCGCCCTGGCAAAGGGGATTTCCCTCGCAGAAAACGACCCCGTCCGCGCCTCAAAGCTTCTGGCTCTTCTCAAACCCCCAGGCAAGGCGTTCATCGTCGGAGTGACAGGTCCTCCGGGGACGGGGAAAAGCACCCTGGTTGACAGGCTAATCAGCTCCTTTCGAGGGAAAGGGCTCAGAGTCGGCGTTATCGCAGTCGACCCGACGAGCCCGATCACCGGGGGCGCCCTTCTCGGAGACAGAATCAGGATGACTGGACACACTGGCGACAAAGATGTCTTCATCAGGAGCATGGCGTCAAGGGGCTGGACGGGGGGCCTGTCGAGGGCCACGTCGCAAGTCATTCGACTGTTGGATGCCGCTGGGTTCGACCTGGTGCTCTTGGAGACCGTCGGCATCGGCCAATCTGACATAGAAGTGGTCGGGGTATCCCATGCCGTCGTTGTGGTGCTTATGCCAGGCCTGGGCGACGACATCCAGGTATCAAAGGCAGGCCTGATGGAAGTAGGAGACGTCTATGTGGTCAACAAGTCAGACTTGACGGGATCGGATGCAATGATGGTAAGCCTTCTTGGACTCTTCAGAGGGAGCTCGCGCACCCCCGTGGTCCTCAAGGTTTCAGGCCTCTCAGGAGAAGGAATCGACAAACTCGAAGGCGCCATCGAATCCGTCCGTTCGAGGTTCACAAAAGGCAATCAAGACCTCAGACTGAAGAGCATCAAAGGAATGATTGTCGAGACAGCGAGGGCCTCGGCAATGCAGAAGTTCGCAAAGGCGTCAGACGTTCGCGCCGACGCGCTCGCAAAGCAGGTTCTTGCCGGGAAAATGACCGTCGAAGCTGCCGCCGCGAAGTTGGAGAAGTAGGGCCTACCTTCGTTCGATTGGGGGGTACCTAAGGTCCGATGGCCCCACGTACGTCGCATCGGGCCTGATCAACTTGTTATCCTCGACCTGCTCGTTATAGTGCGCCATCCATCCGAATGTTCTGCTCGCGGCGAAGATCGGGGTGAAGAGCGGGACCTCGATGCCGAGAAGATAGAAGATGGGCGCAGCGTAGTAATCGAGGTTCGGCGGTATCTTCTTTCTTTCCCACATGGCGCTCTCTATCGCGTCACAAAGGCGGTAAAGCCTGTCGTCTTCACCTTTCCTGGCGAGGATTTCTTTGAGATACTCCTTGCACAGCCTTGCCCTAGGGTCGAAGTCCTTGTAGACTCTGTGACCGAAGCCTATCACCTTCTTCCCTTCTTTGAGCGCTCTGTCCACATACTCCGCGCCCCTGGACGGCTCTCGCACTTCGAGAAGCATCTTCATCGCCTCCTCGTTGGCTCCCCCATGGAGGGGACCCTTCAGAGCCGCTAGCCCCGCCGTCGCTGCCGCGTAGGGGTCAGCCAATGTTGAAGCCACGACCCGGACAGTAAACGTCGACGCGTTCATGTCGTGCTCCATATAGAATATCAGTACCCTCTCGAAGACCCACTTCTCGTATTCGCTCCCTTCTTTATTGGTCAGCATCCGAAGTAAGTTGTCTGAGAATTTCAATCTCCTGTCTGATTCTAGCTGACGCTCACCACGAGGGACTCTGTTGCAATTCGCTGCGAGAACAGATATCTTCGACTCCAAAGACAGCTGCTTTCCATCAACGGTCTCCTCTCTGTCTATGCTTCCGAGTGAAGAAACCGCCGTCCTAAGCGCGTCGATTGGGTGTGCCTCCTTGCCGAGTTCTTTCATAATTCCAAAGACATTGTCTTTCACGCGGGCTCTTTCCCGCAACTCATGAGTGAACTCCTCCAGTTCCTCCTTCCTTGGGAATGATCCGTTGAGGACCAAGAATGCGGTCTCCTCGAAGCCGGCCTTGGCGGCCAACTCTGAAATTGGATATCCTCGATAGAGCAGGGATCCGTCAGCTTCGCTCTTTGAGATTTTTGTGTCAGTCACAGACACCCCTGCTAGCCCCTTGGGCACCCTGAGGTGCTGGGGGACGCTGGTCATCTAGAGCTCCGCCGGAGGCGCTTCGCTGCCTCCATCGCCTTCTTGTCTGCTTCGTCGAACCTATGGTAGTCTATCAGTTCGTAGAATTCCTCCCTGGGCATGAGAGACCCAAGGAATCCTTGTTGGGTCCCCTCGGCCATTAGTCGTGTAAGAGTGTCCTTTATAGTCTTGACCATCGCCCTGAACGCAGTGACTGGGAAGATCACAATATCATACCCTAGATCATCGAACTCTTTGACGGTCATGTAGGGGGTCTTTCCGAACTCAGTCATGTTGGCCATCAGCGGCAGGCTCACCTTCTTTCTGAACTCACTGAATTCTTCCTTGCTCTCCAGCGCCTCAGGGAATATCAGGTCAGCGCCTGCCTTCGAGTAGGCACGGGCCCGTTCCAAAGCTGAATCAATTCCTTCCACTGACCTTGCGTCGGTCCGAGCGATGATCATCAATTCCTTCCCTGCCGCCTCCTTCGCACTGATCAGTTTCTTTATCATCTCGTCCGCGTCGACCAGCTCTTTCCCCTCGAGGTGGCCACACCGCTTTGGCAATATCTGATCCTCGATGTGAATGGCCGCAGCCCCCGCCAACTTCATCTCCTCCATGGTCCGAGCGACGTTCAAGGCTTCGCCGAACCCCGTGTCAGCGTCCACGATTAGCGGGACGTTCACTTTGGAAGTAACCTGACGTGCCGCCCCCGCCACCTCGGTCAGCGTAGTAATCCCCAAGTCAGGAAGAGCGAGGAGGCTTGAGAATCCAGCCCCGGAGAAGTAAAGGGCCTTGAACCCCACTTTCTCGGCGACCTTCGCCACTGCAGGACTGAAGACCCCCGGCGCAACAACAATACTCTCTCCATCGATTAACTTCCTAAGCGCTTCAGTCTGTTTGGCCATGTCCTTCTGAGTCCGCGCCCACCGCACCGATTTATGCCTGTCCCCAAAAATGACCTCGCGTCACAATTAAATTCCGTGGCCCAACCCTAGGACGAGTGCTCGACTTCATATCACACGAAGCACCCAACCCCGTGATTTTCGTCCATGGCGCCGGAGGGAACAGCCTCCTATGGAAGAGGACGCTAAGCTACCTGTCGGGGGGCTCTCTGGCTCTCGCCGTAGATCTCCCCGGACACCCTGCAGGGGAAATAGCCTGCAAAACGGTAGATGACTATGCCAAGGCAGTGTCCGAATTCATCGCCGACCGCGGGATCGAAAGGCCGGTGGTCTGCGGCCACTCGATGGGGGGCGCCGTCGCACTCGCCCTGGCACTTTCGCATCCGGGCGATCTCGGAGGCCTGATTCTTGCGAGCACTGGAGCAAAGCTGGGAGTCGACCCTTTGATCTTGGACGGCCTCCGAGGCCAGCCCCTCAGGGCCGTGGAGCAGCTCATAACTCCACGTAGTTTCAATTCGTTGGACCTCAGCCTGGGGAGGGAGGCCCGAGCTTCTCTTTCGATCTCCAATTTGGAAGTCTTTCTGAACGACTACCTCGCGTGCCAGAACTTCGATGTCAGGCCCGACCTCCGACGGATCGAGACAAAGACACTAATTGTATGCGGAGACAAGGACAGGATGACCCCTCCGAAATGGTCGCACTACCTGAACGCGAATATCCTGGGCTCGGAGCTGTATTTCATAAAAGACTCAGGGCACATGCTCCCCCTGGAGAAGCCCGAGGCGCTCGCGCGCGTCGTCCAATCCTTCCTCGCCGGTGTCACTCCGTGAACTCCTCGCCCCCTCTGGCTATCCTGGCCATCTCTCCGACGAGGGCGATCATCCCGTCGAGGGTCGTCGAAGAAACTGGATAGAGGTCAGTTCCAAAGGAGAGCCGCTTTATGCTCCTGAACAACTCGGAATACAAAGAGTACTGCTCCCCGTCTTTGGTCCCGGCCAGGGCATCTTCGAAGACTTTCGTGTCCCTGCTCCATTCTGTTATCCTCTTGACTCCGTCCCTGGCGATGTCCCGCTTGGTCAGGACGTTGATCTTCGGTATGTTGAGCCTCAGCCCCACAGAGGCGGAAAGCAAGGCGAGGGAGAGGAAGTTCGCGGGCGTGCTTGCGAGGAGGGGGTCGATGAGGAACAATAGGATCTTGGAGTCGGCTCTCATCTCGCTTACGATGAACCCCCCGCTTTCCCTGAACGCGAAGAGCTCCGTCTGGCCAGGGGTGTCTACAATCACGTTCTCAGCCCTGTGGGAATCGATCTCCTCCTGTAGGTCACCGATCTTCGTCGCCACAAGGTCAGCGGCAAGGATCAGAGCACCGTTCGGGCCGAGCCCATAGTCCTCCATGACCTCCTGGAGCTGGATCCTTTCTCGGATGTCCACATCCGGGTCATAGGGGAGATCCACCACGCCCGGGTCGAGGTTCACAGCGATGGCATCTTCGCCTCTGTTCACGTACCAATTCTTCAGTGCCGCAGTTAGAAGCGATTTCCCCGAGCCTGCCGTGCCTGCAACGAATACCAGGTTCATGTCAACAATGGCCTCACTATCCTCCTAATCCCGGGGTCGACCGTACGGTTCCGCCGACCTTTCCAACGGCGGATTCCATATCTTTGGCTATCTCCACTGCGGTCCGGTCCGTCCGCCTGGAGTCCTCTCCCACGACCGCTATGTCCAACTCGATTCGCGAAACTCCCTCCCTTATCCCTCTCGGGTGGGACTTGATGTAGGCGCCGGGATATCGGCGAAGTTCCTCCCCGATGATTGGAGCCAGCGTAGACTCAAACACCCCCTCGAGTTTGAGGGTCAGGTACTTTCTGTGAAGCTTCCCTATCTTCTTCTTGACTTCAGGCTCTATTGACCTTCGGAAAATGTCTCGCATCTCCACCGGAACCCCGGGGAGGCAGTAGACTGCCGTGCGTCCGACCATAAGCCTTACACCAGGTGCGGTCCCCGCCACATTGAGGAGAGGTTCTGCTCCCAACGGTAGCCGAGCCATCTTTTTCCTCGCAGGCGTCAGCTCCACTGATCCTAGACCTCTCTTTGCATAGTGCTCCTTGATCAGCCTGAGCGCGGCTCCGCTTTGTCTCATCCCGACTCCCAGTCCAGCAGCAATCGCTTCGAGGGTCATGTCATCCGGAGTAGGCCCAAGTCCGCCGACAACAACCAAGAACTCAGGGGACCTCCCGAGAGCGCTCTTCAGTGCTGAGGAAATTTCGTTTAGGTCGTCGTCCACTGTGGTGACCATCTTGAGCATGGAGCCCATTCGGGCCATTCTCTTCCCCAGCCAATGGGCGTTGGTGTTCAGGGTCCTGCCGATGAGGAGCTCCTTCCCCACCGCCAGCATCTCGACCCTGACCATGTCAAGCCGCTCTCGAGGCACGCTTAAAACGAGTGCGAGCAATTTCGACACCCAATGAAGGCCCGCAGGAAGTACCCGACTAGACCGCTTGTGGGCGCCGGCGCCGTGGTTCACCGCGGCCCGAAGGTCCTCCTCGTCAGGCGCAGATATCCTCCGAACCAGAGCAAGTGGGCACTTCCGGGGGGTCTCGTGGAGCTGGGGGAGAAGGTCCAGGATGCGGCTGTCAGAGAGATATTGGAGGAGACCGGGCTGAAAGTGAAAATCGAAGCGTTGCTCGACGTGCAGACCGACCTTCACACAGATGCCAAATCAAGGATCGAGTACCACTACATCCTCGTCGACTACCTTGCCAGACCGACAAGCGGGAGGCTCAGGCTGAACCAGGAGTCTTCGGCCGCAGGGTGGTTCAGCGACCCTCAAACGAAGCGGTTGAAGACCACAGACGGCACCAGGGTTGTCCTCGATAGTTACTTCAGGCACAGGCTCCGCTAGGCGCCCGAACGGGGAGCGCGCCTCCAGAGCTGACTAGCTACTTCTCTTTATTTCCGCTAAGCCACCATTCAAGATAGTCGGCTTGCTGTCGAGAGCGCTTGCGTCTCTCATCCTCTTCAGGAGTCTTGGCCTTGAATCTCGCATCTGAAAGCTGGTCTCTGGTAAGGAATGCTCCACAATTCTTGCACCCGTACCGCTTTGTTGGCGCGTCGTACAACATTATTCCAACATGGCACTCGGGGCAGATTTGGTCCAACCGATTTCGTTCCCCTTCCCCCTCCTCGTCTCCTTAACGCTTTCCCTCGGAAGGGGCGAATCATAATTTCCCCGCAACTTGTTAAATAGCGACCGTGGGCGAGGCGGAAACGAGCGACAAGTGGCCGAAAAGCTGGTCCTCGCGGGCCCTGCTTCTGAGGAGCTGGGACGGTCCTTGGCCGAAAAGCTCGGATTTCGCCTTCTTGACGCCGAGTTCAAGGTCTTCCCGGACGGGGAGTCGAAGTTCACCAACAGCGACAAGGTCGCCGGGAAGAGCGTCTTTGTTGTCCAGTCTACATATCCGCCAGTGGACCAGCACATCTTCCAGCTTCTTTTGGCTTCTCATCAACTGAGCGAGCAGGGCGCAAAGGTGACGGCGGTCGTCCCTTACCTCGCCTATGCCAGGCAAGACAAAGAGTTCCTCCCCGGAGAGGGGGTCTCGCTTGGCTTCCTGGCCCATCTCATGCGCCACGCCGGGGTGCGTAGACTGGTCACCGTCGACATACACTCGGCTGAAGGCCTAGCCCTCTTCTCTTTCCCAGTCTACAGCGTTTCTGCCATACCAAGTCTTGTCGAATACGCGAAAGAGAAATTGGACCTGAAAGACCCGGTGGTCATTTCTCCCGATTTCGGCGGGTCGAAGAGGACGGAGGCGTTCGCGCAGCTCTACGGAGCCAAGTTCTTGCAGCTCAAGAAAACCAGAGACAAGACAAGCGGGGACGTGAGCATTGGGGATGCTAGGCTCGACGTCCAAGGAAAGGAGGTCGTAATATTAGACGACATAATCAGCACTGGGGGGACTGTCAAGGCGGCCTCGGAAGCCGTACTCAAGCAGGGGGCTAAGAAGGCTCTGGCCGTCTGTGTCCATGGACTGTTCGTCGGGGACGCCCTGCAAAAGTTGGAGAAGGCCTCAGTGAATTCGATCGTATGCACGAACACCATCCCGGGCAAATTCAGCAAGGTCGACGTCTCTGAGGCCCTTGCGTCCCATCTCAGAACTCTTGAAGAATAAGACATTCGTTCTACTCTCGGGCGAAAGGACCAGCATACCGACGGCGGAAGCCAAGGCGCTCTTCCTTTCTTACGATGTCAGCTCTAGTTTCGAGGCCCCAGAGCCGAAGGTACTGATAGCAGACTCAACCGCCGACCCTTTCCTCATTGGTTCGCGTATCGCCTTCGCGAGACGCGTGGGTCCAATGTTCATGGATGCAGCTGAAGCACGCGACATCCTGCGCGGCCTTCGCGTTCGATTCAGATGTTTCGACCTGGTCGATGGCATGGCCCCTCCCGACCCTGAGGATTACCTGCGAGGGATCGACGCCGTCGTGGACCTTCGCAACCCGGAGCGGGAGCTGACGCTCGTCCGCAGTGAAAGGGAATACTTGTCCGTCTCAGCACCTTTATCCATGAAACAGGGATGGTCCCACCGACGCCCGCGTAGCCGCCCATTCTTCCACCCCTCTGCGATTTTCCCAAAACTTTCTCGGGCCCTGGTAAATTTAAGCCGGTGCAAGAAGGATGAATCTTTTCTCGACCCATTCGCTGGGACTGGGAGTCTCGCTATAGAAGCATCAATCATCGGGGCCCGGGTATTGGCCTCGGACCTCTCCGAAAAGATGACGAGAGGTTCCCTCGCCAACATGAAACACTTTGGTCAAGACTGGCTGGGGGTCATGCGGGTGGACTCGGCCATATCGCCCATCACGAAAGTGGACGCCATCGCCACTGACATCCCCTATGGAAGGGCATCCAGCACTCGCGGTCGCGGCATTCAAGAGATCATCGACTTGGCCCTCATCTCACTTTCGAATGCCCTGAAGAAAGGCTCGATGCTGGTCCTCATGCATCCCCAGAGTGTCGGTGTGAACAGCACCTCGGAGCTGGAGGTCGAGGAAGAACACAATCTTCACGTTCATAAGCGACTGACAAGAACAATCACGGTCCTGAGGAGGAGATAGAGTCGGCCAAGCTTTCAGTCACATTCCTTGGGACGAGTTCCGCCGCTCCGACCAAGGACAGGGGTCTCCCCGCCATAGCACTCAAACGGGAAGGGGAGGTGATTCTGATGGACTGTGGTGAAGGGGTCCAGCGCCAGGTCTTGGCGCTCGGGATAGGGCTTGGAAAGGACATGACCATCCTTGTCACGCACCTACACGGAGACCATGTAACGGGACTACTTGGACTCCTCCAAACAATGAGCCTGGCCCAAAGGAGGAAACCCCTCGACATCGTCGGGCCACCGAAGCTCCTCAAGTGGCTCAAGGTCACGTCGGACCTGTTGCACATCGGGCTTACATTCCCAATCAGGTTCACACAAGCGAAACCCGGGGCACTTTTGCGCACGGAAGGTTTCAGGGTCCGGGCTGCGAAGGCCATTCATTCTGTCGAGGCTTACGCCTACGTCGTCGAAGAGCGAGCAAGACCGGGTGTATTCTATCCAGAAAAAGCGAAGAAACTCGGCATCCCTGAGGGAAAACTGTGGTCCAAACTCCAGAAGGGCCGGCCCGTCGAAGTTGATGGCAGGACCATCGAACCCGCTCTGGTAACTGGCCCAACAAGGATGGGGAGGAAAATCGGCTACTCCGGCGACACCCGCCCGTCCCCAAGACTCGCCCGTTTCTTCTCCGGGTGCGATCTCCTGATATTCGATTCGACCTTCAGCGCCAAGGACAAAGACAGGGCTTTGGAGAGGATGCATAGCACATGCGTCGAAGCTGCCCAGATGGCGAGCAAGGCCCGAGTCAGGCGGCTGGTCCTAACTCATTTCAGTGCCCGCTACACGAGCCCATTGGTCCTGGTGAGGGAGGCGCGGAAGTTTTTCCCCAACACTTGGGCAGCGGCTGACGGGCTTACCCTCGACGTCGATTATCCTTCCGAGTAGGAAGTCAGCCAATCTATGACGTCGTCGAGCCTTTCCGATTCGATCGTCAAGTAGATCGGGCCCAGCGGCGATTCCTCGGGGCTCCCACAGACTACCAAGACCCCGGTCGTGGCAGCTTGTCTGTTGAGCATCAGCCAGGTCGAGTTCTTTTCCCGATTGAGCAGAAGCCGCCTTCTTGCCGCCGACCTTACGTGCCTGTCCCTCAACTGGTCTCTTATGCGAAGTAGCACCTTCGCGTCATCTGTCACGATCCTAACGGCGCGAGACCCCAATGATACATCTCCGGTGGATTGCCCGAGTATTCTCTCAAGGGCTCCGACTACCTTGTCGGGGTCCTCAGAAGGCGAGATGGTCGCTTTGAGAATGGTCTTCGCCCTGAAATCAGTTTGAGACATTTTTCCAGCGCCCGACTACATCCGCCATCTCTGCCGCCAGCCTGTCCGGGGTTGTATGCTGGTTGGAGATTGTCTCGTCCGCGAGAGCTATCGCCTCTGCTATCCCGACCCCCAGTTCCCTCCTGTCCCTCTGAACGAACATGTCGTAGGTCAGCGGGTCATCCTTCCTCCCTCTGTCCTTGAGCAGCTCGAAACGCCTCGCTGGGGATGCGTGAACCGCGACTAGCAAAACATCCGCTTTCTTCCTGAACTCGTCGACTTCCGCCATAGATCTTATTCCATCTACCACGACCTTCTTGGCGCCCGTCTTCTCCATCTCCCTCAGACAGAGGTCAGCGACCGCTGCGTCTCCGTGCTCTTTTCTGAGGAGTTTCATGACATAGCCGGTGTTCTTCGCATCTGGCTCGAGACCCCTCCTCTTCGTCTCCCCGCGAATCACGTCGCCCATGACCACTCTCTTCCACCCCTTCTGCACGAGGGCTTGGGCCGCCGTTGACTTGCCTGCCCCTGGCATCCCGGTGATCGCGACTATGCGGAGCAACCTATTGACCCCCGGGCCGAACCGAGAGCGAATTTAAAGCAACTAGTCTCAGCTGAATGTCGTTGCGCGCCTTCGTCGCATTGGAGATTTCAAATCCTGCTCTGGACTCCCTCGTCGAGTTTGTTGAAGAACTGAGAGCTACAGGCGCGGACATCAAACTTGTGGAAAGACAGAACCTGCATTTCACGGTGAAATTCTTGGGTGAAATCAGCGAATCGCAGGTTGCAGAGGTCGGCTCAAGGCTTGGAAATCTTCATCTGAAAGCAGTCGACGTGGAAGTCAGAGGGGCTGGTGCATTCCCTAATCCATCGAGGGCCAGGGTGGTCTGGGCAGGAGTCTCTCCCGATCACGAAGCGCTGGTTGCGCCACTCGCCCAGCAAGTAATCGACTCTCTCGAAGGGATAGGCGAACGGGACGAGAGGCCCTTCCGCGCCCACGTCACTTTGGGGAGAGTCAGGTCGGGGCGTAACTTCCATCAATTGGAGCAATTTCTGCGGGACAATTCGGACAGGCCATTCGGAGTGGTGAGGTTGTCCCACCTTAAACTGAAGTCGAGCGTCCTTTCCCCCGGCGGCCCCGTATACAACGACCTGGGAGATTATCCCCTGGTTTGAACAGACTCTCCCGTGTCATGACGGAGGCGCAAAGACTTGTGGCTCCTTCGCCTTTGGAAACTGCGAAGACAGCCTCCCTTGCAAGAGTACTCCTCACAAAGACCAGGAAAGCAGCCAAAAGATTTCCGAAGACCAGAGGCGTACTGCTCGGTGGATCTTTTGCAAAGGGGACGTGGCTACCAGGCAACAACGACCTGGACATCTTCGTCAAGATTGATCCTTCGACTCCCGAGGAAGAATTCGAAAGGATTGGACTTGAGATCGGCGCCCTTGCTACTCGCGGATACCCTCGCGGGAAGAAATTCGCCCAGCACCCTTACACCGAGGCGACAGTGGACGGCGTCAGGGTCAACATTGTCCCCTGTTACGCCGTGAAAAAAGGCAAGTGGAAGAGCGCGGCAGATAGGTCCCCTTTCCATGTGGAAGTGGTAAAGAGTTTCCCAGAATCGATGAAGACCGATGTCAGAATGCTGAAGTCTTTCATGAACGCGTTGGGGGTGTACGGGGCCGAAATTCAAAGGCAGGGGTTCAGCGGCTACGTTGCCGAAGTGCTCGTCTTGAAGTTGAAAAACCTGGAAGGGGTCCTTCGCTGGTTCGCGGAGTACAGGCCTTCCAACGAAGGTAGGATTTTCAGCCTCCCAGACCCGGTGGACGTGGGCAGAGACCTGGGGACTGCTGTTTCTGGGGAAAGCCTCGGCAGGATGGTCCTCGCGGCCAGAGAGTTTCTAAGGCGCCCCGACCTGGCCTTCTTCCGAAGCATGTCGGGTAGAGCTCACTCAACGATGCGTGGTTCGGTCTTTGGTGTCGTCTTCTCGCATAAACGGCTCAGCGAAGACACGCTCTGGGGCGAGCTGAGGAAGACTACCAAGCACATGGTCAGGCACGTCGAAATCCACGGGTTCAAGGTCGCCAGGTCCATGGCGGCGTCCAACAATTCGGACAGGAGTGCCATCCTCTTGATCCCTGAAATCTGGGAGCTCCCGCCCATTGAACAGAGGATTGGCCCGACGGTCGATCGGAAGGAAGACGTCGAGGCCTTCATTCGTTCTAACTCGAAGGAGTCGAGGCTGGTCTGGGTCGATGACGATACCAGAGTTAGGCTGCTGAAACCAAGGAGCTACACGCGCATTTCAGATCTTCTGAAAGATGTCATCAGGGGGAGGGCCGGACCTTCCGGGGCTTCGCGCGAGATTCAAGCCGGCATGAAGAAGAGCGCTTCCGTGATGCATGGCGAGCCCCTGACTCGAGCTGCTTCCGCAGCGAAATGGTTGCAAAATGGAATCAGAGAAATCACTTCCGATGCCGTCGGAACGCGTTAACATCGACGAACTGGTCAGGACCCCATACATACAGGTCCTCACCTATCCCCGCATCTTCCTTCGCGAGGCAAAGGCTAGAATCAAACAGCTTGGTGCGCTGGGCGTGGACGAGCTGGTCTTCGAGGGGCACGCCAAAGTCGGCCGCCTGGGCATCTTGGGCTTGGGCACTGTTGGGGTTGTTGTCCGTGCCCGGGCTGGTGGGGAGCTCCGCGCCCTCAAGATCCGGCGGACCGACGCAAACAGGCCTGACATGGAGCAGGAGTTTAGAATCGCGACCCATGCCAACCGGGTAGGAGTTGGGCCTACAGTCTATTCTCATTCCAAAGACTTCATCCTGATGAAGCTCCTCGTATCTCAGGAGATACGGGATTGGCTCAAGAGTCTCCCGGGGACCGGGAGACGTCAACGGACAAGGGAGTTCCTACATTCTCTCCTGAACCAATGCAGGAAACTCGACATAGTCGGCATCGACCACGGGCAGCTCAGCAACCTCAGGAAGCATGCCGTCGTCGCCGAAGGAAAGCCATGGATCATCGACTTCGAATCGGCGGGGACAACGAGGAAGCCGAGAAATGTCACAACGGCGGCCCAGTACCTGCTGATTGGAGGAGCTGTTTCTCCCTTGGTCAGACGGACCCTGGGAATCAAGGAGACCAAAACTCTCCTAGGCCTCCTGTCCGAATACAAGCGCGACCTCTCTGACTACTCCTATTCGAAGATTCTCAATCATCTGAAGCTCGACTGACGTCTTGCCCACTCGGAGTGGATTCCCACACCCATCCGGTCCAGGCCTAACAGAATATTCCCGGAAACAATGGGGTCGGTGGGATTGGACAGGTTTACAGTGCAAATCCGTATGAAGCGGATGTCCGGATGAATTGCGCGCCAAAGTCGGTGGTTTCCCTGGATTTGAGTGAAGTTTGCAAGTCCTTCTTTTTAGGGAGTTCTGGGTTCCAATCCGGAGGCGTTTGAGTGTACATGGGTTCTTATTTGCGTAGTTCCCGCTGAAATTGTTAGGATTTCGTCCGGACCTCCATGCTCATTTCCTTACGCGTTCTTCTGTGACCTCCTATGTCTTCTCTTGGATGCAGTGGAACGAATGGAAAAGACCATTCCAACTATCACAAGTCCAAAAGCTAGATATGCCAACGCGGATGGCTCTCCAAGGTAAAAGTAAAGCGCGAACACAATCAATGAGGGAAAGGCGAATATCGCCGACAGAATGCTATACCGGGAAGTTTGATCCTTCCATGCCCGGTTACTCCGGGCATACGGCATTTGTGCATTCTTGAGAACGTGTCGTTTGAACAGTATCAGGCAAATCATCACCCCAGCCCCGTTAAACGCTCCCGGATATGCAAACGCGAAGGGATATACACTTGGCACTGTCCTCCCGATGCCATAAGAAAGAACGACAGCCAGCACGAAGACCGGTAAACCTATTCGCACTTTCCCGTTGTTCAAAGCAAGAACGACCAAAGCCCCACCCAGGGCCCACAATCCAAAGTAGAGAAGGTAAACGGCAAGGTATTCACTGACGTTTGGAAGAATCAGGTAAACGTAGGCGCTAAACCACAGGAGGTCCGCAGCAGCGAGCCCGACGACTGCCATGCCCAGAGATATGGTGCTCTCTTTTGATTCAAAAAAATGCGTCAAGGCCGAAGATTAACTGAATCCCATGGTCTTGTCCATGACGAACTTCCAAGCGTCCGCAGAGGCACCCGCAAGTGTGGAATAAACGCCGACTCCGTAGTATGTGCTATCATACAACTGCCAGGCGGCTCTCGGATGTGATGCGGGGTTCACTAAAGCTTCAGCGAGGGTGCCGAGCCGTGAAGCCGGCGCGCCCACAGCTGACAAAGTAGTCTTCGCTGCATACGTTGAAACGCCGCTTCCTATTCCTCCAAGAAAAGATCCCATCAAGATACCGCCTGCTTGCGAGGCAGTGAATTTCTTGTTATCAATCGCGTCGGTCAACAATGTGCCCGCTGTACCCGCAATCAGGTTGGTGGTAAGCCCTCCTGCGAAAGATCCGACGGCTCCTCCTCCAAATACGCCACCCAAACCTCCAGTAAAAGTACCCGCTATGGCCCCTGCAAACGCTGCGCCAACAGCCCCACCAGCGGTGGCCGAAGATCCCTGGGACAAGGTATAGGATGTGGTTGAAATGGCTGCTCCTATGAGAGTTGGCGCGAGTACCGGACAGGCCACAACCGATACGCCCGCGGCTACGTCGACACCCACCGTAATAACGATGGCCTGATCCTGTGGAGGCAGACTATTCCACGCGTTGGTAATGACAGTCTGCAGGAGGTTGGAACTCTGAGTGTTCTGCACCACTTGTGGTGGAATCCACCCATGCCCGTTTGGATCGACATACTTCTCAGGGTTGTCCCTCGAGTAAACATACCTGTTGAGGCTCTGAGGGTCCCCGCAAATACCGGTGTCTGAGTCTTGGGTGGCAAATCTTCCCAAGCTTGGGTCCAAGTACCTCGCGCCGTTGTAGTATAGCCCTGTCGCAGAGTCCTGCATCTTCCCAGTGTACATGAAAACCTCCTTTCCGGAAACTCCGTAATTATTCCCGTACGGCACGTAATTGGAACTGAACTTGATAGTGACCGTGCTAGTCGCCACCAGCCGGGTGCTCCCCAAGGCGTCCTGATGCAAGTAGTAGACCGTTGACCCTACCATTTTGGCCGCTTGCAGCCCGCCCGCGTAGAAGTGTTTCGTGACCGTCGTCGTGCCTCCAGTGACGTTCTTCTCGTAGAGGATGTTCAGGCCTTGGTAGGAGTATGTGAAGGTACTGCTCCCTGCCACCTGCTTCACCCTGTTCCCTCCACCGTCGTATGAATTCTGCTGAACAGTAGTCCCAGACTGAACTGCCTTCGTCAATCTATTCTCATAGTCGTAAGAGTAGGTCCATCCCCCGGTCTTCGTTTTCGTGTTACCGTTGGCGTCATATGTGTAAGCAGTGCTTCCTGCACTTGAAAGTCTGTTGAAAGCACCGTATGTGTAAGTCGTTGTTGTGCCCTGAATCATCTTGGCCCTGTTCCCTGCCTGGTCGTAGGCGTAGGTGATCGCGGTCCAAGGACCGGATGAGTAATTCAGCCTGTTCAGCCAGACATAGCGGTATGTTTCCGTATTGAGCATGAGCACGTTTCCGGTTCCGTCATAGGTATAATTTAGGTCCAATTCCTTGGTGCTCCCGTACTTGTCCAGAATCCTGGTCGGCCTGTCTCGAGTGTCATACGTGTACGTAGAGCCTTGAGGTGTTCCATTTCTACCTGGCTTGACCCTGGTCACAGAAAAGCCTTGACTTTATGACGCCAAAGTATCGATTACCGGCAAATCCTTCCTCGGAATGTCAGCCTCGGCGTTTCGGGTCAGGCTCTACCTTTCGGTCTCGTTCGTCTCTCTCCATTATGGCAGAGGAAAGCAGCTCGTCGACACGCTTCTCGCCCAAAATCTTACGAACTTTTTGCAATGCGCCTGCATATGCGCTGGCGAGGGCCATGTCTCCCCTGAAGGCAGCGTAGGCCGCCTTTGATTGAGAGTCGCTGTGAGCAACCCGCTTGCTAAGGCGCTTCAGGTCCTCCCTCAGCTTGTCGTCTTCGGAAACCTGCTGTTCCATACGGGCCTCGAGCTTTCTGACAGCCGAGTCCTTCTCCAGAAGCTGCAAACGGAGTTCGGTGAAACCCTTGTCCTCGATCTGCTTCATCTCGTCGAGTTTTTTCGTCAGCTCGGCTTCAGCCCTGTAGGCAGGACTAATGCTCAGGTGGGGCATCGCCCTGAGGTATTGCTCGACTGCAGGCTTCGGGAGGTGGCGGTCATAGGCCTCTTTCGTGCCTGTATAGTGACCAATCAGTTTCTCGACGTAAGCCTCGTCGACGTAGTCCTTCGCTACGTTATCAAAGAACTTCCGCAGCCCGTGATTGGCCTGGACTTCATACCGCTTCTTCGTCCCGACTCTGACCCCAGACCTGCGTAGGAGGTCGTTCATCGTATTCATTATGGTGCCGACGCTACACCTCTTAGTTCCGTTTCGAGTCATTATCATCGGTGATGATTCAATCACCTTCTCACCCCTGGCCCTCCTAATTGCCAAATAATCTTGGAATGTCTGATACGCCTCCCTCGAAATCAGAGTCTCGTACTCATCATCCCCCTCCCCGACATAGACCAACATCCTCCCCCCAGCGATCTTACCGGCGACTTCGAGGGGCTTTACGTGACCTACGTTGAGGTACTGGAAGGCACCCACGCGTATACCTGATGAGACCATGAACAGGATTGCCACCTTCATGGGGAGGCTGGCGGCCCCAATGAGAGCCTGAATCTCCATCAGGCTGTACTCCCTATCTTTCCCCTTCTTGTGGGGCTTGGGAAGCATCCTCATGATGTTCTTCCAAGACATTGGGATGTCGTTCATCTCCAGTGCCAGCCTTATCGGCTTGAAGCAATTCCTTAGGTGATTCGGAGTTACCTCCTTCCTGTCTATCCTCCCCCTCTCCCTCTCCAAGAACCGGACAATCACTGACCTGGCGAATTTCGGGTCTTCTTGACTCCTCTTGATGAAAACCTTCATCCCTCGCTCTATCTCCTCGCGCTCCAGTTTCACCGCCAGAGAGTTTGGCCCCTTGGTGTGGTGCATTAGCTTCGGATTCACAAACCCTCCGAACTCGAGGAAGAAACGACTCTTCCGCCTGTACTCGTCTCTCGTGGCCGCTGCATCAACGGCGTTCCAGGGTAGCAACAATACCTCCTCGACCTCCTCCCTCTGCACTTGGCCTGACATCGGAGCTAATAAGCGGGATGTGGATTTAAACGGTGAAGGATATGGGGTCGGTGGGATTCGAACCCACGACCACTTGCACCCCAAGCAAGTATCCTGCCAAGCTAGACGACGACCCCACTAGACGAGGCTCGGACTGGCGAGCATTTAAGCGCCGACAACGCAATTTGAGCAATCAGTCCCGATGGCGTCCCCGCTTTCAACTGGTTATATCGGACTCGTTTGAGCAGAAGACCGTGGGGAAGCGAACAGTTCATCATGTGGACTTCGAGGCCGTAGTCGGCGTGAACAGGGAAGTCGTGGCATTAACGGGGGAACCTTGCGAGTATTCGACGGCGGACGGCAAGAAGCTTTCTGAACTTGTGAAAGAAGTGGAGCTCCGGGCCGACAACCAAGAATTCCAGGATGCCGTGACCGACAAGGCGTCCCTGCTTGTTTTCAAGACGGCCACCGGCCAGCATTTTCGGGCCGGGAACAAGAGGACAGCACTTGTGCTGGGCCTCGTCTTCCTCAGGAAGAATGGCTACACTGTTAACATTCAGGACACCGAATTCGTTTCAGCCGTGGACAAGGCAGGCATGGGAGCCGCCGGTCTGGACGAACTCTACAGTATAGTTCGCAGGATGATCAAGAAGTCTCCAGTCGAGCGCAAGGGATGGGAGAAGGTGGTCAAGGAGGCTGTGGCGTCTAACAGGAAGTTTCTCACTGAGGCGGGCGCCTGATTCTTTCCGCGCCCTTGTGAGAGACACGATTCATGCTGTGACGGCAGCCGTCTTGGTAGTCATCGCCGCCTGAGCTGCGGCAAGCCGGGCGATCGGGATCCTGAACGCCGAGCAGCTCACGTAATTCAATCCAGCGTCGTGGAAGAAGGCGATGCTCTTCGGATCCCCTCCATGTTCACCGCAGATTCCGATCTCGAGCCGAGGCTTGGTCCTGCGTCCCCCCTCGACTGCGCTTCGCACTAGTTTCCCAACCCCCTCAACGTCCACCGAGTCGAATGGGCTCTGGGTCAGGATTCCCATTTCGATGTACTTCGGTATGAATTTGGCTTCGACGTCGTCCCGGCTAAAACCGAACGTCGTCTGCGTCAGGTCGTTGGTCCCGAAGGAGAAGAAGTCTGAGTCCTCCGCGATTTCTGAGGCCGTAAGTGCCGCCCTCGGTGTCTCGATCATCGTTCCCACCTGATACGGGACCCGGTCTCCAATTTCGCGGAACACGCTCTCGGCCGCAGCATCTACGACCCCTCTGAGGAACCTGAATTCCCCTGCCAGGGCGATTAGCGGGAGCATGATCTTGACCTCAGCTCTCTCTTTGCCTTCTTTCGACAGCTCGATTCCCGCCTGAAGAATTGCTTTCGTTTGCATCTCGTAGATTTCGGGATAGGTGACTGCAAGCCTGCACCCTCGGTGACCTATCATTGGATTGTGCTCCGCTAGTTGGCGGACTCTAAGGAGGACCCCTTCGATTCTTTCCAACTCATCATGACTGGCACCTGCGTCCTTCAGGCGTTGGACTTCGAGTATCAGGTCTTCTATCGGTGGTAGAAACTCATGCAGAGGCAGGTCAAGCAGGCGGACAACAACTGGATTCCCTCCCATCGCCGAGAAAATCCCCTTGAAATCAGCGAGCTGAAAGGGGAAGAGTCTGTAGAGATGCTCCTTCCTCGCCTTCGCGTCCTTACTCATGATCATGTCTCTGACTATGGGAAGCCTGTTTGGTGCGTTAAACATCCTCTCAGTCCTGCAAAGCCCAATTCCCTCGGCTCCGAACTCCCTTGCCTTCCGAGCGGCCTCAGGGGTATCGGCATTGGCCCAAACCCCGAGCCTCCGGATCCCGTCGGCGGTCTTCAAAAGCTTCATGAGTTCCGGCGTGGGCTCTGGTTCCACCATCCTTACCTGACCTCTGTAGATGGACCCCGTAGTGCCGTCGATTGTGATGGTCTCTCCCCTCTGGACTCTTTCGCCCGCCTTGGTTGTGAAGAATGCCCTGTCCTGTGAAATCTCGATTTCGCTGCATCCCACCACAGCGGGCTTCCCCATCCCTCTCGCGACCACCGCCGCGTGCGATGTCATCCCTCCCCTCATAGTGAGGATACCCTGCGAAGCAATCATCCCCTTGATGTCCTCAGGAGTAGTCTCGGTCCTGACTAGAATGACCTTCCTGCCCGTCCCTGCCGTGGCGGCCTCTTCTGTGTCGAAGACCGCCTCCCCTGACGCGGCACCCGGCGAAGCATCCAACCCCTTTGCCAGCGGCTTGTCTGTCGCGGTCGGGTCCAGCCGTCTGTGTAAGAGCGATTCGAGCATATCGGGCTCAACCCTCGCAATTGACTCCTGACTTGATATCAGGCCCTCCTCCGCCATTTCTACCGCAATTCTAACCGCAGCCTGGGCAGTCCTCTTTCCATTCCTAGTCTGGAGGATGTAGAGCCTTCCATCCTCGACTGTGAACTCGAAGTCCTGCATGTCCTTGAAGTGTTCCTCAAGTTTCCCAGCAACCTCCTCCAGCTGCGAGCGAACCTTGGGGTCCATCCTGTCGACGCCCACTGGGGTCCGGACTCCCGCAACAACGTCTTCTCCTTGGGAATTCGCCAGGTACTCGCCGAACAGCTTTTTCTCGCCTGTGGACGGGTTCCGCGTGAAGCCAACTCCTGAACCCGAAGTCTGCCCAAAATTACCGAACACCATCGACTGTATGTTGACAGCAGTCCCCAAAGCCTCGCTAATCCGGTAGAACTTGCGGTACTCCTTTGCGCGTTCGTTGTTCCATGACTTGAGGACTGCCTCGACGGCCATCTCCAGCTGGACGAAAGGATCTTGGGGAAACTCTTCTCCGACCTCGGCCTTGATAACTTGCTTGAACTCCACAGTCACGTCCTTCAGGTCCTTTGGGGAGAGGTCGATGTCCATCTTGGCTCCTGACTTCTCTCTCTTGTGTGCTAAGATTCTCTCGAAAGTTTCTGCGTTGGCACCCATGGCGACCTTCCCGAACATCTGTATGAGCCGCCTGTACGAGTCGTATGCGAACTTCTTGTTTCCCGTAATAATAGCGAGCCTCTCTGTGGTCTCGTCGTTGAGCCCCAGGTTTAGGATGGTATCCATCATCCCTGGCATTGAAAACGGAGCTCCTGACCTCACGGAGAAGAGCAGAGGTCTTTCCTTGCCCCCGAACTTCTTTCCGGTCTTCCCCTCGACCTCTCCAATCTTCAACCTGATCTGGTCGAACAGGCCGTTCGGTATTGAACCCCCGTTGCTGTAATACTCCTTGCAGACGTCGGTGGTGATAACGAAACCCACCGGGACGGGGAGTCCTAGCGACGTCATCTCCACCAAGCCGTACCCTTTTCCGCCTAACAGGAACTTGTCCCGACCCAGCGCTTCCTGAAAAAGCATCACACTTTGCATCAAATACGACTTCAATTCAGCCTCGTACCGGCGGAATATATCTGTAAAGGGTGAGAATCCAGAATCCAGATGGCCCTATCTTCAAGGGGAAGAATCCGAGGGGAACGTCTCATGAGAGGCGAGCTCGTCGGCTATTCGGAGTCCTTTGACAGTGAAGGCTACGATTGGATCTTGCGCAAGCTGTTTTCATCGAGTCTGTAGGTGTACCACTCGGACTGCCGTTTGGCTCCGAGCTTTTCGTAGAATCGCAGGGCCTTCTCGTTCCAGGTGAGGACAGCCCATTCCATCCTCCCACACCCCTTTGCAACCGCTTGGTCGACGCACCGTTTGAAGAGAGCGAACCCCGCCCCCTTCTTCCGATGCTCTTCTAGGACGAAGAGGTCTTCGAGATGCAGAGTTGGCTTCGCCAGAAAAGACGAATAGGTGTAGAAATACAGAGCGTATCCGAGGAGCCTCTTCCCTTCCGCAGCCACGAGCAAGTTGATTCGCTTCTTCTCCAACACGTCCTCGACAAGCCTCTTCCTCCCCGCGTCTGAAGGTGGGTCCAGGTGCTCGAACTTGGCAAGGGCGAGCACCAATTTGATGAATTCATTCGCATCGGCCTTGCGGCCTTTGCGTATGACGATTCTTCCCATGCTCCATGCATAGGTTCTGGCCTGATAAAATCGATTGGACCTGCGAACTTCCTGAGAAGAAAGAATGAGGCCGGGAGCTATTGATGTTGCTCCAGGTCTCGCATCATCTGTTCGTACTGCTCCTTCGTGATTTCGCCTTTGGCGTACCTCTGGCGGAGTATCTCACGGGCGTCGCCATAGTGATACCGGTAGCCACGCCGCCATCCTCCTCCCCAGCCCCAGGGCCAGAAGATGAATCGACCCACTGCGAAGATGATGAAGAATATGAAGAAGAAGCCGAATGGGAAGAAGAACCAGCCATAGAACGGATAGCCGTAGAAGGGCGTAGTTGGAGAATATGGGTAGCTGTAAGTTGCCAAAGCCACGACCAACGCTATGACTGCGACGAGGACGATGCTAGCGATAAACCAGCCGAATATGCTGTGCCTACGAAGGTGCGTGTCGCTGTAATTTCCTTGCGTTTGATTTCGCCTCCGGAGATGCCCAAGAAGAAGGTGGCTTTAAGAATATCGGAAAACCGAATAACTTCCACGAGGCACCATCTATATAAATATCGATAATCCGAGCCAGCTCATGTGGCCGTTTCGCTTTGCAATGCACGGAAAGCGAGGGCTTCGCATGATGGTCGTTTCATTGCTCTCGTCTTCGCCGAAAAACGGAGTAGAGCTCATTGATGGGGTCGAAGCAATGACGCGTGGCTGGTGGAGGCCCTCCCCGGGGTCGGTCTATCCCCTTCTCGAACGGATGGCCGGAGAGGGAACGATTCGCAAGCGAGATGATGGAAGATACGAACTTACTGCGAAAGCGAACGCCGAACTCGAGGTCTCGTTCGGTCCTCGTTTCAGGAGCCCACGAAGTGGGGAACAAGCCGTCCTAGAATTGCAAAGTCTCATTTCATTGGTGGAGGATCTGGTTAAAGTAAAACCCGAAGAGTTGAATCTTCAGAAGGACAAGTTGCGGGATCTCGCGAGGCGATTGGATGAGCTGGCAGAATAGTCTGAATCCTCCAAGTCCTGGCTAGCTTCGTTCGAATTCTTCGACTTCTTTGACCACTTCCTCCAGCTTTTCCTCCTCAACTTTCAACAGTCTCCCGAGGAATGGCCCGAACAAAAAGAGAAGCGCGGTGATAACCGTCCCGGTCGAAACGAAGGCCAGGATAGAGGAGAAGACTTTCCCAAGAGGAGAGTCGGGCTGGAGGTTCCCAGGAGGGCCCTGGCCAGTCGCTATGAAGCTGGTGAAGTAGAACGAGTCAAGGTATGACCATCCTTGTATCGCGGTCATTGATAGGGTCCCTACGAGCACCACAGTGGCTATTAGACCAAGCGAGTACACAGCGCGAACCCGGAAAGACTGCGGAACCGTACGGCGTTTTCGGCGCCTCCTTCTGGCTGCTTCGCCTTCGGGCCCGGCGTTCATCCTCTTCTCTCCCCCCATTCACAATTCTTTAAACAAGACACCCATCGGCGCTCTCCCAGTTAGAGAGAAGCGATTCAGAAATTGGAAGGAGAAATTCAGAGTAGTATGAAGCGGGCCATGAGGGTGTTCCCGCAAGGGGTCACCGTGGTCTCGTTGATGTCCGATGGCAGTCCAAAGGGGCTCACCGTCAGCTCTTTCACGAGCGTGTCTCTTGCTCCTCCTCTAGTCCTGATTTCGATTGCGAAAACTTCGGCCGTCCACGATGCCTTGCGCGAGGCGAAGGCATACGCCATAAACTTCCTCGCCGAGGATCAGAAATCAGTATCCGACAGGTTCGCAGGTAGGACGGGACTAAAGGACAGGTTCGAAGGCCTGAAGTTCGTGCTGGGTGTGACCGGTTCCCCTGTCATCGACGGGGTTAGAGCCATGTTAGAATGCCGCGCGTGGAAGGTCTTTGATGGCGGAGACCACTCGATTCTAATTGGGGAAGTGGTGGCCGCGAGGACCTTCAACTCGAAGAGGCCCCTTGTGTACTACTCTCAGCAATACACGACCACCGAGCTCATGGAATACCCCGCGCCTCCCTCCGACATGGTTTGGTAGCTTTCATCGCGCAGACAGAAGGTAGTCGGGCCGGTCCTTAATCTTCGGTGCGCTTAGTCCAACGAACTTCCCCGTCCTGGGGGACTTTACGAGCATGGCGTCGTTGAACCAGCTTGCAGGGGTCGGTGCCCCCCAGAATGTTTGCCGCTGCGGGTCGTTGAGCTTCCACCGTAGGGGGACCCAATCAGGGTCTGCGCTTAGGTAGTCTCCGGTATACAGCTCGATCCTGTTGCCATCAGGGTCCCTCAGGTAGAGGAAGAAGGCATTTGAGACGCCGTGCCTCCCTGGACCCCGCTCCATGCTCTGTAAATAGCCGGACGATGCGAGGAGGTCTGCCGCGTCCATTATCGAAACCCTGTCTGAGACCGTGAAACCCGCATGATGGACCCTCGGACCCTTTCCGGTGGTCAACGCTATGTCGTGACATGTGTGCTTCCGCCTCAGCCACGCGGCCCAAAGCGCCGGTTTCGGGCCCTCCGTCTCTGTAATCTCAGTGCACCCGAAGCCGAGGCTCTTCACGTACCAATCGAATCCAGACGCAGCGTTCGGCAGCATTATGTTGAAGTGGTCGAGCCTCATCACCTTCGCACCCCGATGATGCTGGTAACTTTGCAGCATCCACTCTTCCCCCGCCATTTTCGCATAGAACTCGACGGGGAAGCCGAATTGGTCTTCAACCAGGAGGGCCCTACCCTGTCCGCGCTCCTCCCCGGGCTCGAGCCATCTGACAAAGTCGCCTTTGCTCTTCACCAGCTTCTCGATTGATTTCAGACCAGCTTCAGACGCAACCCTGAAGGCGAAGTGCCCCACCCCTGGCGAGCCTGCTTCGGTGAGAGTCAGGCAGTGATGGATTCTGTCCTCGAGGCCCCGGAGGTAAATGTGGTTTCGTGATTCCTCCGTGACAACGAACCCCAAGGTCTCGGCATAGAATTTCCTGGCCTCCTTCAGGTCAGTGACCAGGAACTCTATGTGTCCTGCTTTGACAACGTCGAAACCTCGCATCTCATTCGTCCTCCTTCCTGTGAAGCAGCTCCCTCACTCTTTCTTTGTAAGGCTCCTTATTGTACCAGGCATAGTAGGCCGAAGCCATCCTCACTGGGTCTCCGAAGAAGAACCTCTCGTAAAGGTCCTGCCTTCCTCCGAACGAACTCCCAGCGGCGTCCCAGGCGAGTTTGAAGAGGCGGATTCTCTCCTGGCCATCTGCAAGCTTAGCTTGGTAGTATTTGTCAACGTCCGGCCGGGCTGGCGAATCAAGTATCCCCTCCGGCGGAATGGCCATCAGACCGCTCGCCCCGGTCTGTTTCAGGATCGTTCCTAGATTCGGTGCCATCCTCGGCCAGAGGTTCCTGGCCGAATTGATTGGTACGTAGTCAGGTGTCATCAGCCCCCACTTGTTGACCTTCGCGTTGGCCTCGCTGGCGGTGAGGAATGACTTCATCATTTCAGCGGTCAGTAGAATCTCGCTTATCCTCTCCTGCACCTGGGGAAACTGGTCGGCCCCTATCGTCTCGGCCACCAGCGTCACAAGCCCCGCCATGAATTCGGCCTTGGCTGCCTCCCTCACAGTGGCCTGCTGGGCCATGAAGACTATCGCGTCGGTGGCCTCATTCACCCTGTTCGCCTTGTCCGGATCCTCCAGGATGAACACCCTCTCCCATGGAACAAGGACGTCGTCGAAGACGACGACGGCGTCCTGCTCGTCGAACCGGTTGGCCAGGGGATGGTCGAACCTCGAGTCGGACGCGAACGACTCTCTGCAAATGAACTTCAGCCCCTTGGTGCTGACGGGAAGGGCGAAGGCGATCGAATAGGGTACATCGTCCTGTCCTGACCTGACGACGGTCGACGGGAACACCATGATTTCATCAGCGATGGGAAGAGTGGCGAGCATTCTCGCTCCACGGATGACTACTCCTTCTGGTGTCTTCTCAACAACCCTCGCTGCTATGAACGGGTCTGACTGCTTCGACGGTCCCGCTTCTCTGTTGACCTGGGGATTGATCAGGGTGTGAGTGAGAATGAGGTCGTTCTCTCTGATGTACTCGTAGTATCCCTGAATGTTTGACGCGAAGTCTCTCCCGGTCTTGCCGAAGAACTCCTTTGCGGCCGCCATCGCCATGATGGCACTGTTCAGGTAGTCTCCTGTCCTTCCCATGATTCCACCAGAGAAGTCTGCCCAGGTCTTCATCATCTTCGTACGTTTGCCTAGGTCCTCCTTCGACCTAGGCTGCAGGAAGCTCATCCCCACCCGGTCCCCCGAAGTCGGCGATTCGTAGGTCATGATGTCCCGAAGTTCTGGGCGGACTTGCATGTCACAGAGAGCAGCCAGCGATTTTGAAATCCCCATGAATGCCGGGTGCTTCGAAACATCCCCCGTAATCTTCTGGTCCCCGTACCAAATCTCGCGCCTGGTCGAGTCGAGTCTCTTCAGAAACCCTTTCCCGTCGACCGCTCCCATCTACCCTTTCCCACCATCGGACGTCGACAAGAAATCCTCCCCGAGCGAAACCCCGTCTCTACTTTAGTCTTGTCTAGGAGGTCGGAGCCCTGGGACAAGTTATATCGGAATATTCAGGGAGTCTTCATCGTGCTCCCCCCTGGATCGCTCGTCCCAGACTATCGTGGGTACTGTCTCTCCAACGTCCCACACACAATTTTCTCGGTTTTCGGCTTGGACGACGGAGGGCGCAGCCTTCCCGGGGATGCCCTTGGACCTACCGAGACCTCCGGGACGGAGAATGTGGTGCTTCTCCTACTTGACGGTCTAGGATACCGCGAGTGGAGGAAACACGAAGAGGATGGATTCATAGGAGCGCTGTCGAGAAAAGGGCACGTCAGACCAATCAGCACAGTCTTTCCATCAACCACGGCTGCCGCTCTGACAACGATCAGTACCGGCCTCACCCCCCAGGAGCACGGTCTCCCTGAATGGTACGTCTACATGAAAGAAATAGGCGAGGTCATTGTGACGCTCCCGTTTGCGTTGGCAGGGGAACAGGGCAGGGACTCACTGGTGGGGGCAATGGATCCCCGGGCGCTTTTCGACGGGCCAACGATCTTTGACCGCCTCAAAACTGCCGGCGTGAAAAGCACCTCTCTGACCAACAGGGCCCTTGCCCATACCGCTTATTCTGAAGTCGCCAGGCACGGGAGCAAAGTTGAGCCGTACATTTCTGCTTCTGACCTTTCCGTGAACCTCAGGAGGCTCGTGGAAGGGGCCAAGGGGAAAAATCTATTCTACGTCTACTGGTCGTTCATCGACACGATTGAGCACAGCTATGGTCCGAACACCGACGTAGCTTCCCTCGAAGCATCGCTAATTTCGCAGGCACTACAGGAGGGATTTCTTTCTAGGCTTGGGCACGAAGCAGCCAAGAGGACGTTGGTCCTGGCCACTGCGGACCACGGCCAAGTGAATGTCGACCCGAGGAAGGCGCTTTACCTGAATCGCTTCGGAAAACTCGTAAAGGCATTCTCTGCAAACTCTTCGGGGAAGAGAATTCCACCATGGGGGAGTGCCAGAGACGTTTTCATCAGCGTTGATGAGGCCCATCTTGACAAGACGGACGCGTATCTATCGCGCAAGCTGAAAGGGATCGCTTCGGTTCTAAGGACCAAGGATGCAATCAAGCAGGGACTCTTCGGAATCAACGAGCCCACCCGCAAATTCAGGAGGAGGGTTGGGAACCTCATGATTCTGCCCCACGGGACCAACACAGTCTGGTACAGGTACAGAAAGGGGGATTCGCTCGACCTCAGAGGTCATCACGGGGGCTTGTCGCCTGATGAGATGACTATTCCGCTCGCAACGGCTAACGTGTCGAGTCTACAATGAATGTTCAGCCAAAGGGCCTTCCCACGAAAGGTCTAGGTATGAACGACGGAGTTGGCGAGAACCCCTATTCCTTCTACTTCCAATTCTAGGACTCCGGACTTGGAGGGAAGAACAAATTCAGTGGGGTCGAGCTCTCCGACTGTCCCCGGCGCCCATCCGACGCTCCCACACGAGACGATGTCCCCTGGTTCCAATGTAAGGAATCCCGAGATGTAAGAGGCGATCTTCTCCGGGCTGAAGATGTATTCTGACGTCGACCCATCTTGAACCAACGCACCGTCGAATTTTGTCGTCATCCGCAGGTCGGACCATCCAGGATTCTCGTCTGCCGTCACTATCCACGGTCCTAGGGGACAGAATGTGTCGTGATTCTTAGAGCGGAACAAAGGTCCACGGAGAGTCGTCTTCCTGATTTCGCCTGTCTTCTTGTCCCTGCGGAATGCATCGTAGGCATCCTCTCGGGAATCAGAAGGCGCGGTGACGTCGTTGAGCACCGTGTATCCAAAGATCGATTCCCTCGCTTCTTTGATTGAAGCCTTCGATATCTTTCTCCCCACCACGGCTGCAAGCTCCACCTCTGGTCTGATGCCAGTAGGCGGTGCGCGGATTCCCTCACCAGGGCCTATTATCGAGCTCGGCGCCTTCATGTCAATCCTAGGTCTGTCCAGAGAGATGTCTCCTCCGAGCATCCCCCTTGTGTTCACTATCGTCGCCAGAATCTTGCCCGGCCTTTGGATTGGTGCGCGGAGCACGACCTGTTCCATGTCGTAGCCACGACCTCGAACCACCAAGCCGTCGATGTCTCCACCCGTTGCTATCAGGTCAATCATCGAGGTCCTCTTGGTGAGATCAAATACCCTCGAATTCCTGATCAGCCCTAACCTCATTCTTGTTCCCTCCTTCAGAACGCTAAATGTGCAAAGCCTCATCCTTGACGAAACGAACCGCCCAACCCTTTTTTACCTTTGGCCGTGTCGGCAACGAGCTGTGCTTGACCATCCACTGGTCCCAGGCCCCACCTCGGCAGTCGAGAAAGGCCCTTGGCACTACGGAGCAGACTACATCTCTGTTTGCTTCAAGGGGGACCCATCCCATCTGTCTGAGCTTCTCCCCCCACCCTTTCGAGTTGACGACGGGGCCTGCCTGGCTTATGTGTGCGAAATCATCTCTGTCGCCGACTCGGCGGTCGACTTGGTCTCATCAAAGCCCGACAGGACGATCTATCGAGAAGCGGCAGTTGGTGTGAAGTGCAAGTTCGGCGACAGACCAGGAATCTTCTATCCGGTTATGTGGGTGACCACGGAGTGGTCATTGCTGAGAGGCATTTTGAACGGCTATCAGAAACGCCTTGCGGACAGCATCTCGCTCACGAAATTGCACCCTCTAAACCCGGGGCTCAAACCTGTGTCACCGGGAACGAGGTTCGGCGGGTTCTGCATGAAAGGCTCCGAAAGGACCCTGTCGATCACTGTCTCGGTGAAGAAACCCGGACTCCCCTCCGACCTCCCGTCTTTCGGGGCGACATTCGGCATGCGGCGCTTCCCTAAGACTGACAAGAGCCAGGTCGAAGTCGACGAACCAGTAGAGATACTAAAATCGAACTCAAAGGTTTCCGATGTCTGGCTCGGCCAAGGTTCGCTGGAGACTGTCCTCGACGTGGGCGATATCAAACCCGCCTCCGGCGCGATATACAGAAGCGGGTTCACCATCTCCGGCTCCAAGGCCCTGCGGCCGTAACACCCTTATTATCGGCCGAGACCCTCCTTGTTTAGCTTGCAGACGAAGTCCGAAGTCAGGGCGTATGGAAATTACATCGGGGGAAAGTGGTTAGAATCAACCGGAGGGACCATCGAAAGCAGAAACCCGGCCACGGGAGACCTCGTCTCCAGGGCTGCACGTTCCACCCCGGACGACGTCGCCCATGCCGTCGAGGAGGCGCGGAAATCTTACGACTCCGGGTCCTGGAGTTCGAAGCGACCGTCCGAGCGAGGAAAAGTTCTGCGCGAAATTGCAGACCTCGTAAGGAAGGAATTGGACGCCCTCTCCCTACTTCTCACTTTGGAGAACGGCAAACCACTCGCGGACGCCAAAGGCGAGCTCCTGAACGCGGCAAATGTCTTGGAGTACTACGCTTCTGCTGCGAGGCACATCGTAGGGAAGGTCCCGAGGTACAGCGAAGCTGATGTAAGCCTCGTGGTCCACGAACCAGTGGGGGTCTGCGGCCTGATCGTCCCTTGGAACTCCCCGATTTCTCTTCTCTCCTGGAAGCTCGGCCCGGCGTTGGCGGCGGGATGCACAGTCGTGGTCAAGCCGGCAGGATACACTTCGGGAGTATCAATGGAGTTTATCAAACTGGCCACCACCGTCGAAGGACTTCCCGCAGGGGCATTGAATGCGGTAACTGGTCCGGGAGAAACTGTCGGCTCGGAGCTCGTAAGGAATCCGAAGGTAGACAAGGTCTCTTTCACGGGCTCAACTGAAACTGGAAAGAAGATTATGGAAATGGCTTCTTCCAACCTCAAGAAGATAAACCTCGAATGCGGAGGCAAGTCCGCAGACATAGTCTTCGACGATGCGAACATGGATGCAGCCATCCCCGGAGCCGTCTGGTCGATTTTCAGGAGCGCAGGGCAGTCGTGCAACGCAGGGTCAAGACTCCTCGTACAGGACACGGTGTACGAAAATTTCATGCGAAGCTTCAAGAAGACAGCTTCGGCCATCAAGATAGGCAACGGACTCGACCCTGGAGTGGAGATGGGCCCTGTTGTCTCCGAGTCGCAGATGAACAGGGTGATGGACTACATTAAGTCTGGACAAGCCGATGGGGCCCGACTGACCCTGGGAGGAAAGAGGTTGGTCGACGGAGACTACACCAAAGGATATTTTGTACAACCCACCGTCTTTGAAGGCGTCGAGAGGGAGATGAGAATCTTCCAGGAGGAGATTTTCGGGCCCGTCCTCTGCGTGCTTCCTTTTGGAGATGAGGAGGAAGCTATCTCCATAGCGAACGACACTCAGTTTGGACTGGCGGGAGACCTATGGTCTCGAAGTCTTCCGAGAATCATGAAAGTCTCCCAGGGGATACGCACGGGGACGGTTTGGGTCAACAGGCACCTGAACCCGGGGCCGGAAGTCCCGTTCGGAGGCTACAAACAGAGTGGTTTGGGGAGAGAGACGGGGATGGAGGGCCTGGCGGAGTTTCTTCAGACCAAACATATCAGCCTGCAGTTGACCGATTCCTTGGATCGGGTTCGCCGCTAAGAGAAAACTTCACCCCGCGTTTTCCTAGTTCGGAGAGGAGTTTGGAGACTCTCTTCCCTGTCACGGCCCTTTCCGGAGGGACGACCCCAGTCCCCGCGACCTCTCCCGAGCCGACCATCTGGGTCACAATCGAGGCTGTGTAGCCGGTAGTCTTCCCCATCGATGTCACCGCATTGTTCTCGTCGTATCTGTCTATCATGTCGTAAACCGCTTCCCCTTTCTCACTCTTGGCAATTACGCGCATCACGGTCATGTCACGGGGATCCCCCTCGCTGAGTTTCTTCCCGAGAACCGCCCATGATACTTCGAGAGGCGCGACTTCAGTGTCTCCTACGCTTTGGATTTCCTTCGAGAAGAAACCGGATTCCATCAGCAAACCCATCTTTTCGGCGTGGCCCGGCCACCTCAGAGTCTTTTCGTCTAAGACCCTCATTCCCTTCATGGTGTAGACGAGACTCGCCAGTCCATCGGTGCAGAAGGCCTCTAGGCGGCCGATGGGCGGTGGGAAATCGACGGACTCTACGGTGGAAAATGGCCTGACCTTAATCAACTTCCCATCTCTGAATACTCTAGCGTCATCAATGTATTCTCTCAGGAGCCCGACTATCGAAAACACGAGCCTGTAGCCGAACGGAGGCTTTGGATTCTGAGGGAGGCCGCCGACAAGGATGTGCCCCTCGTCCCCACCCCCGATCGATTCAAGTGCGCGCGCAAGAAGAATGCCACCGAGGCCAGGAGCCACCCCGCAGCCTGGCACGAGCAGACCCCCTGACTTTCTGGCTGCGGCATCCAGGCCCATCTGCTCATCTTCGAACGCGATGTTCACCATCTTAGCCCCGGCCTTGGTTGCTGCGATATCGGAGTGATGGACAATCCCGTGCGGCAGAGCGGAAGCCGCAACGTCGAACCTTTTCAGAAAGCTTATGACCCTGGGCCTCTCCTTGATGTCAAGCTTCTCGACGGTGAGCTTCTTTCCGGGTGCCTTCTTTTTCAAGGTCGCAAGTCTTTCTTCATCAATATCAGCTACTACCACGCTATCGACGGCCCCTGACCTGGCAAGGTCCCAGCCGATGACTGAACCCATCAGCCCAGATCCGAGGACGGCTGCTTTCACGTCTCCCGAGGGTCTGCGACCGCGTTTAAGTGTTGGAGCTCGACACTTCTTAAGTAGAGGACTCGTTCGCCCAAACACATGAGCCTGAGGGAATCACTGAACGATTTGGTGTCAGACTATATGACGTCGTCATATGTCCAGGTCTCAGCCGACGAAACAGTGACACAGGCTGCGAAGGATATGCAGAAGGCAGGAGCAACTGATGCAATCGTGGTCCGCGAAAGTGTCCCGATGGGGATAGTCACAGAGAGAGACATTCTCTACAAAGTAGTAGCCGCGGGAGCCGACCCGTCATCGATCAGAGTCAAGGAAATCATGACCTCTCCGGTCGAGACGGTGGAGGAGGCATCGAAGGTGGGCGAAGCCATAGCGAAAATGTCGAAGCTGGGGGTCCGGAGACTAGGGGTCACTAGAAATGGGAAACTCGTAGGAATGGTCACCCAGAAAGCAATGGTCGCCGGTAATCTTAGCGGACACGTGGCGCTCCCCGAGCTCGCATCGCCAAGCCGGTTCACCTGTCCCTACTGTGATGCCGAATTGAAGAACGCCGAAGAGCTGTCCAAGCATATCGACCAGGTGCACCTTGGGCCCGGGCTGCTAGAGGGGAATAGGACGAAATGGTAGGCTAAGACGCCGAATACAATTCCATCGTCTCGGCAATCCAGTACATTCCCTTCTGCAGGTTCTCCAGCTTGAGATTCTCATTCGGGGCATGTATTCCTCCATCCATGGCGGATACCCCGATGTCAACAGATGGCATGTTGTACCTCCTCGTAAACAGGTAAAGAGGGCCCGTCCCCGGAGAACCCAGCTCTATGATGGGTTTCTTCGAGTAAACCTTCTCTGCAGCTTTTATCGCCGCCTGTGCGAACGGATGCTTGTAGGACGTCCGCGCGGCGGGTTCCATGCTCTCCAGTTGCATCTCGACGTCGGTGAACCCGTTCCCGTCCAAGTATGCCCTCATCTTCTTCCAAAGGTCGTCCGGGTCCTGTTCTGGGACGAGCCTGAAGTCCATCTTAGCATGAATCTCCTTCGGTAGGACTGTCTTCGAACCGGGCCTTGTGTACCCCGCCCAAATCCCCGCTATGTTGGCGGTGGGGCGCTGGATCAGGGCCTTCTTGGCCTGGTCGTCCCCCATGCCCCCTAGGAACTCGTCAGCTCCGTATGTCTTTCTGAATTCAGTTCCGTCGAAGGGCATCTCCTGCAGCACGGCGAGCTCGTCCTCAGCAAGAGTAGTAACCCCATCATACCAACCGGGCACGAGTATCCTTTCATTCTCATCCTTGAGAATATTCAGTAGCCTTACCAGCCTCCAGGGGGCGCTGTGGAGAATCGCTGCATAGCTGCTGTGGGCGTCCTGGGACAGGGACTTCACAACGAACTCAATGTAAATCATTCCCTTGACCCCCAACGTGACCATCGGCGTACCCTTCGTGTCCACTGTTCCGTATTCCCAGATCACCCCGTCGGCCTTGAAAAGATCACTGTTATTGGAAATGTAGTTGCCAAGATGAATGCTCCCTGTCTCTTCTTCGCCTTCGAAACAGAACTTCACGCTGCACGGGGGCTCTCCGGAAGTCTTCATGTATGATTCGATTATCTTCAGCCTTGACACCAGCTCCCCTTTGTCGTCCGAGACGCCTCTCCCGTAGATTATGCCTTCCCGAATCTCCGGCTTGAACGGCGGCGATTTCCAGAGCTCGAGAGGTTCCTCCGGCTGGACGTCATAATGGTTGTAGAACATTATCGTCTTGCTTGACCTGCTCGATTTCAACTCGCCGTAGACAAGAGGAGCTGCCCCTTCCATTCGCAGGACCTTCGTCGTCGCCCCAATACCACTGAGCATCTTCTCCACCAGTGCAGCGCATTCCTCTATCCCCTCTTTCCGTGCGGATACGCTCGGCTGCGATGCCAGAGTGATAATGTCCTTCGCGAACACGTTAAGATTGTCGCTAACATATTTCTCGAATTTGCTATCCACCATGAAGAAGGCCTCCCTTGCTCGTCTGCCGGCAATAGGAAATAAACGTTAGAATCCGAGTCACGAAGGCCGTGGTTTGTACCTCATCAGGAGCAGCGAGTTCGTCACGACCGAGACTGAGCTGAGTGCCATTGCAATTCCTGAAAAGAACGGAAGGAACGAGTAGACCCCCACTCCGTAGAAAGGAATGAGCAGCCCAGCAGCTACCGGGACTAGAATGACGTTGTATCCAAAGGCCCATATCAGGTTCTGCTTAATCTTCCTCATTGTCGCTCGTCCAATTCTCAATGCGTCCACGGCGTCCGTGAGCCTATCTCTTACCAGCACCATCCCACCGGTCTCTTTTGCAACATCCGTCCCGCTGCCGAGGGCGAGGCCAAGGTCAGCCTTGGCGAGGGCGGGGGCATCATTGACCCCATCACCCACCATCGCGACGACCCTCCCCTCGGACTGCAGTTTTGCCACCTCTCTTTCTTTGTCGGCCGGCAAGAGCCCTCCCTTGTATTGTGAGATCCCAACCTTCTTGGACACCGCCTCAGCCGTCGCCTGGTCGTCTCCCGTCACCATTATCACTGAAAGTCCTATGTCGGACATCTCTCTGACCGCCGCCGCTGCTTCGCTCTTCACAATGTCCCCAACAGCGAGTGCGCCGAACTTGCCGTCCAAGGAAACAAACGCGATGGAGTCTCCCTCGGCTTTCAGCCTTGCCACTGCAGAGTCCCCTTCCCAGGTTCCGGTCAAGCCGACATATTCCCTCCTCCCGACCTTGACCTGCCGTCCTCCCACAAGTCCGCTCGCTCCAAGACCGGGGACAGAAACGAAATCGCTCACGCTTTCGGGTTTCAAACCCTTCAGGACAGCACCCCTCACTATCGCCCTAGCGATGCTGTGTTCAGAAGCTGCTTCAACCGAAGCTGTGGCACGGAGGATTTCATTCTTGTCCTCGCCTATCACTTCGAGTAGCGTCTGTCTGCCTTCGGTCACGGTGCCGGTTTTGTCAAGAAGAATCGTGTCGACGTGGGCGGCAGCTTCGACCGCCTCGCCTCCCTTGACCAGGATCCCTCTCTTCGCTGCGTTGCCCGTACCCACCAGTAGGGCAGCCGGTGTTGCGATTCCCAGCGCGCACGGGCAGGCGATAATTACGACGGAAACAAAAATGAGCACAGATGTCGTGAGCGATACTCCTCCAAACAACTCCCATCCAATCGCTGAAGTCAAGGCTACAGCGAGGATTAGGGGGACAAAGTACTCTGCGACCCTGTCCGCCAGCCTCTGAATGGGCGCCCTCCCGGCCTTCGCCTCCTCGACAAGCTTTGTGATTTGGCCAAGGACGGTGTCCTGGCCTACCGCGGTGCACCTGATTACGAGTCTACCCTCGGAATTGATTGAACCTCCAATGACCGGGCTCCCAGGCACTTTCTCCACCGGCGAACTTTCCCCGGTGAGAAGAGATTCATCGGCGCTGGATTTCCCGTCGCTCACCACGCCGTCCGTTGGAATACTCTCCCCTGGTTTGACTTCGACAACGTCCCCCACTGCCAGTTCTTCGAGCGGGACTTCCACGATTTTTCCTTCTCTTATCAAGTGAGCCACTCTGGGCATCAACTCCACGAGCTTCCTCACCGACTCAGATGCTCGCTCCTTTGTCAGATGCTCAAGCAGCCTCCCCCCGAGAACGAGGGTAATGATGACAGCAGCGGCGTCGAAGTACAAACCCTGGACCCCGAAGACCGACGGGAAAAGCGTCTCAATTACGCTGTATCCGAAGGCAGCCGAAGTGCCCACAGCAACTAGTACATCCATGTTTGCGGCCCTAGCCCTGAGCGCGTGGTATGTTCCACGGTAGAACCTCCAACCCACGTAGAACTGGACGGGTAGCGCCAGAAGGAGAAGCGCGTAACTCGCGACCTGCGGGTTGAGGAAGGGCAGGTAAGTGAGCGCGAGGATGGGGATAGTGAGGACCGCTCCTGCAGCGACAATCCGTTTGAGCCTGGTCAGTTCCTTCTGCGGCATGACGAATTCCATTCTGCAAGCTTCGCTGCAAAAGTAGAACGTCGTCCCCTTCACGTCAGCTTTCAGCGCTTCGGGGCCTTCGACGACTGTCATCCCACAGACGGGGTCCTTCTTCATTCAGAAACGAGCTTCGATGCCTGGCGTTAAACATACCCCCTTAACTTCGCCTCAAAGAGCACAAATAGCACAGACGGGCCAGTTGGTAAACTTGCGAAAGCCCAAGCCGACAGAGGATTCATCCAAGAAGGCTCTCGTCTATTCGAAATTCTATGGCGGGAAGGTGGAAACCGCACCAAAGGTCCCCGTAAGGTCGCTCGATGACTTCGCAATCTGGTATACTCCCGGGGTAGCAACGGTCTCCAAGGCAATCGAGGCGGACCCCGAACTATCCTTCGACTACACCGGAAGGTGGAACACGGTTGCCGTGGTGACCGATGGGAGCAGGGTCCTTGGGCTTGGGAACATCGGGCCCGAAGGCGCCCTCCCAGTGATGGAGGGGAAGGCTCTGATCTACAACTATCTTGGCGGAGTCAACGCAATCCCGCTCCCTGTGAGGGTCGGGAGCGAAGAGGAACTCATTTCCTTCGTAAAAGCACTCGAGCCCTCGCTGGGCGGGGTCAACCTTGAGGACATAGAATCCCCCAAGTGCTTCGAGGTTCTCGACCGTCTGCGGGCAGAGATGAAGATCCCAGTCTGGCACGACGACCAGCAGGGGACAGCAGGGGTCACATTGGCTGCGCTCTACAACGCGTTAGAGGTCACCGGCAGAAGACTCAAGGGGTCTCACATCGTACTCTTCGGAGCCGGCTCTGCAAACATTGCCACCGAAAGACTTCTCGTCGAGGCTGGGGTCGACCCGCAGGACATAATCGTACTCGACTCGAAGGGGATTCTCTATCCGGAAAGGGAGGACGTGGACCAGTTGATGCTCAGAAACAAATGGAAATACGAGATCGCCATTCACACAAACGGGGACAGGATTACCGGAGGGCTCGAGGAAGCTCTAGATGGTGCCGACGTGCTCGTGGCAGCAGCACACCAGGGGCCCGACGCGATCCGTCGGGACCAGGTTTCCAGGATGAATAAGAGAGCCATCACGTTTTTCCTCGCAAACCCCATCCCCGAGATGCTTCCCGACGCCGCCCACAAAGCTGGGGCCGAGGTCGTGGCGACCGGAAGGTCCGACTATCCAAACCAAGTTAACAACAGTCTGCTCTTCCCCGCTATCTTCCGGGGGGCCTTGGACGTACGGGCGAGGACAATCACAGACCAGATGGTGATAGACGCGGCGAAGGAACTAGCGGCCTTTGCCAAGGAAAGGGGGTTGAGCAAGAACTACATCATACCGACCATGGTTCAATGGGAAGTCTACCCCAGGGTGGCTACTACAGTGAGCCAGGCCGCGGTCAGAGAAGGGCAGGCGAGGCGGAAGCTGTCCCGAAAAGAATCGTTCAAGATGGCGATGGATATGATTGAACACTCACGAAAGGTCATGAGCAGCCTTAGGAGAAGCGGGATAATTCGTGACCCCCCAGAATAGGCGTAAATCGAGTGCCTCCAGACCTCAAGGCACCATGCCCATCCAAATTCGTCGCGCTTTGAAGGGAGACTCCTGTCGCATCGCTGACCTTGTCGTAAGGACCAAGAGACTCAACAACGAATTCGACCCGCTCTTCGCCGTCGTCCAAGACGCGAAGTCCAAGGCGGAAAAGTACATCGTCTCCACCATAGGGTCGCAAGACGAACTTCTCTTGGTAGCGGCCGATGGGTCGAAGATTGTCGGAGTCCTCAGGGCGGAAATGCGAGAGCGGATGTTCTACGACCCGCATGTCGAAGGCCTCGTCACTGATTTCTACATCCTGCCGGAGTATCGGAGGAAGGCACTCGGAAACCAGATGATTGGGCAAGCATCTACAGAGCTGAAGAAGATGGGGGCGCAGATCATTGTCGCCGACGTTCCAACACAAAACGAGATAGCCACCCGGTTCTACGTCAAACGCGGATTCAGGTCCCTGAACCAGTTTTTTGGGAAGATACCTTAGTAATCGAGAAGGGTTCCGAGTTTCGGTTCGTTGGCTGTCCCGAGCAACATCCCGCACCTATAACAAATCAAGTTCGAGCCAACTTTTGCGGGGACGTGCGTCTGAGTCTTCAGACAATAGGCCTCGTCAGGGGCCGCCACCAGAAGCATTGTCTTGGCACGACATTTTGCGTATTTAACCATCGACTAGAGGTAGGGCGTAAGTTCGTCGCGCGTCTAATATTTCTTGCCCACTCGCCCGGTCAACACACCGTCCCCGTTGACCTCTATGAGACTTTCGAAGGACCTCGGGTCTTCGACCTTAATGCCTCCCGTCGGTTCCCACTCCTTGAACGATGCATCGTCCGCGACATCGGCTCTTATTTTGTGACTTGACGTAAGGGCGAAGGTCCTCGACTTCCCGGTGTAGTCCCTCCCATCGACGACGACCTTTAGTGAATCTGGGTCCTGGCTTTGAAATTCCACTACCCTGGTGTACTTCTTGTACAATCTTCCCAGCACGTAGCCGAAGACGATGGTCCAGGGGACGAGGAATGCGCTTGTGGCAAAAACAGCCTCCGAATTGAAGAAAAACCCTGCGAATCCGAAAAGGACAAGGTTGGCGCCGACCACCGCGGCGATGGTCTCACCCTTCAGAGTCCTGTTCTTCATCGGGAACGAATCGAAGTATCGGCCGAAGATCCCGGCGTACAGAAGGGCGATGAAAAACCCGACAAAGGCAAGGTATGGGACGTCAACAGCTACCACCGACGCGAAGCAATCTTCCACCGTTGTCGCGTTAACTGAAGCCACGGGAGCGCAAGTAGACGAGTATGATTGCCGGATCACCGTCAGGACATCAGGCTTCAGGGTATACAGGAGGATTGCGTTGAAGACTGCCATCCCTCCTAGATAAAGAATCCCGCTTAGTGTCCCTGCCTTGATTCCAGCGAAGAACGAACCCAACTCGGGACGTTCCTACGCTTGCAGCGCGGCGAGCACTTCCGATTCATGTCCATCGACCTTCACCCTTCTGAAGATTTTCTTGATCTTGCCGTTGGCGTCGATAATGAAGGTGGAACGCTCCGTGCCCATGTACGTCCTCCCGTAGTTGTTCTTTTCCTTCCAGGTGTCGTAGAGCTTGTGGGCAACCAGATCTTCATCGCTGAGAAGCGTGAAATTCAGGGAGTACTTGTTGATGAACTTCGCATGCGATTCCAACGAGTCTTTGCTCACTCCTAGGATCACGGCGTCGAGGCCCCCGAACTTCGGGAGATTGTCCCTGAAAGTGCAAGCCTCACGGGTGCAACCGGGGGTGTCGTCTTGTGGGTAGAAGTAGAGAACAACGCTCTTCCCTTTCATGGAGCTCAGTTTCACCGGTTTCCCCGAAGACGAGGGCAACTCGAAGTCCGGTGCCCTGTCCCCCACGCCAAGTTCCTTGTGTCCTTGTTTCACGGGCAAATTCGAAACGGCCTGACAAAAAAACTTAATGTTGGACAGGACGGCGTGGTGCAAGCTTGTCCATAGACGTCCACGTCCACCCCTGGACGAGGGCATTCATGAAGAAGAACGGGCCGATCATGAAAGCCTGCGACTTCTTCAAGCTTGACGTCTCGAAGCTTCCTGAAACAACAGACCAGCTCCTGTTCGAGATGGAGGAGGCAGGAGTCGCTCGTGCCGTCATACTCGGGCAGGACACCCACGCAACCAAGAATAAGAGCTTCAAGAACTACACAATAAGGAACGACGAGGTCGCAGGGATCGCAGCCAAGTCAGGAGACAGGCTGGTTCCTTTTGCTGGGGTCGACCCAAACGCCGGCAAAGATGCATTAACTGAACTGAAAAGATCCGTAAGAAAACTCGGAATGCGCGGCCTTAAGATTCACAGCAGCGCCAACTCTGTCTACCTGAACGACAAACGACTGATGTATCCCATTTACGAGTTCTGCCAGGATTACGGGGTCCCGATCCTCTTCCACACCGGAACTACAGGCCTCGGGGACTGCGAGATAAAATACAGCAAACCCGAACTCCTCGACGAAGTCTGCCAGAGCTACCCCGACCTGAAGGTCGTCATGGCTCACTTTGGCTGGCCCTGGCCGGATGTGGCAGTGGCAGTCGCCCTACGGAATCCCAAAGTCTTCATCGACGTTTCTGGATGGAGGCCGAAGTACCTCCCTCAGAGCATCTTCCCCTACCTCAACGGACCCCTTCAGGACAGGTTCCTCTTTGGGACCGATTACCCGATGTTGAGACAGAAAGAGTGGCTGATGGACTTCGACGCCAATCTCAAGGGTCGCCTGAAGCCCGACGTGGCCGCCAAGCTGCTCTCAGGGAACGCGAAGCGTCTTCTGGCTGATTAGGGCTGGATTACCTGGATCTTCAAGGACTTCCTTGAATTGTAGCCTTCGTTGTGCTTGTGCCAGAACGAGACCTCGGGCTCTCCATAGCGCCAGCAAAGCATCACGTTCTCTCCATACCGTTCCGCCGGGAAGTCCACAAGCCCGAACTCAAGGTCCTTCACTTGCACTCCTAGGTCCTCCAGTTCTGCGATCTTCCTCGTCATGTCTTCAACAAGGGCGTCAAGCTGACCTGCTTTCTCCGCGACGTCAGCAGGCCTGAAGCCCAAGAGATTGTACTTCTCAATCTCTGCGTGAAGCTTTGCAATGACTTTCTTGCACTCTATCAATTCCTTCACCTTCGGCCTAATGTCAGGGATGAGTTTCGAAGCTTCCTGCGGTGTAAACAAATGCAGCTCCTGATTTTCGAACGCCGTGCTCTAACTCGCCTCCGCCGTCTTGGTTCATTACCATAAGAAACTTCCGACTGGAATTTCCACGACCAAGAATGCTACTTTCGTTGACCTAAAGAATCGAAAATCAAAAGCTCGCTGGCCGCGACCGGCGGGGTCGCTGTTATTGTTAAAAGCGCGCAGCAACGCCCCGGCCTATCGTGTACACAGGGAGGGGCGACAAGGGCGAAACGTCATTGTATGGCGCGAAACGTGTTCAAAAGGACGACCCGCGCGTCGAAGCCTACGGCACCATCGATGAGCTCAACAGTCTTCTTGGCGTCGTGATTGCCGGATCCAAGGACAGGAAACTGAACGCTTTATTGATGGGTGTCCAGCGACTCCTGTTTGTAGCGGGCGCCGACGCAGCCAGCGAGCTGAGAAGCGCTTCAACACCGCGGATTTCCCCCATTGATACCCAGATACTTGAAACGATGACGAAAGAGCTCCTCTCAGGCCTGCCTACCCTGAAGAATTTCATCCTCCCAGGGGGGACATCCACGGGGGCCACGCTTCAGTTAGCAAGGTCCGTCTGCAGGAGGGCCGAAAGGAGGGTCCTTTCCGCCTCGAAATCCACTGAAATGAACCCGGAGCTCCTCCGTTTCTTCAACAGACTGTCCTCATACCTGTTCAACCTTTCGCGCGAGGCCAACAAGCGGGCGGGACGAAAGGAGACTGTTTGGAAGGCCTAGTCGAGGTTCACGGATACATTCTTCACACGCACATAGGTTGCGATCGCGTCCATCCCCTGCTCCGAACTGTTGCCGCTCTTCTTGAAGCCGCCGAACGGGGTCTGAGGGAAAGTGATTGGTTCCTCGTTGATTGCGACAATGCCCGAATCTAGTTGTCCTGCGACCTTGTGCGCCCTCCCCAAATCCTTTGTCCACACTCCCGCCCAAAGTCCGAACTCGGAGTCGTTCGCCTTACTTATTGCGTCCTCTTCGCCCTCGAAGGTCGTCACCGTTAATACTGGACCGAAAATCTCCTCCCTGGCGATTTTCATTTCCTGTTCGACTGCATCGAGTATTGTCGGCTTGTAGAAATACCCTGGGCGAAGTTCCTCCTCCTCCGGAGCCGACGCTCCCGTAGCCACTCTCGCTCCTTCATCGATTCCTGCCTCAACATAATCAGCGACCCTTTTCTTCTGTGAATCAGCGACAAGGGGCCCCATCGTTGTTTCGGGAGCCATGCCGTTGCCCAGCTTCATCCCGTTGGCACCTTCTACCAACATCGACATCAACGCGTCCTTCGCTGAGGATTCGACGAGAAGTCTCGAACCGGCCCAGCACATCTGTCCGGCGTTGGTGAAGATTCCATTCAACACCCCCTTCGCAGCTTTCCCAAGGTCAGAGTCCCTGAAGACCAATTGAGGATTCTTGCCGCCCAGCTCCAACACGACCCTTGACACATTGGCCGATGCAAGCTCCATCACCTTCATCCCCGTCTCCACCGAGCCCGTCAGAGCAGTCAACTTCACGTCCGGGTGCTTGGCCAGAGCCCCTCCCACTTCGTCGCCTCCCCCCGTCACGACATTGACCACGCCGTCCGGGATCCCTGCTTCTTTGCAGAGCTCTGCGAACTTCAGGAGAGTCAGAGGTGTGAACGACGCGGGCTTCGCCACCACTGTGTTGCCTGCCGCCAGCGCCGGGGCGATGCTCCTTGCAGCCATGACAAGTGGGTAGTTCCAGGGGACGACATGGGCTGTGACTCCCAGAGGTTCCTTGATCGTGTAGTCGAGCCTGTTGCCGGGGACCGGGATCGTGCTTCCCTGGATCTTGTCTGCCAGCCCGGCGAAGTATTCGAAGTGACGGGCGGCCATGGCAACGTCCCCCTTGGCCTGTCCCAGAGGTTTTCCATTATTCTGGGTCTCCAGCTTCGCGAAGTCTGCAAGCCTTTCCCTGAGGCCCTGGGCTACCTTGTTGAGGGCCCTTCCCCGCTTGCTTGGGTCAATTTGCCTCCAGGCTGGGTTTTCGAACGCCATCTTTGCCGCGTCTACCGCTGCCCTCACGTCCTCGGTGTCGCCCTTCGGGGCGTGGGCCAACACCTGGCCCGTCGCCGGATTGAAGACGGGGTAGTTCCTTCGCGAGTGCGACTCGACCCATGAGCCTCCGATGAACATCTGATAGGTCGGAACTGTCTCCGCTTGCAAGTCCTCTTTGACTCGCGCTCTGCTGGGTGATAACTCTTACTTCAGAAGCTCGAAGGCTGTCGAGATGCCCTGGCCTACGCCGATGCACATGGTGGCCAGGCCGTACCTGGTACCTGTTCGCTTCATCTCGTGTACAAGTGTTGTAGCCAGTCTAGCCCCGCTGCACCCGAGAGGGTGGCCGAGGGCAATGGCGCCTCCGTTGGGGTTTATCTTTCCGAGTTCGAACTCAGGCATTTCCTCGACGCATGCCAAGACCTGGGCGGCGAAAGCCTCGTTCAACTCGATCACACCGAACTCCTCGAGGCTCATGTGAATCCGAGAGAGCAGTTTCCGCGTGGAGAAAACGGGGCCGATGCCCATGAAGCTCGGATGCACCCCCGCGGTGGCCGAACCGAGGATTCGGGCTATGGGCTTCAGTCCTAGGCCTTCTGCCTTTTCTGCATCCATCAACACAAGCGCGGCCGCACCATCGTTGATTCCTGAGGAGTTCCCCGCCGTCACAGTACCGTTTTTCTTGAAGGCAGGCTTGAGGGATGCAAGCCTTTCCATCGAGGTGTCTGGCCGTGGCCCTTCGTCTTCCCTGATTTCCCCCGAACTCTCCGGCGTCGTCACCCCGACGATCTCGCCATTGAACCAGCCAATGCGTGTTGCGTCAACCGCCTTTCTGTGACTTTGCAGAGCGAATTCATCCTGTGCTGCTCTGCTGATTCTGTACTTCTCGGCTAGATTCTCGGCCGTCTCCCCCACCGAAATCGGGGGATAGTCTTCGGGAAAGGAGGGGTTTACGAAACGCCATCCGATGGTCGAATCGACCAGCGGGGTGGGTCCCCTTTTGTATCCAGTTTCGGGCTTCAGCATGACCAATGGCGCCCGGGTCATACTCTCCACACCCCCAGCTAGCAGGACTTCACCTTCTCCGGCTGCAATGACTCTGGTGGCAGAATTGACCGCTTCGAGTCCAGATCCACAGAGCCTGTTGACCGTCGCAGCTGGGACTGAGTATGGCATCCCTGCGAGAAGTGTGGCCATCCTGGCGACGTTCCTGTTGTCTTCTCCAGCCTGGTTCGAACATCCAAAGTAAACGTCGTCCACGGTTGATGGCTCAATCTTCGTTCTGCTCAATACACTCCGAAGAACGAGTGCGCCAAGGTCGTCGGGCCGGACTGACCTTAGGATTCCTCCGTATTTTCCAATTGGAGTTCTTACCGCATCGATAACTACAGCCTCGTTCTTCACGGAGAGAAGGCCGCGAACGCGGCTTATCTTCTTTGCTGGAATGGACGCTAGGTTTTGGAGAAATGAAAGGAGGTCAGGAGTGCACTCTTGACCGGACTAGAGCCCAAGCGATCTTCGCCTCAGTAGAATGATACTCCGACCTTAGCCGAGGAATCTCGTTAATCCTCGTGCCAGGGACTGCGAACAGTCCGCTTCCATAGACGTAGTAAGTCTTCCTCAGATAGACATCTTCTGTTGCGCTCATTTCACTCATGCAAACGTTCATTTGGCCAGTTAATAAAACCTTCGTTTGGTAAAGTAAAGTAAATATATACATGATGTAACTCACCCTTTGGTAGTAACCAATGCGGGCCTTCAAGTACATCAGGGATCCTAGGGCCTTTGAATTACTGGCAGACGAGACGAGGAGGAAGATAATCTACCTCCTCAGAGCCAAGGAAATGACAGTGAGTCAGCTTGCCGCCGACCTACACGTCACGACTCAGGCGGTGTACCACCAAATCAAGAAGCTCTTGGAGCTGGGACTTGTGGAGGTCGCCCGCGAAGAGAGAGTCGACCATTTCATAGAAACTTACTACAGGGCAGCGGCAGAGGTCTTCGAATTCCATCACGGGGATGCGGGGAAAGGAGAGTCAGAGAAGCACTTCAAGGAAGCTTTCGATGCGCTTTCCGAGATCGGCTTGGAAGTGAAAGCTGATGAGGAAATGGTGCACAAGGTCTCCGAGCTCGATGCCGACATGGGCAAGATTGGGCTCCCTGCAGAACTCGAGGAGAAGATATCCCAACTGGATGATGTGGCGTTCTTCACGAAGTCCAAGGTCTACGAGCTCGCCCAGCTAGCCCTCATGTCAGACAGACAATTCGAGCAGATGATTGCCTCGGAAAAGGCCCTCCGCAAGCTCATGACTTCGAGCGTGGAGAGAGAGAAGAAGCGCTGAGTCAGAAAGACAATGGAGAGGGCGGGGCCCCTGTCCCTACATCTAGTCCCGCCCCTCTCACGAAAGATCCCGATTTCTTGAAGTTCTGGCTTGGCCAATCAATCTCGGTGTTCGGTAGTCAGTTCTCCGGGCTCGCTATCCCCTTCGCAGCCACCTTCATCATCCGCGCTACGGCATTTCAGTTCGGAATTCTGGCGACCCTAGGTTCACTCGCTTTCTTGCTTTTCTCACTGCACGTTGGGGTTTGGGTCGACAGGCACCGTAGGCGTGTCATAATGATCTATGCTGACATTGGAAGAGCTGTTATGCTAGCAATTATCCCCATATCAGCCGTTCTCGGGTTCCTAAACATCAACATCTTCTATGTTGTCGCATTGGGAACGGGGATTCTCACAGTCTTCTTCGAGATATCTTACCAGGCATTCGTGCCCTCCCTGGTGGCTCGTTCTCAACTGGTTGATGCGAACGGCAAACTTGAAACGACGAGGGCGGCTTCTTCGGGAATCGGCCCAACCATCGCCGGGCTTGTGATAGATTTTGTCTCGGCGCCTATCGCTGTCATAGGTGATACAATTGGATATCTGAGCTCGGCTGGCTTCCTAGCTTGGATCAGAAAACCAGAACCCAAGGTCGACAGTGTAAAGCGTTCGACCTGGGGGGACATCAGGCAAGGGCTAGGTGTTGTACTAGGAGACCGACGGCTGTGGCAAATTGCGGCTTGCACTGGTACTGCCAATTTATTCACCGGCGCTCTATTTGCGATAATAGTTCCCTACTTAGGGAGAGACCTTTCTATCACATCGCCTCTTGTCCTTGGTTTGATCTTTTCAGGGAACGCCTTCGGTTCGATTCTCGGGGGCCTTGCGTCTTCTCGTGTCGCCGCCCGACTTGGCGTAGGAACGACGATAATTCTCAGCGCCTTCATCTTCGGGATTCCTAGCGCCGGTCTTTACTTCGCTACGGGTCCATTGGCGCCGGTGGTACTAACAGCGACCCTCTTTGTTGTAGGCATTGCGACCGTGCTGTACAATGTCACTCAGGTAAGTTACCGGCAGGCTTTGGTCCCGAGGGAGCTGCAGGGGAGGATGAATGCGACAATGCGGTTCATCGTGACCGGGTCTGTTCCCATCGGGAGTTTCGTGGGCGGAATCCTTGGTGAAGCATTTGGGCTTCATGCTGCGATAGGGATCTCAATCGCAGGCGCATCTGTAGCTTTCATCTGGGTGCTCTTCTCGCCAGTCCGAGGGGTGCGGTCATTTCCAGCCTATGGTTGACCTGTGTCATTCCCCAGTGAAGGTAGGTTCTCGTTTGTCGAAGAAAGCTCTGACTCCTTCGACATGGTCTCGAGTCCTTCCAGCTATTTCCTGAAGATAGATTTCGTACTCCAACGAAGAGTCCATGTCTACGACGATTGCTCTGTTCAAAGCCCTCTTCGTGAGTGCAATTGCTTTGGTAGGCCCTTTGGCGAGCCTCTCGGCGATCTTTCCCACCTCCCTTTTGAGTCCGTCGTCGGGGAACACCCAGTTGACAAGGCCGAGGCTCATCGCTCTCGCCGCGTCGATGGGCTCTCCAAGGAGTCCCACCTCCATCGCTTTCCCGAGTCCCAGTATTCGGGTCAGCCAGAAGCTGGTCCCAGAGTCGGGCGCGAGGCCTACTTTGATGAACGCCTCGTGGAATGTCGCCTTGTCTGAAGCTGCCCTCAGGTCGCACGCGAGGGCGAGGCCCAACCCAGCGCCGGCGGTTACGCCGTTGACGGCTGCGACCACGGGCTTGTCCATCTTTCTGATTCGTTGCACAATCGGGTTGTACTTCCTCTTCAAAACCTCCCCTAGCAGGACAGGTTTCCCGCTTTCGTAGATGGACTTGTTTGTGCTCAGGTCCTCGCCAACCGAAAACGCTCTTCCTTCACCGGTCAGGACAAGGCACCGCGCCTCCGGCGATTTCTCTCCCTCCTTGAGAGCCTCCAGAAGGTCGTTGCCCATCTGCTCGTTGAACGCGTTGAGCTTATCGGGCCTGTTGAGGCTAATCCAGAAGACACCGTCTTTGCCTTCCGTCTTGACCGTCTGGTATTCCATTTACTTACCTTTGAAATCGGGTCGCCGTTTCTCCATGAACGCTTTCATCCCCTCTTTAGCGTCCTCTGAAGCGAAGAGAAGATAGAAGAGCTCCCGTTCGAAGTCGATCCCGTCCCCGAGACCCATTTCGAAGGCTTTGTTGACCGCCATCTTGGCCAGCCTTGTAGCGACGGGCGACTTCGACGCAATTTCCTTCGCAACCTTCATCGCCTCCTCCAGAAAGGCCTCCTTGGGAACGACCTTGCTCACGAGGCCCAGGTACTTCGCCTCTTCTGCTCCAATCCTCTTGCCCGTCAGCACCATCTCCATCGCCTTGTACTTCCCAACAGCCCTCGTCAGTCGCTGGGTACCACCTCCGCCCGGGATCACTCCGATGTCTATCTCCGGCTGTCCTAACTGGGTTGTTTCAGAAGCTACTAGCACATCCAAACTCATTGCCAACTCAAGGCCCCCTCCGAGGACGAACCCGCTGAGCGCCCCCACGATTGGTTTCGGATACTTCGCAACCTTGTCCCACAGCGGGAAGAAGTGCCCCGTCATTGCCATCTGTACCGCGGTCATCTCTACCATCTCCTTGATATCCGCTCCAGCGGAGAAAGCCCTCTCGCTGCCTGCGATGACCAGGCACCTGATTCCATCGTCTTTTTCGAAGCTCGTCAAGGCCGAAATGAGGTCAGTCACCATCGCGGTGCTCAGGGCGTTCATCGCCTGAGGGCGGTTCAGGGTGATCACCCCTACCATGCCGTCCTTCGAGACGGCAATGGTTTCGTAGTTCATGTATCGGTGGCCGAGCCGAGATTGTAATAACCCTAGCGTCCTCATCACGTTAAAGAATCGAGTTTCCGCCGCGTTCGCCATGGGAAGTTGGCACGAGCAAAGGCTGCGGGTCCGCTATGAAGAGACTGACACCATGGGGGTCGTGTATTACGCCAAGTTCTTTGTTTGGATGGAAGTAGGGAGAGTAAGTCTCTTCAGAGACATTGGATTTGGTTACTCAGAATGGGTGAAACACGAGCTCGAGTTCCCCGTGGTCCAGGCACACGCCGACTATCGCGCCTCCGCCCGCTTCGACGACGAGGTCTTGGTCAAGACCAAGATATCGACCATTGGGAACAGCAGCATCAGATTCGAAAACGAGATCTACAAGATTCCTGAGGAGAAGCTTCTATGCACGGGGCACACAATCCACGCCCTCACCGACCATCGAGGGAAAACTATCCCCTTCTCAGCCGAATTGAAACAGAAGCTCATTTCGTCTTAGTCGAGCCGGGAGAGTTCCACTCATAGAAGCCCTTGCCGCTCTTTCTGCCCAACATCCCGGCGCGTACCATCTCTCGCAGGAGCGGACTCGGCCGGAATTTTGAATCCTGGAACTCCTCCATGAACACCTGTGTGATGTTGAATGTAGTGTCGAGTCCTACATAGTCCAGGAGCTGCAACGGGCCCATGGGCCAATTCAAACCAAGCTTTACGGCCTTGTCGATGTCTTCGGGGTCGGCCACTCCTTCTTGGACGAGGAAGATGGCTTCGTTGAGCGCCGGGACCAGAATTCTGTTAACGATGAAACCGGGGGAATCCTTCTTGCACAGGACTGTCTCCTTTCCCATCTTTGAAGATGCTCCCCTGACTCTCTCGACTGTCTTGTCGGACGTCTTCTTCCCCCTGATCACTTCGACGAGGGGCATGAGTTGAGGGGGGTTGAAGAAGTGCATTCCGCACACGTTCTCAGGAATCTTCGTCGCCGACGCAAGGAGGGTTATGCTGATGGACGACGTGTTCGAAGCAATGACGGCGTTTTCGTCGGCGAGCTTCGACACTCGCTGATAGAGCTCCAGCTTGAGCTTTGGGTCTTCGGTGGCTGCTTCGATTATCAGCTCCGCGTCCTGCAAGGCCTCGGCAAGGTCTGTAGTTGGGTGAATCCTAGAGATAGTCTCATTCCCCTTATCCTTGGTAATCTTCCCCTTCTCGACGAATTTCGCGACACTCTCGCTTATCATCTGCATGCCTCTGTCGACAAACCTCTGCTCCACATCGAGCATGGACACATCAAAGCCTCCCGTCTGGGAAGCCACCTGCGCTATTCCGTGTCCCATCAACCCCGCCCCCAGAACCGCGACCTTGGTCGTTTTCTGATTCATGCTCCCGCTCACAGGCGCGCTCGTTTTAACCGTTGGCGGCCCGCCTCTCGAACAGGATCATGGAGAAATTCCTCACAAAGCCTTCCGTCCTCAACTTATGGATCAAAGGAGACTTCTGGGGGAGGAACACCCACCGATTGGTCACCCCGGCATTCCGTCCGAACAGGGAAATCAGGAGCATCCATGCATCTCCTTCGGGTCCGCCGATGAAACATAATTCCTCCCATCTTCGGTTGCCTTCGCCCCCCTCACGCGCCACTGCGACCGCCTCTCCATTGCGCCAGACGGCACCCTCGGCCAGCAACTCTCTAACGACCTTGGGCGACAAAGAGGTAGCCGTCCAGTTGTGCCAGAAGACTCCTCTCCCGAGTTGGTATTCTTTCGTTCGTCCAATCTGACTCATAACCTGGGAGAATTCCTTAGCCGTGATCTTGGGTGTGTCAATGGTTGGCTTGGACCTCACTTTCCCTCGGGGTTCATATGCACTGAAGCGCGCCACCTCGGCGAACTTGACTCTCGCGATCTGCCGGTGGGCAATCTTGTTGTGCGACCCGCTTGTGAGTCTGAATATGTCTACCCCCCTATCTCTGGCGATTTTCATCGAATTCTCTCCCAGCATTGAGGCCAGGCCTCTGCCGCGGTAGTCCGGATGGACCCTTATCCCTTCAAACCAAGCCGACCCGTCTTCGAGGAACTTCAGGTGATTCATCCCTACTGGAACTCCGCCGACTTCAACGACGAACATTTTACCAGTGGGGTCGCCCAGCCAGTCGTCCCACACCTCGGGGATGTAGTCGTGGCCGCCCCAAACGTCTTTGATGAAACTCATCAGCGGTTCCTTGTCCTCGGCTCTGGCAGGGCGGATTCTGAAATCCATCTGGGCTAACGCGATATACCCGTCTGTAAAACCATTCCTTCCCAATCGCCAGATTCATCAGCATGTTCAGAAGTAGATCGACGATCGGGCGCGCACGGTGTTCGAGCCTTCAGGCTTCGCTTCGACGAAAGGATAAGAAGACAACAGGGTCGAGTCATCTCGGCGCCGGGGTGGCAGAGTGGTTAATGCGCGGGCCTTGAGTTCTTCAAGGAGAGCCCGTGACCTTCGGGTCGCGTGGGTTCGAATCCTACCCCCGGCGCTCTTGAGTTTTCTGCCGGCGGCTTGCTGCTCAAAACGTCAGTTCTTTCCCGCTTCTGCCGTCCACGAGCACCTGTCTGTGTTTCCTTCGGACGACTAGTTCGGCCCTGTAGACGGGGTAGAGGAATGGTTCGAAGCTGTCGATGTCGGCACCCTCCCAGAGTCCCTTGACCGCGTCTCTGACATCGGCCTCACTTATCTTCGGCTGGATGACCCTCGCCTTCCCAAGGTCCATATCTGAAAGCTCAAGCGGAGTGAATTCAGAAGGCTCCCCGGGGAGGTCTGTCAAGCGTCTGTACAGCTTCCTCTTCCTGACCTCAATGCTCCTGACCAGCCTCTTGTCATTCAAGAAGTTCAACACCCTCGAAACCGTGGACTTTGATTCGCCTAGTTTGCTGGCCACGTCAAGGGCGCTTGTGTCGCTGTCGGGCTTAGTCTCCCTTAGGACCTCGACCTGGAGCGTTGTCAATCCAAGGAGCTTCTCAAACCCTCGATTGACTACCAGACCTTTGTCGATAGACACCTCTTTCCCGGTCGCACCATCGAGGTAGGCGTACACAGTCTCAAACCTCCTCTTCAGGAGTCCACGCCTGATCTTGACCCCAAGCTGAATAAGAGTCCTGAACTGGGCGTCGACACCCGTCACTGTCTCCCTCGGCCCGAATAGTCCGAAACTCCGTTCACGCCTGACAATCGTAGGGATGTCTTCTAGTTTGACCGACGGAACAAGGCCTAGGGCCACCTTCCCCTGAGCTTTCGAGGTCCTATCGCTTTCTGCCTCCATGGTAATCACTTTGGTGTTCATCGGACCCACGTATTTCTTGACTTCTCTTCTCGCGAGGGGTGGGGTCACCCCACCCGGCTTGGTTATCCGCGTCTTCACCGAAACCATCGTCGGGATGGGTGAGAATCCCCCCATGGCGAAGAACTGCCCTGCTTTCAGGGCGGTGAGCTCCTTAGGGAGTCCCTTCCCCGGGAAGAATTGTGCGACGGACTGTAGGTCGTTCTGAATGATTAGCTTGCCGATAAGCTGGTTTCCGCACTGGCTCAAGACGTTCTTGTCCACCAGAGATGGCCGCTGAGAGCAGATCATGAGCCCCATTCCCCTCTTTCTCCCCCTCCGCGCCACTTCCGCGAAGATTGGGACCCTCTGACCGTATTGAGGGACGAACTTGTCCGCCTCCTCCACCACCACCAGGTAGGGCGTCTTCCTTTCCGTGAGTGTTGAGTAGAGAGCCCCGATGAAGGACGCAACCTTTTCCTTGGGGTCCGAGAGGTCCGAGACGTCGAGAATCAAAGGAGGAATGTCTGGAGCCTGTCGGGCCAGGTCTTCGAGGTCAAGATTCCCCCACGACAAGTCGCTCCCTTGTTCTTCGCCGACCCATATGGTTTCGAACTTCTCCTTCAGACCTGTGTGCTCTCCCTCGGTGTCCACGATCGCGAAGGGAACTTGGTGCCGACAGAGCTCCTCGCAGAGCACTCCAACGGCGTAACTCTTGCCACTCCCGCTGCTCCCCAAGACACACGTCCTCCCCGTTACGACAAGGTTCGCGTCTATCTCGAAATGTCCCGAAGGTCCTGCTCCTACATCTAACAACACAGCTTGATCGTCGGTCAGGTCCTCCATATTATGGCGGGGGGCGGTGTCCACGTGGGTAAAATTCTTCCGGATGCAGGCTCCCCTTCGCAGCGAGCTGGATTAATGGCAGCAAGACTCAAGATATCCCAACAGGCATGAGCAGAACTCGATTTGGCTTCCTTCTATCCTGCGCCCAGTCCAAGGACCATTCAGGAGCTGGCGGAAGCGTACAGTGCAGGGTCGACCCTTCCTGTCGCGGCGACAAAGGCGTACCTCTCGAGAATTGAGCAGCTCAACCCGAAACTGAACTGCTTCATCACAGTTCTCGCCGACTCCGCCTTGAAGGCCGCGGCTAACTCCGAACAGAGGTTCAAGTCCGGGAACCCCCTGGGCCCTCTCGACGGTATCCCAGTCGCTATCAAGGACATAATCTACATCGAGGGAGTTAGGTGTACTGCGGGCTCCAAGATTCTTGCTAACAACGTCGCTACCTATGACGCCTCCGTCGTGAAGAAGTTGAAGGAAGCCGGAGCGGTAATTGTTGGGACCACGAACCTGCATGAATTCGCGGCCGGAGTCACGAGCGAGAACCCTCACTACGGCCCAGTTCGGAACCCCTGGGACGTATCCCGCATAGCGGGCGGGTCCAGCGGGGGCTCCGCTGCGGCCGTCGCTGCAGGGTTGGCTGCGACCGCAATAGGGACCGACACCGCCGGTTCCGTCAGGATCCCTGCCGCCCTCTGTGGTGTTCTCGGCCTCAAACCAACGTATGGGAGGGTGAGCAGGCTGGGCGTGATCCCACTCGCAACGTCACTCGACACTGTGGGCGTCCTTTCATCAAACGCCTGGGACGCCGCGGCAACCCTGCGAGTCATCGCCGGGCACGAAAAGGATGACGTGACCACGGTCGATTCCCAGGCAACCGACTACATCGACGGCTTGTCGCTTCCGTTTCAGGGGGCACGAATTGGCGTAGTTCGGAATTACGCCAGCGAAATCGTAAGTCCGAGCGTGGAAAAGAACTTCAGCAAATTCATTTCGACGTTGGTGGAAATCGGTTGCACCACGCATGATTTAGAAATCGAAAGTATGGATCAGATTTATGATAGATGGCTTTTGATTCGGCGCGCGGAAGCCACTGCGTTCCACCTCGGGTGGCTAGAGAGCTCTCCCGAATTGTATGGCGAGGACGTGAGGAAACTGATGGAGCTGGGCAAAGATGTGCGGGCTGTCGATTACGTGAACGCGCTGAACGCCAGACCTTCCATGATTGAGAGATTTGCGAATTCGATGATGGGGCTTGATTTTCTCGCCCTCCCAACCACCTGCGTCCCGGCTCCGCTGATAGGACAGCCGAGGGTGAATATCAAAGGGAAGGAATTAGAGGTCTATTCGGCGCTCAACCGCCTGACCTTGCCATTCAACTACCTGGGCTTCCCCGCCCTGTCGATCCCCTCGGGTTTCGTCGGGGGTCTGCCAGTGGGAGCACAGATCGTTGGGAGACTCTTCGATGAAGCAGGAGTCCTACATCTTGCGCACGCTTTCGATAAGAAGTTTGGGCAGCACCCTGCTCCCGACGTTTCCTAGAACCGGCGCCTGCCTACTGCTTAATACCGACTTGTTGTAGATAGACGTAGGGGCCGGATTTGAAGCCTGGGTGGGGCATTGGGACAGTCATTGCAATTATCCTCTCAGTCGCAGTCTACCTGCTAGGGGTTGTCGACCTTAGGGGACTCGTCTCCTTGATACTCCTTCTTTGCGGCCTCTGGACAGTGGTGTCGGCCTTCGTCATCGTCGATCGGAAGGACCGCAGCTACTACTCTGGTTGGGGTGTGGTCATAGCCGTGCTTTCACTTTTCTACATCGCGCCCTCGCTCAACTACACGATAGCTCTGGTCCTGCTGGCGATAGTCGCGTTGATAATCATCAACGTTTACATCGGAAAGGCGCCAAAGATGTTCGAAGCGGCGACAAACTCCCCGGCTCCGGTGGGAGACACACCGGCTGCCTTGCCTACGTAGACAGTTCGTAGTCGTCCAACAGTGGCTCGCCCCCCCTTGATCGTCCACCTCACTCTTCCAAAGGCATCTGACCCTGTCGTTCTCGCCAAATAGATTTTGTACCCCGGTACACTATCCGCCACCATCGCCAGGCACTTCAGATTCTCAGATTACTCCACCTTAGAACTTGACGTCGATGAGCGACTTAGCTTCGGCAAGTCTCCGCTTTTCATCAAGTGCAGATTGTGTCGTTGTTGTCGTTGTTGGGACGAGGTTGTTCGGCATATCGACCGCAGTAGTTACACCGTGCAGCGCCGCCAGGGAACCTGTCCTGAAGTCCTCCTTGTACTCCCACCCTGGTTCTCTCAAGTGCACATGAGCGTCGATGAACCCCGGGAACACCGGGGACATCCCAGGCGGATTCTGCGTACGCCGCTGACTCCTTATCTCTTCACCTCGGAGATCAATCCATCGCTGACCCCCACCTCGAGGGACTGCGGCCCATCTCCACTTGCGACCGTCCCCTCGATTACAAGGTCGTGTTTCATGTTTCAGGTCCTCCGGGCCAGATCCCAAACAATCCGCGCTACTGTGTAGCTGAGAATGAGTGCGAACAGCAACTCGATGTACACGACGGGTACGCTCGCTAAGAGGAGGCCGCTCAACACCCCTCCAGCGACCGATGGAACACCCAGCACCAATGTTCCCCTGAGGGCTCTTTTGGAGAAGGGACCAAATCGCCTGTGCCTAAAGAGGCTGACCACCGCGGTGGGGAGAGTCACCAATTGGCTGACCGATCCCGCAATTTTGATGGGGAACCCCAGCACGTACGTCAGTACGGGAATCCTGTACTCGCCTCCTGCGACGCCCACTGCGCCGCTGATGATTCCGACCCCGAAGCCTGCAACGAGCGAGAGCATGAGTTCAGGGATGAAAGCCGGGCCTTGGCTTTTCCCAGGGGGGAAGATTAACCCAAAGACGACCCTGGCTACCACGAAGGTAAGAATCACGGCGATGAATCCCTTCAGCGCTCGCCTCGATACTCTGTGGCTCAACGTAGCTCCGAGGTAGGCACCAGGCAGCGAACCGACTATCATGACTGCAGAGACCACCGTCGCGTCGCTCGACCAAACCCCTGCCTGGAGTCTGGCCGCGAGGTTGAACGACGAAGCCGCCAGGCTGGTGAGCAGATTCACGACTATCATGTCGTCCAAGGACATGTCAAGGTAGTACAGGATGAATGGTATTCTCAGCTCGGCCCCTCCAAGACCGACCAGACCTGAGAGAAACCCGGTCAATGATCCGTAGACCACTGATCCCACAGTTCCGGATCCACTTGCAAGCCGGTCCTTTGCATGGACAGTTTGGGTGTCCTCGCTCACCTGAGCCCAGCCCTGTTCCCGAAGTCTCAGGTCCCTCTCGCCACGGCGACGATATGAGGAAACTCTGAGATGAAATTCACGAGGGCGGTCTCGACTCCGTCTGGAGACCCGGGGAGGCATAGGATCAATTTCCCCCTGGAGGTCCCCGCGGTAGACCGGGTCAGCATCGCAGCGCTCCCGATTTTTTCGAAGCTGAGACTCCTAAGCAACTCTCCAAAGCCAACAAGCTCTTTTTCGAAAAACGGTACCACCGTCTCCACCGTTACGTCACTCGGAGACACCCCCGTCCCCCCGGTGAACAACAATACGTCAGCGCCGCTTCGAAAGAACACATTCACTATCGAACGAATCATTTTCGGGTCGTCGGCAATGAGGCTCCTCTTCAGTACCCTGTGGGACTTCGCCCGAACGATTCGCTCTGCCAAGTCCCCAGACTCGTCAGCGTAAGCGGACCCTTCCTTCATCTTGGCAAATCTGCTTGAACTGACAGTCGTAAGGAAAAATGAGAGGAATCGTTTTCCTTTGGACCTGTGCGCCTCGTGCGGCTTCTTCACTTCGATTTCCTCAGGACCCTGACACCGTTTATTCGAGTCGCCGGATACTGCCCCCGCCTGTCCTTCTCGTATGGCTTGACAACGTCCCAGACGTTCAGAAGAGCAACGACGACTGCAGTCAATGCTTCCATCTCCACTCCGGTCTTCTCGGTCGCCGACACAGTCGCCACTACCTCAATGCCCCACCTTTCGAGCGTAGCCTCGACCTTGGTGCTCTCGATCTTCAGTGGGTGGCACAGGACTACAAGCTGGGGGGTCATCTTTGCAGCCATGATTCCCGTGATCTTCGCGAGCGAAAGTGGTTCGCCCTTCTCTATCCTTCCTTCACGAATGAGTTCGACCGTCCTGCGCCTAAGCAGGATTCGCCCAGAAGCTGCGGCGGTCCTGGTAGAGGGGGTCTTACCAGAGATATCGACCTGCCTGTACCCCACGTTCTCTGCACCATATTCGGTGGAATATGAGGTTACCCAAAACAGTCGAAGGAACCTTTTTTACTCTCAGATGGGCAATTCTCACGACTTGGTTTCTGAACAATCCCTGGCCCCTCGCCCCAAGTTAATGGATAGGAAGGGGAGAGTGGCTGGGAAGCTCAGAATCTCGGTCACCGATAGGTGCAATTTCGCCTGCCTCTTCTGCATGCCAGACAAAGAATCGATCCGATGGCTGCCAAAGGAAGACATACTCTCCTTTGAGGAAATAGAGCGGGTTACCCGAGTCCTTGTATCTCTTGGCATAACCAGGGTCCGTGTCACGGGCGGGGAACCGCTTCTGAGGAAGGGGGTGGAGAGCCTGATCGCCAGACTGGCCGGAATTGAAGGGCTCGAATCGGTAGACCTGACAACCAACGGCTGGTTCCTCGCTGAGAAGGCACGGGCCCTGAAGGCGGCAGGCCTTCGAGGAGCCACCGTAAGTCTGCACAGCCTCAGGGAGGACCGCTTCGCGAAAATCTCAGGTCTGAATGCCCTGCCGAAAGTCCTTGGAGGAATCTCGGAGGCCATCCGGGTCGGGATTGAGCCTCTGAAGATCAACAGCGTGGCGATACGTGGCTACAACGATGACGAGATACTCGACCTGGTCGGATTCGCCCGACAGAGGAACATCTCCATTCGGTTTATCGAATTCATGCCACTTGACGGGCTTGGAATTTGGAGTCAGGACAAGATAGTTACCGGACAGGAGATTCTCAAAACCGTCGCCTCTAGGTTTCCCCTTGTTTCCAAGGGGAGGAGCAAGGGAGACACGGCGTCCATTTGGGAGTTCGAAGATGGTAAAGGGAAGCTGGGTGTGATTACCCCCATGAGCGCGCCCTTTTGCGACGATTGCGACAGGGTCAGGCTAACATCCGATGGGAAGCTCCTCTCATGCCTCTTCGACACTGAATATCACGACCTGAAATCCCTTGTTAGAAAGGGCGGGTCTGACGTCGAGCTCGCGAAGTTGATCACCGCGGCCGTCTGGAGGAAACCCGATGGGGTGGGTTACATGCCGTGGATAAAGGAAGGTTGGGGAAAACCTCGCAACATGAATGCGATAGGGGGCTGAACAGATGCCCTTGATCACCATGGTCTACTTCGCCCAAGCCCGCGAGGCTGCAGGGAGGTCGAGCGAGCGCCTGGAGCTCGCCGGGAGTCCGAAGGTGGCCGAAGCCTTCTCCAGAGCGCTCTCACTCCATCCTGGACTTAGAACCATCGAGAAGGTGGTCAAGATAGCGGTGAACGAAGAAATCACTTCCGAAAATGTCTCGCTCCGGGACGGAGACAGGGTGGCACTCCTTCCACCTGTGGCTGGCGGCTGAATAACTCAATGAAATCGGGAATAACGAGAAGACCGATTGACCCAACCAAGGTTCTTGAATCGGTCGTGGACGACTCGGCTGGGGGCACTGTTCTTTTCATCGGGACCGTAAGGAAAACCAACAGAGGGTCGGCGGTGATCTCCGTTGATTACGAGGCCTACAAGCAGATGGCAGAACGCAGAATTGAGGATCTCGCACAGGAGGTGCGAAAAAAGTGGGAGGTAAAAGCGCTGACATTCATCCACCGGGTGGGGACTCTAAAGGTTGGCGAAGTGAGCGTCGCCGTTGCCGTCTCTGCAGTCCATAGGGCCGAAGCCTTCGAAGCGGCGAGATTCGCCATCGACCGCATCAAGAAATCTCTGCCAATCTGGAAGCATGAGTTGCAAAAAGGGGGAGTGCGGGTCTGGCTGGGAGAATCAGTGATCGAGAGCTAGTCTGATTTCTGCGAAGCCACTGGCGGCTTCTCATTCTGGCGTTTCTGAGGCAGCCTCTTGCCATGGTTCGTCGCGACTATGTCTGAGATTATGCTGAGCGCTATCTCGGCTGGGGTGACTGCACCAATGTCGGCCCCCACCGGAGCCCGTATCGATTCAACAAAATGTTCAGGAACTCCTCTCTTCTTCAGACCTTCTGCATCCTCCGTCGCCCGCTGCCTGCTGGCCACCAGTCCGACGAATTTCGGTTTGAACTTGGACAGCGCCTCCAAGACCTCGAAGTCGCGTTCCCCCTTGGTCAATACGATCACCGAATCGCTGTCGACGACGTCGAGCTTTGCCAGGTCATAGTCCAGGTCTTTGATCAGGACGTCGGGTTCCTCAGTAAGGAGAGGCGCATGGTCGACCACAATCACTTCGAAGTCCAGGGCCTTTCCAAACTTGATGAGCGCGTTCTCCACATCGTCCTTCCCTCCTTGACCTATAAGGAAAAGTCTCTGCTGTGGTAAGTAGGGTTCGACGTACACCTCCATCATGCCTCCACAATTCGTCTCGACATGAACCTCGTCCTCCGTCTGGCTGACGATTGTTGCGTTGACAGAGTTCTCTACATTCTCCAAGAAGACTTTGACCACATTCGGCGTCCCGGTCCGGAGTGCTTTCTGCGCTGCATTGGCGATTGCAGATTCAGGGCAGGACCCGCCCAGCGAGCCGTACAGCGTCTGGCCATTCCCTGAAATCACGGTCTTGAACCCAGGTTTTCCAAGACTCGACCCTTCAATCCTCACCACGGTGGCGAGGACGAAGGGCTCCCTATGAGCTATCAGGCCGCTTACCACGCCTGCGTACTCCTTCTGCCCCATGACAGGATTCTGCACCTTTCGTGCTTATTTATCCTTCCTCCGGCGTTGAGGCGAAAACAGGGCTTGATTTCGGCTGTCGTACTAGCGGCGGGGCGTTCGGCTCGTTTCGGAGAACTCAAACAGCTTCTGAAAGTCGGGAAGGAGAACCTTGTCGAAACAGTGGTTCACGGGTTTCTTAGCTCAAGTGCCGACGAGGTCGTCGTTGTCCTTGGTTTCGGGGCGGACGAAATTCTTGCCAATTCGAAGTTCGGGACCGCTCGAGTAGTTGTGAACCCTGACTACGAGCAGGGCCTCGGGACTTCTCTGAAGACAGGCATCGAAGCGGCCAACCCTGAGGCATCTGCAGCCATCGTCGCCCTCGGTGACCAGCCACTCCTCTCTGTTAACACGATAAATGCCATCATAGCGAAGTACTCAGAAACCCACGGCCCCATCGTCGCGCCCTTCTATGGGAGGCGGCGAGGAAACCCGGTGCTATTCGACAGGGTCCTCTTTCCCGAACTAAGGAGGGTCGTGGGAGACGAAGGCGCAAAGGGATTGATTAGACGAATGGAGGAAAGCATTGTGAAGGTCAGCGTGGACGACCCGGGAGTAGTGTTCGACATCGATAGCGAAAGTGACTACCGCAGGTTACTTACGATCTTGGGACGCTGAGTCTCATTCCTCGTCGAGGAATCTACCCTTCGCGTACGAGAACCCGGACAGGAGCTTGACCAGAACTTGCGTCCCCGCTTGCAGACTGGTCGTCTGTTCCGGGACAACAACATACCCGTTGGAGTCAGTCAGCACGCTCATGGACTCCGTGTCCTTCAACACAGGATGAGCTTCGAATCCCTGTCTTCCCCTAACCATCCGCACGTAGATCACCTTCGTGAAGCCTTCAAACCGCTTTCTCGCCTTCCAATCCTCCTTGAGCGTCGCCGGCACCCCCTGTGCCATGGTCTTCCTTCCCGAGAGCCACCAGATAGAAGGGATACCGAGGAGGACGAAGGCATTCATTGCGGCCTGGACCGGTCCAGGGAGCATCAAGACAGGTCTCCCCCTAACTTCAGCGACGCCTGCGACCCTCCCCCTGTCCATTCTTATCCCATGTATGATCCGGCTTCTCCGGTCGACCCTTCTCAGGGCTTGTTCCACTAGGTCTCGTTCGCCGAGTGAAGTCCCTCCAAGAGTCAGAACCAATCGGGATGCTCGCAGGGCACGCTTAAGGGCTGCAGCTATTCGTTCGACATCGTCGGGGATTATCCCGACGATTACTGGTTCTCCCCCGTTTTCCCTAATTAGATTCTCGAATATGGGCAGGTGGCTCTCACGAACCTTGGACATGTCGCTCTCTTCGGTGGACGAGGTCAGTTCGCTTCCTGTGGCCACCAGGGCGATTCTTGGCCTCGAGTAGACATCCACGCTGCTTACCCCGAGAAGAATCAACATCCCCAGGTCTTGGGCACGAATCGTGCGCCCGTCAACAATCGCCTGGTACCCTTTCACTATGTCCGACCCTACCTCGTAGCAGTAGTCTCCCCTCTTCCGTTCAATCTTGAAGACGACCTTCTGGCCCACCTTCTTGGTTTCCTCGACTGGTGCGACGGAATCCGCTCCGAAAGGGAGGTACTCTCCGGTGGCGACCCACATCGTTTCCCCAGATCTTACGCGCCCCATCCTCGCTCTCGATCCTTTTCTCCCCTTGAGCCGGAGAACTCGGGGCGAACGCGACGACGCCCCCCTGAGGTCCGAAGCCAACAGCGCGTAACCATCCATGTGAGACCGGGGCCTGTCAGGAACGTCTGTCGGGGAAGCGACATTCACGGCCGCGACACGACCGTAGGCGTCCCTGGAGTCAACCGTTTCCTTCGTTGCCTTGCCTCGTGTGAGGGCTTTTATGAAATCTTGAACTCGGCCCAGGGCAACGTAGTTTTCGATTTCCCTGGTCAAATCAGTGCCGATTCACTAAGTTTCATTATATCCTTTCTCTGTCTTGTTGTTGACGACGGGCTAATTTTTTGCCTAGCGGGGAAGTAGGCCCGGGAAGTTGACGATGCTACGATCATCTAAGGTGGTCTGGGACCGCGTCGAACCCTATCATCGTATCGCAATACTGGCATTGCAGCGCCCTTTCCTTCTTGAGGGCCGAGAACTTCGATACCACAGGCTCCCTTTGGGCGTTAGAAATGCAAAGTACCTCGGGACACCTGATTCTGCCTTCAATCACATCCGGGACCTTGGGTTTGTATTTCGACACCTTCCATTCGTTCACATAGTTGATTGTTATTCCAGGAAAAACGAGAGAAAGTATGTCCGCGTCTTTCTCGTCTATCTGCCACCTGTCCACCTTCACAATGTCCTTACGCCCTAGGCTCTTGCTGTTCACGTTCTGAAGAATGGCGACCGAAACATCGGCCTGCATTCTCTTGAGCTTGTCCAACCGCAGAACCTTTGCAACGGTTTCAGCTTTCCAGTCGGGGATGTGGTCTATCACAGTCCCTTCTTCGATCTTGCTTACAAGCATCCTCTCGGCAATCTCCTTCGAGTCCATTCAGCTCGCACCCCCTAGGATGTTCGTCATCAGTACCATTCGGAGGGGCAGGCCAGCTGCTGCCTGAACGAAATAGTTTGCATAGTTGGTTGTGTCAATTTCGGCGGATAGCTCGTCTACTCTTGGAAGCGGATGGAGAACCTTGAGGGAAGGCTTCGCCCTTGCCAGTGCTTCGAGGTTCACCTGGTAGAGGCCCTTCACCTTCTCAAATTCGGTGGGGTCGGGAATCCTCTCCTTCTGGATCCTCGTAACGTAGAGGATGTCCAGGTCGCCTACCACGCCTTTCAGGTCTGTCACCGACTCCGATGTCACTCCCCTGCGCTCGAGGAATTGCTGCACCTCGGGCCTCATCTTCAACGCGTCTGGGGCGATTAAAGACAAGTCGACGTCGTAGTTGGCGAGGGCGTACGCAAGCGAGGACGCCGTCCTCCCATACTTCAAGTCCCCCAAGATCCCGATTTTCAGACCATCTATCTTTCCAAAGGCCTTTCTGATTGCGTAAAGGTCTACCATTGCCTGAGTGGGATGCTCTCTGCTTCCGTCCCCGGCGTTTATGACTGGCACTTCGGTGATTTCGGCTGCAAACCTGGTCGACCCCTGCATCGTGTGACGTATTACGAATAGGTCTGCTCCGTACTCCTCAAACATGCGAATCGTGTCGTGCAGCGTTTCTCCCTTGGTGACTGACGAGCCTGCGGGGTTCGAGAAGCCCGAGACTTTCATCCCCAGGTTCTCCGCGGCAATGTGGAACGTCGAATAAGTCCGCGTGGAAGGCTCGAAAAAGAGCAGCACCACAAGTTTGCCCTTCAGCTGGCCATCCAAGCTCCTGGGATTCTCCTCCAATTCTTGCACGGACTGGAAAAGCGCTTCCAGTTGGTCTCGCTTGAAGTCACGAATGCTCACAACGTCCCTTCCTAGAAAATCGGAAATTCCTTCCATCTGGGCACCTACCATTTCGGAGTGCCTTTTGAAAGTTAATCGTGTCTGTTGAGTTTCCAAACCCTTAAATCCGCTTTGGGCGAGCTTTTTCTTCTTAGAGTGCCCAGAACGAGCAAGGAGGCTTTGCTGATGCTCGAGGACGGCTCTCTTTTCTTCGGGAGCAATTTTGGCGCTGAAGTCGATACCATAGGCGAGGTTGTCTTCAACACAGGAATGGTCGGCTACCCAGAGTCAATGACCGACCCGTCATATGCAGGGCAAATCCTCTGTTTCACCTACCCACTTATCGGCAACTACGGAGTCCCGGCCTACGAGGAGCGTGACGAGTTCGGCCTACCGAGGTTCTTCGAATCGGACAGAATCAAGGTCAAGGGGATCGTCGTGCAAGAAGCCTGCGACGTCCCCAGCCATTGGTCATCAGGAAGGACCCTTTCAGAATGGCTAGAGTCAGAAGGCATTCCTGGAATCGAGGGAGTCGACACCAGGGCCCTTGTTACAAAACTCAGGGAATCAGGAGTGATGATGGGAGTCTTGGCCACAGGCCGCGAGGCGCGCAGCAGCGACCGCTTGGCAGAGCTCCTAAGGACTACGAAGACGTATTCATCGCAGAACCTCGTCGCCGAAGTTTCGGTATCGAAGCCAATAATCCATGGCGACTCTGAAAAAAGAGTCGTCCTGCTCGATTGCGGAACAAAATATGGCATAATCAGGAACCTTCTCAAAAGAGGGTTCCAGGTTGTGCGTCTTCCCTACGATGCTAGTTACTCCAGCGTGATGAAACATGACCCTGTTGGTATCGTGGTGTGCAACGGACCTGGCGACCCCGAACTTCTGACGGATACGGCGCGATGCGTGGCATCGCTCGTAGATTCAGAAGTCCCTCTGCTGGGAGTCTGCCTAGGCGAGCAGATCGTTGGTATGTCCCAGGGTGCTAAAACTTTCAAGCTGAAGTACGGCCACCGGGGGCAGAACAAGCCCTGCATTGACCTGACGAACGGGCTGGGTTATGTCACCAGCCAGAACCACGGCTATGCAATCTATGAGAAATCACTCGCAGGGACTGAATTGAAGCCCTGGTTCATCAACGCTGATGACAGGACGGTTGAAGGGGTCTTCCACGAGAGCAAGCCTTGCATGGCGGTGCAGTTCCATCCAGAGGCCACCCCAGGGCCCTACGATACCATGTTCGTCTTCGATAGGTTCACGGACGCCACCATAGGAGAACGCCAAAGAGGTGAAGAGTTTCGAAGCTTGAGGGCGTGAAGAGAGTCCTCGTCATAGGCAGCGGCGCGATCAAAGTCGGAGAAGCAGGCGAAAGCTGGTAGAACCAGCCGCAAGTTCGACTACTCCGGCAGCCAGTGCCTGAAGGCCCTAAAAGAGGAGGGGGTGGACTCGGTCCTCGTCAACCCGAACATCGCCACCATCCAGACGAGCTCGCAGTTTTCTGAGCGCATCCACTTCGTCCCCATCAACCTCGCGTCTGTGACCAAGGTGATTGAGAATGAGCGGCCAGACGGGATTCTGCTGGGATTCGGGGGTCAGACGGCCCTGAATTGTGGGATCGAACTCGCGGAAAAAGGAGTCCTTGAGAAGTACGGGTTGCGCGTACTGGGTACCCCAATCCGCGGAATCCAACTTACGGAAGACAGAGACCTGTTCAAGAAGACGATGGTGGGCGCTGGTATCCCAGTCCCAAAGAGCGTCGCAGTATATTCATTCGAGGAGGGCCGGCGCGCTGCAAAGCTGCTAGGATTCCCTGTCATAATCAGGGTTGCCTACACACTGGGAGGGAAGGGGGGAGGGGTCGCCAGGAACCTCGAGGAACTCGAACAGATCATCGAACGCGGGCTAAGCAGCTCCATCGCCCACCAAGTCTTGGTGGAGGAGTATCTGGGTGGCTGGAAGCAGATCGAGTATGAAATCATGCGTGACCGTGAAGGCAACAGCGTAATCGTATGCAACATGGAGAACATGTTGGGAATGAGGGTGCACACAGGCGACAACGTCGTGGTCGCGCCTTCACAGACCCTGACAAACTCCGAATACCACATGCTCCGAACTGCTTCTTTGCTTGCGGCCAAGACCTGCGGAATCATAGGGGAGTGCAACATACAATTCGCACTGCACCCGGGATCTGAAAGGTACGCGGCCATCGAGATCAATGCCAGGCTTTCCAGGTCCTCTGCCCTGGCATCGAAGGCGACTGGCTACCCCCTTGCTTACATCGCGACGAAGCTCGCTCTGGGGTACAAGCTGACAGAACTGAAAAACAAGGTCTCCGGAGTAACGACTGCCCTCTTCGAGCCCTCCCTGGACTATTTGGTGGTGAAGATGCCGCGGTGGGACACGGTCAAGTTCGATGGTGCGGTTCGGACCATTGGCACTTCGATGAAATCTATCGGGGAGGTGATGGCCGTTGGTCGAGGCTTCGAGGAAGCCATTCAGAAGGCTGCGCGGATGGCCAATCCGCAGTTCGACGGGGTGATCAGAACAGGTGCAACTCCACCAGACAGGCCCGAGTCCCTAAGGAAGCTGGAGCACCCAACCGACACCATAGTTTTCGACATAGCTGAGGCACTAAGAATCGGAGTCGACCCTGACGAGGTCGCTGCGAGGAGCGAGGTCGACATGTGGTTCATTCGTAAACTGAAGAACGTAGTTGATTTCCACGGGCGTCTGGAATCGGAGATCCCCGGGTCCATCCCGACCCGCAGTATGATTTCCAGGGCGAAGAGACTCGGTTTTTCCGACAAGCAATTGGGAGCCCTTCTCGGCGTCGGGGAAGACAGAGTCAGGGAATCCAGGATCCACCTTGGAGTGACCCCGGTAACGAAGGTGATCGACACCTTGGCTGCCGAGTGGCCATCGAAGACGAACTACCTCTACCAGACCTTCGACGCATCGGTTGATGAAGCACCGGCCACAAAGAGGCGGAAAGTAATAGTCCTCGGCGCCGGACCCTACAGGATCGGCAGCTCTGTCGAGTTCGACTGGGGGACAATGAACATGGCCTGGGCGCTCAAGGAAAACGGATTTGACGAAGTGATTGTGGTCAATTGCAATCCCGAAACGGTATCCACCGACTTCGATATGAGCGACAGACTGTATTTCGAAGAGCTTACAGTTGAGAGACTTCTCGCAATCTATGACAAAGAGAGGCCTGAAGGGATGGTCCTCTGTGTGGGAGGCCAAACGCCTAACGACCTCGCCGAGAGCCTGGAGAAGCGAGGTGTCGTCGTCCTCGGGACATCTTCCAACTCGGTTGAAATGGCCGAGAACAGGACGAAGTTCAGCGCCCTCCTCGACAGGCTGGGAATTCCGCAACCTGTATGGGGCTCGTTCCACTCTCCGGCAGAGGCGGCGACCTTCTGCGCGAGGGTAGGCTACCCCGTCATAGTGAGGCCGTCACACGTTCTCAGCGGGTCCGCCATGAGGGTGATGTGGGATCCCTCGGAACTCGAGACTTACATCACCAAAGCTGCACGGGTGAACCCCGACTATCCTGTGGTAGTCAGCGAGTTCATGGAGGGAGCCCGCGAGGTCGAAGTCGATGCAGTGTCAGACGGCAAGGACACTGTGATAGGGGCCATAGTCGAGCACGTCCAAGATGCCGGAATCCATTCGGGGGACGCCATCATGTCCATCCCTACTGTCTCGGTTACAAAGGCGGCGAAGTCGAAGATCCGGACCTACACAAAGAGCATCGCGCGCGAACTCAAGGCCAAAGGCCCCCTCAACATTCAGTTCTTGGTGAAGGGCGCATCAGTCTTCGTCATCGAGTGCAACCTAAGGGCTTCAAGGTCCCTCCCATTCGTTTGCAAGGCCACAGGAGTAAACCTGATTGATGTAGTGGCTCCGGTGATGCGAGGAGGAAAACTAAAGAGAACCAGCGACGTCGAGGAACCCAAGCGCTACGCGGTCAAGGCGCCGCAATTCTCCTTCCTTCAGATGGACGGAGCAGACCCACGCCTTGGCGTCGAAATGCGTTCGACGGGCGAAGTCGCATGCTTCGGTGACACTTTCCCCGAAGCGCTCTCCCAGGCCTTCTTGGCCAGCGGCCACAAGATTCCAAAGCAAGGAGACCTAGGCATTCTTCTACTGGAGCCCTGGCAGGACAAAAGCTCTGCAACTGGCCTGATTGAAGGGTTCGAGAAGAAGGGAATCAAAATCCAAGTTCTTGACGAAAGTTCCATGGATACGATGTTTGAGGAGACCCTGAAACTGATCTCTCAGGGAGATGTCTCGTTCGTTCTGTCATTCAACGCAAACTCCAACACAGACATAGATGTCTTCAACAGGATCAGGCGGAAGGCAGTTGACCTGCAAGTTCAGGTAATCTCTACTAAGGAGGAAGCCAAAGCCTTGCTTATGTGCGTCGACAGGTAGTCGAGTTTGGCCCAAGATGAGGAGTTAGACGTGGTTGACGATGGGGACCGCGTGGTAGGGGCCGCTACCATTGACAGATGCCTCAGGGAAGGGCTCCTACACAGGGCCATTGCAGTTCTTGTGAAACGAAATAACGGTGCAATCGTCCTTCAGCAGCGGAGCAAGAAGGATTCCTGGCATCCGGGAATGTGGACCATCTCGTGCACCGGACATGTGCGGAGGGGCGAGTCCTACCAACAGGCGGCGACTAGAGAATTAAGCGAGGAGCTGGGACTGAAGACCAAGGTCGAAGAGTTCAGGAAGTTTCTCCTCCCTCCTATCTCTTCGAACGGCCTGACCGAGCTTGAATGGATCACTCTATTCACGACCTTAACCGACGCACCCATTACAATCGACGCCGGTGAGCTCGAATCTGTCCTCGAAGTGAGGGAACCCGAGCTGAGGAAGATCCTCACAGATTGGCCCCTTACCCCCGACGCAAAGATAATCCTGGAGGAGTATGTGAAATCATCCGCCTTCAAGTGACTTTGAGATTTTTATACGGAAAAGTCTCGGCAGTCCTTGATGGAGGCAGCGGACGAGCTGGCATCGCACCTCTCTGGAGGGTCGAGGGTCATCGTTATCGCCGAGAAGGATGTAGACCTGCGGCCTCAGTCCGGGGACAACAAGCTTTTCCTTCTGAAGATTGCTGAGGGCTCTCTGGCTTCCGGGGGAAGGGGTGGTGGATTCGGGGAGAGACGCGTTATCGAGGTTATGTTTTTCGAACGCAAGAACGGCACCTGGTCTAGGCCTTTCAGGACGGACGACGAGGTTAGAGTGGCTAACTTCGAGGTCCCGTACTACGTCTCCCGACTCCCCCTTACTCTCCTCGACGGAAGCGAATCGATGGGCTACGGGGTCGTGGAGTCCGATCTCGTCCATGAGTTGGTAAGAAAGGCTGGCATTCCCTCCTCTGCTTAAATAGAATGCACTTCGGCCGGGGCAGTCGAATGAAGGTCCTGATTACCGGAGCCTCGGGGATGGTAGGCAGGAACCTCATTGCTTACCTTGGGCAGAAGGGCGTCGCGACTGTCCCTACTGACCTCAATGGATGGGACCTTTCAGGTAACCTCCTCGACGACAGCTTCGTTTCCGGGACTTTGGCTTCGATAGACTTTGACGCCATCGTCCACCTCGCCGCTCTCACAGAAATCAAGAAGACAATCGAAAACCCCCACCTGTGTTTTGAGGTTAATTGCGTTGGAACGCTCAACATGTTGGAACTGGCGCGGAAGAAGAACGTCTCAAGAATAATAATCGCGTCTTCGGCCAACGTCTTTGGGGCCCCAAAGGAAAACCCTGTGACAGAGGACTCGCCTTTCGACCCGAGGGCTCCCTACGACTACTCAAAGTTGGTCTGCGAGAACATGGCGATGGGGTACTACAAATCGAAATGGCTGCCGATATCGATCACGAGGAGCTGGCTCCTCTTCGGGGAGCACGACCAACCCTCTCGCGCTGTTGTTCGGTTCGTCAGGGCATGCCTCAAGGACGAACCTTTGTCCCTCTTCAATGCAGGCAAGGACACCACGTCGCCGACTCACGTCGCCAACTACGCCAAGCTGGTGCTTTCGATCCTCAGGGATGAGAAATCGGTCGGGCAGGCTTTCAACTTCGGGGGCGAAAGGGCCGTGACTATCCGAGAACTCGCTGAGACCGTCAAGAGGCTAACCGGTTCCAAGTCTGAGCTCAAGTTGCTCCCACCCAGGAGTGAGCTCGAAAAAGACCCTCAGATCAGCTATCCGTCGATCGGTAAGGTCAAGAATCTACTCGGCTATTCGCATGAGTTCACGCTCGAGCAGGGCCTGCAGCGTACAATCGATTGGGTAAGGAAGCAGGGTTAGGAAGTAAGTATTAGTTCGACTTTCACGTCTTCAGGGATCCTAAGCTTAGTAATCTGCCTCATTGTCCTGTCGTCCGGCTGAACGTCTAGAATTCTTCTGTGGACCCTCAACTGCCAATGGTCGAAGGTGTGACTCCCTTCTCCTGTCGGGGCTTTTCGTGTTGTGATCTTCAGCTTCTTTGTTGGGAGCGGTTGGGGGCCCTTGACCTTCACCCCAGTCTTATCAGCGATGTCTCTGATATCCTTCGCCACTCGCTCCAACTCGGGGAGGTTGGTGCTGGTGAGTTTTATCCTGGCAAACTGGGCCATTTTCTTTCATCGGCGCCTGAGGTCTCTATTTAGCCGTTGCTCAGGAATGTACAGATTTGGCACACTACTCGATGGAAATGCCAACCTCCCCAGTAGCGTCAAAATGGCTCCATTTCCCGGCCTGACGAAATGGAACACGACTCTCACGAGTCCATAATGAAGGGCGTCCGCGAGCAACTCGCTGACGTCTTCGACGAGTCACAACAGTCGGTCTACGTATATCTCGACGATTCGAATAAGGCGTGCAACAAACGATTCGCGTCGCTGCTTGGCTACGCTTCTCCTACGGAATGGGCGAAGGTCGAGCGGAACTTCCCCGAAGCGTTCGTCCACCCCAAGGACCAACGAACCCTCGTCAAGGCATACGAGGAAGCCATGAACAAGATGGTTGGCTCCACGATTTCAATCAAATGGAAAAAGAAGCGAGGGGGTGAAGTCCCTACGACGACGATTTTGGTTCCAATCGTCTACGAAGGCCACAGGCTCGCGTTGGATTTCATCACGCCCACCTAGGTGCGAGGTCCGCCTCGACTTTCAACTGCGAGCGTGGCCCGAACTGTGGTTAGTTGATTGGGAAGGCCCATTTCTTGCCTTTTCCGTACTCTAGGACTTGGATGCTCTTCGTCTCGTAATAATGATCGAGGCCCTCAATCCCCAGCTCTCTTCCGAAGCCGCTTTGTTTGAATCCCCCGAACGGGACCTCTGCCCTTGCGATTGGGGGAGAGTTGACCCACGTTGTTCCAGCCTCGATCCTTTCGGCCACATGGTAGGCCCTTTCGACATCCTTGGTCCAGACTGACGAACCTAGGCCAAAGGGCGTATCGTTCGCCCTTTGAATGGCTTCGTCCACATCTTTCACGACAAAGATTGGAAGCGCAGGACCAAAGCACTCCTCCCTCGCAATCTTTGCGTCGTAGTCAACGTCTCCCAAAACCATCGGAACGAGGAAGTGGCCCTTCTGAAGCCCTTCTTCTTTGGGCCTCCCTCCCTTGACAATGTCCTTCGCACCTCTGCTTTCCGCATCATCCACCATGTCCTCTACCTTCTCCCTCTGTTCCTCCGTATGGACGGGGCCCATGTGAGTCGTCTTCTCGAGCCCGTTCCCGACCCTGATGGTCTTCACCTTTTCGACGAAGCTCCTGACGAACTCGTCGGCGATCGACTCGAAAAGGAAAAGCCGCTTGACGGAAGTACAGGACTGGCCGCAATTCCTGAAGCGTCCCCATGCCGCGCCTTCAACCGCCAACTCGAGATCCGCGTCGTCGCAGACAATCATTGGGTCTGACCCTCCGAGTTCGAGGGTCAGCCTCTTGATTGACTTGGCGGCTCCTTCCATTATTCTCTTGCCTGTCGCAGTCTCTCCTGTGAACGCTATCTTCGCCACCTTCGGATTTTCGATAATCTCCTCACCGACCACGCTCCCAGGCCCCGTCACAACGTTCACCGCTCCGGCTGGGAGCCCAGCCTTTGCCAGGAGTGAACCAACCTTGATGTCCGTTATGGGAGTTGTACTCGCAGGCTTCACAACGAAGGTATTCCCCGCCGCTAGACCGGGAGCGACCTTCCATCCCATGAGTGATACGGGAAAGTTCCATGGGAGGATTGCTCCGACGACCCCAAGAGGCCGCTTTGTCACAATGAAGAATCCCTCGCCCGTGGAAAGTGGGGTATGCGCCCCTCTCTGTCTCCCGATCAAACCGGCGTAGTACTCGCAGGAATTGGCGAAGGAATTGATTTCGCTGCTCGACTCCCCGAGAGGCTTACCCTGCTCGAGGGTCAGGCTCCTCGCCAGGTCCCCAACGTCCGCCCTGACTACTTCGGCGATCTTCAGAAGTACCCTTGATCGCTCGATCGCGGGCCTTTCCGACCATTTCTTGAACGCCTCGCTCGCCGCATCCACGGCTCGCTTGACGTCCTCCCGCCCGCCTTTTGGCACGGTGTCCACTAGCTCGCCGGTCGCCGGGTTGCTCACTCGGATGACGTCGGCGTTTTGCGACTCGGTCAATTGCCCTTCGATCAGCATCTTCATACAGAAATCACACTCTGACCTTCTCTGGCCGTGTATAACTTTATCTCGTCAAGGGGCCAGATTCCCATCCCACATCCGTAGGTAGAGTTGGACCATGCTCTTCTCGTCGAAGACGAGGGGGCTGTTGGGTCTCGGGTACATTTCTATGCATTCTTTTGCCAGCGCAGGAATGTCGCTTTCTGCGACTCCGATCTCGTTGAGCGTCGTGGGAATCTTGAGGTGGGACGCTAGGCTTTTTGCCTTCTCGGCCGTTGCCATCCCAATGGCAGCAGGGTCGTCACTCTTATCTATGCCGAACGCTTCCCCGAGCTTTTTCATCTTTGGGCCGCATGCTACTGCATAGTTCGAAAGTATGTACGGGAGCGGAATGCCGCAGGAGACGCCGTGAGGGAGTTTGAACCGGGTCGCGATCGTGTAGCCTATCGAATGCCCGTAGACCATCCTGGCCTGCAACGCGATCCCTCCCAGCAAGGCACCCAGACTCATTGACTCCCTCGCCCCCTTGTCGCTCCCCCCGGCGTAGGCCCTCTCCAGATTCTGCACAATCAAACTGATCCCTTCCAAAGCCGCTGAGTCGGTGATCGGGTTCGCCAAGTTCGACAAATACGCCTCGGTGTTGTGGCACAGCGCGTCCATTCCAGTAGCCGCTGTCACTGCGGGAGGCATCGACATCGTAAGGTCTGGGTCAACCACCGCCACGGAAGGGAGCAAAAGAGGGCTGTTGATCCACTGCTTGTGGCCATCGACTGTGACCATGGAGGTCACAGTAAGCTCCGCCCCTGTCCCCGCAGTGGTGGGGACCATTATGGAGGCAAGAGGTTTTTTCGAGAATAGGCCATTCCCGACAAAAGACTTGGCCTGCCCTTCGTTCGTGGCAAAGCCCGTCGCAACCTTGGCCATGTCCATCGAACTTCCTCCTCCGACCCCAATCACAATGTCGTATCCCCCGCTTCTTACTCGGTCGGCAACGGCTTGAGCGACCTCTATCTTCGGTTCAGGCTCGACTTCGTCGAACACTTCGAGCGCCAGTCCGCCCAGATGCTGCGAGACTCTCTGGACGATGCCGGTCTTCACCATGACCTTGTCGGTCACCATCAGCGCCTTTGTTCCTCCCAGTGCCTCCGCCTCGGTCCCTACCCCCTCGACGGCTCCGAACCCGAAAGAAAGCTTGGTCGGGAGGAAATATGAGAACTTCAACGAGTCCAGAGCCAAAAACTCCTTTTTAACCGATACCAGAGCCGAATCGCACGTTTGCACCTCGACGCGTCTCAGGAGAAGCTGCTCCGCGGCGAAGGGGGGGAAGCAAAACAGTTCGCCATGGAAATCGTCACCAAGGTGGGAGACGCAGTGGGAGCAGAATCCTTGGTCCCGATCAAGTCGGCCCATGTCCTCGCTCACTATAGCAGCCTCCACGACGCGGGAGTCGACGTCCTCGAGCGTTTCGCCAACTCAGGGGGCAAGTTCGCGGTCCCGACCTCGGTCGACCCTGCGAGCATCGACCTGCAGAACTGGAAGTCCTTCGGCATCCCCGAGGACTACGCCCGCCAGCAATTCAGGCTCTGCGATGCCTACGCTCGACTCGGGGGGCTCAATTGCTGGACCTGCGTCCAGTATCAGGTCTGCAACTTCCCTAAACGCGACGAGACGGTCGCATGGGCAGAATCCAGCGCGGTGGTCTTCGCCAACTCAGTCATAGGCTGCAGGTCAAACAAAATCACTGCGGGGATGGACGTGGCTTGCGCCATTCTCGGTCAGACCCCGAAGTTCGGCATGCTGAACGACGAGAACCGGCCGGCAACGATCGCTTTCAGGGTCGCACACGACCTTCTCTCCGACCTCGACTATCGGTCCCTGGGGTTCTTCGTGGGCAGAAAATCAGGCTCGCGAATCCCAGCGCTCATCGGGCTTCCCCAAGAGTCGACTTCCGACGACATCAAACACCTTGGGGCCGCTGCCGCAGCAGCGGGCCCAATCACAATGATCCATTATCTCGGCATCACTCCCGGATCGGGGACGCTTGCGGAGGCAACCGGGGGCGCCGAAGTGGAGGAATTGGAGGTAACAAGGGCGGACCTTGACGAGGTCGAAACGGACCTGAACCAGACCTCCGAGCGGCCAGACCTCGTCGCCTTCGGGGTACCTCATCTCTCTATCAACGAGCTGGGCCGGCTGGCGAAAATGCTCGAAGGGAGAATGCTCAGACCCGGAGTGCGGATGTACGCCTACACATCGTCCCAGGCCTTCGACATGGCAGGAAGGACTGGAATCAGCTCCACCATAGAGGCCTCCGGTGCCAGGCTGTCCCAAAGCACCGACGCGGAAATCTCACCCTTGAAGCGTCTGGGCTTCAACGTCGTCGCCACAAACTCGGCGAAACTCGCCGAGTTAGTCTCGTCCGAGGGCGAAATCAAGATGCGATATGTCCCGATGGAAGACATAATCGAGGAGGTAACCAATTGAGCCCAGACACCTTGAAGGGGAGAGGTCTGGTCCCCGGCCGGGCCGAAGGAGAGGCTTTGGTGTCCAATAGGGCCTTCACATTTGCCCACGGAGTCGACCCTGCAAATGGGAATGTCACAGACGTCAGGAGCGACGTCAAGGGTTCAGGAGTAAAGGGCAAGGTTCTGTTCTACCCCTTCGGGAAAGGTTCCACTACAGCATCCGCTTGGTTCCTTGAGACCGTCCGCCTCGGGAACAACCCAGTTGCCCTGGTGACCGAAGGGGTCGACCTTTCTGCCGTCATCGGGTCCGTCATGGCGAGGCTGGTCTACGGAAAAGAGATACCCGTCATCTCAGGGATCCGGAGGAACACCTACTCGGCAATCAAGCCTGGGGCCAAGGTTTCGGTGGACGGGAGCGCTGGCGAGGTGCGGGTTTCTAGTTGAAGAGATTGCTCCGGGACAAGAAGCTCTTCTTGTTCGACCTAGACGGGGTGTTTTACAAAGGAAAGGAGAGCAGGGTCAAGATAGGCGGGACGAAGGCTGTCGAGGCCATCAAAGCCCGCGGCAAGAAGCTCTACATCCTTACCAACAACTCGACCGACACCGTCGAGACAGTCCATTCTCGTCTTCAGGAATTCGCGATACCGGTGAAAAAGGAAGAAATCCTGACGAGCAGCCTCCTTACCGCCGAATATCTTCGAGACAGGCACGGTAGGGTCTCCTACTTTCTCGTGGGCGAGCAGGGCCTCGACTTGGAGATGAAGAGATGCGGTCATCACAGGACAGAAGGCGAGAAAGCAGAATTCGTGGTCGTGGGACTTGACAGGAAGATAACCTACGAAAAGCTCGATCATGCCGCAAGGCTCGCAAGAAACGGCGCGGGCATAGTCGCCACACACAATTCGCGGCTGTACATGTACAAGACAGGTCCCGCCATCGCGACTGGGCCAATCGTAAAGGCGATAGAGTATGCCAGCCAGAAGAGAGCAACGGTAGTCGGGAAGCCATCACCTTTGATGTTCAGAATCGCGCTCGAAAGGGGAGGGTGCAAGAAGGGAGAGGCGGTGATGATTGGAGACCAAACGGACACGGATATCGCGGGCGCAGCGAAGGCAGGGGTCGATTCAATCCTAGTAACGAGCGGGGTCGACCAGAGCGTAGGGGACTATCACACCATCGCCACAATCTCCAACGTCGACGACATAGTCCCTCTCCTTTAATTCGACGTGAGCCTATCTCGAGTGCTTCCTCACGAACGCCGTGTCAACGGATATCCCCAGACCGTGGCCGTGTGGGACTCTGATTTTTCCGGCCCGGGGGGCCTCAAGTCCTACTGCGAGATCTGACTGAAGAGGGTTAGTGAAGGGATTGAACTCGACCCCAATCGAGGGTCGAGCCGAGGCTGCGTGGAGGGAGGCAGCTAGCGAAATGGCGGAGTTCATACCAGTCATGGGGGAAAACGCCAAGCCCCGAGCGCTGCCCTTCTCCGCCACGTCCATCTCGACTGCAACCCCGCCGCATCTGCTCACGCTTGGGTCAAGGACTCCGACCAGCTTCTCTTCGATAGGTCTGTCGAAGTCGTCTGCGAACCAGCTCTCGCCTGCCCCTATTCGCACCTTCGAACCCTTGAGGGCGGTGTACCCCGCCCAATCGTCTGAGAGAACCGGTTCCTCGAACCATGCCAGGTTGAAGTCGGAAAAGGCTGCCGCGGCTTTCAACGCGTTCTTCGCGTCGTAGGCCCCATTGGCGTCCGCCACAAGCAAGCCCTCAGGCCATGCTCTCCTGACCGCTGACAGGGTTCGCACGTCCTCGTCGACCCCGAAACCGATCTTGATCTTGGCGCCTCCCAACTCCTTTGCCCTCACCAGCTCGACTTGTGAGACAAGTGACCCCCGAGAAGCGAACAGGGACCCTGCAAAGACTCCCACCTCTGATGTCGGATTTGCCGAAAAGAAGGTGTTCAGGGGTTTCTGCGAGGCCTTCCCCAGGCAGTCGTAAAGAGCGATTTCTATTCCACTGAGGGCTTCGACGGATATTCCTCTTGTGTGCCCTCGAACTCGTAGTTCTTTCCAGACCTGATTCCACGCGGTTTCCACATCGGGATACTCTCGCCCTGCCAACGCTTTCCCTAGATAGCGCACCATAAGGGCGGTGGCCTCAGGGTCGAACCTTGTCATCGCCTCTCCCCATCCCTCGACGCCGTCGCAGACAGCCCTAACGAGGACAGTCTGGAAGTGCGAGTACCTGAAGGTCCCTCCTTTGAGATCTTCCTCCGCCTTTATTGAGATTGGGAAGGCCTCCAGGGCCTCGACCTTCAACATGAAGGTCGCGTCCGGGGCAACCTTAAATTGATTGGCGCCCCTGCTTTTTTCGAACTTGCAACACTCATCATCGAAGGGACTCGCGAAATGTGCCATCTGCGGGAAGGTCGAGGAGCAGCCGGGTACCTTCCCCCTGGTCGTCGGAGTCGGCAGGGTCTGCCTCGCCGACGGGATGACCAAGGTAAAATGTGAAGTCTGTGGAGATGAGGTGAAGTTGCTCACATCTTCTCGACTCCAGGGCAGGGCCCTTTGCCTGAAGGATTACATGAAGGAGGTCGAGAAGTTTCGTCAACACCTAGTCCAGAGTTTCGACGAGGACGATGAACCCGCCACCACTATCCTGGAACGGGCGTACAAAGAGGCGCCCGAGGGCTATACCCTTCTGGCGGTCCGTCGAGGGAGGAACTCGACTCACATGTGGGAAGCCGAGTACGAGAAGACTGAGATTTTTCAGATGCGTTGCAGTTAGACCCTAGCACTCAACAACTTTTCACATCATTTCTTAAACTCCCGCAAGAGGGAACACGGCCTAGTAAAGTCAATGGCCAACGAGGAGATGCTCGTCCTTAACAGACTCCTCCAGGAAATAGAAGACCTGAAACTTGGCCTGGACCCCAGCATACTATCGGGCTGGTATCAGAAGGTCGCCAGCGACGCAAGATCCGAAGCCCCAAGTCATCTGACAGAATCCATCGACGTTGTTCAAGATCCGATTCTCCCAATGAGGTTCGAATTCAAGACTTCAAGGCGGGCAATCAAATATGTCATCGAATCCATAGAAAGGAACCTGGACCAGATGCCCATGGCTACGAGGCTCTACTTTCAGAAGCTAGCAGAACTCATTCAGGCCGAGGCCCTCCGCTAGGCTTCGTAGACCCATCCAAAACAAAAGCGACGACTGGCTTTAAACAGAGCCACAAAAGGACCTGTCGAGTCTTGACTCTTCCTTCGTACGACATAGTGATAGACTTCGTGAGTGAAGGGGAAGTGGCAAATCTCATTCGAGGCTACGTGGAGGTCAAGGGGAACAAGGTCCGATTCTCAGGAGTTGCCTACGGAAGATTCGGGGGGCAAAACTTCTCGCCTCAGTTTTCGAAGGCAGCCAAAGGCAAACTAGAGGCCCTGACCGGGGATTTCCCGAAATTTGAGGAGGACCTCCAGTTGAGGCTTGTCAGGGGTGACTTCGAGGCTAGGCCTGGAAAGAATGAGCATCATCATCACCATCACCTCGGAGAAGAGCACAAAGACCACGAAGAGGGACAGAATTGAATCTGCTAGTTGGCGGAACTGGTTTCGTCGGAGGCCATGTTGTAGAATATTTGTTCCAGCAGGGTGAGATTTCAAAAGGAATCTTCAGGATGGGCTCGCACCTCAAGATAATGGATGCAAGCGGGGTCCAGGCATTGGAAGCAGACGTGCTGGACCACCACTCCCTTCACGAAGCTATTGAGGGTGTTGACACTGTGTACAACATGGCATCGCCCATGCCCGGGTCAGATGCCGATTTTCACAGGTTTAGCACCGAGGGTATCCTTAATCTCCTTGAGGTTGCCAATGAGTCTAAGGTGAAGACCTTCGTTCACCTGAGCACCCTGGACGTCTATGGATTCGGGGCGAAGGAGATCGACGAGGCGACAGCCTTCAACCCCTCTGATGATTACCAGAAGTCGAAAGCCGAAGCCGAGAGACTGCTCATCGAATTCTCCAAAAGAAACAAGGAACCCAGAATAGCAATAATCCGGTCGGCCAAGGCAGTCGGCTCAAGGGATGAAAGCCTGGTGGTCCCGGTCCTTCGGATGATTGATTCAGGCGCGGTCACGATCCCTTCTACCAAGGCAATGTCTTTCTCGCATCCCAAGGATATCGCCCAGGCCATGTACAAGGCGGCAACAGGGCCCTCGAGTGAAGGGGCTGTCTACTTGGTGAAATCATTCGACTCGACCCCCGAAGAACTCGCCCGCGCCATGGTGGATGCCCTGGGAGCCAGGGTCAATGTCAAAAAACAGGGGGTCTTCTCTTCCTCCCCATTGCCCCAATACACCGCCGACCAACTAAAGGCTTCGCTTAGGATAGAAGCACAAACCTCATGGAAGGGTTTGGGGTATTCCCCTCAGTTTGATTTGAAGAGCACATCCGAGGAGATCGCTGCTTGGTACAAAAGAGAACCCTGGGTCACCGAAAACGCCTAGCCATCTCGCGAATCCTTCGGGAGATGCGGCGGATGGTCTACGGTTCCATCGACAAGCGAGCGACAGCATTGGCACAACTCCAGGAAGCCGAAGGAGGAGATCCCTTTCGAATCCTGATTGGGACCATCCTCTCCCACAGAACACGCGATGAAAACACGACCAAGGCGACTAAAAACCTGTTTTCAAAATACAAGACTGCTTCCCAGCTCGCTGCAGCGGACCCAGAAGTCGTTCGCCGTCTCATAAGGCCGTCTGGTTTTTACAACATGAAGACGAAAAACATCATGATCGCGTCAAAACAATTGGTTGACGATTTCGGGGGAGAAGTCCCCGACAATGAGGAAGACCTCTTGAAGCTGCATTCTGTCGGGAGGAAAACCGCAAATTGTGTGCTTGTCTACGCCTTCAACAAGCCGGCGATACCGGTCGACACACACGTGCACAGAATATCCAACCGTCTCGGGTTTGTGAACACAAAGAAGCCGGAGGAGACCGAGGCGGAACTTGTCCGTCGTATCCCCAAACGATACTGGCTGGAAGTGAACGACCTCTTCGTAAGGTTCGGCCAAACCACCTGCAAGCCGATCGGCCCTCATTGCGCGAGCTGCAGCCTGTCGGGTGCGTGCCTCTACTACAAGACGGTCGTGGCTCCCAAGCACAAAGCTTCTTAGCCCGAGGTCAGCGCCCCTTCAGTGTGCCCAGCTTTGAGGAAGCGAAACGGAAGGTCGCGGAACTCGTTGTCGCCAAGGGCTTCGGAAATTCACCCGATGACATAGCAAAGAAGCTCCTGTTCGCCTTTATCGAACTGGGGGAGGCAGGTGACTCCTGGAAGAAAGGCAAGCCAAGCGAGGAAACCATCGAGGAGCTGGTAGACGTGATCTTCTACGTCCTCGACGCATCCAGACTAATTGCCCCCGAAGCAAACATGGACGAGGTATTTGAGAAGAAGTGGGCGAAGAACATGTCAAGGGCGTTCAGGTACGGCGAAGGCTTCAGGGAAAAGAGAGTCGAAACAGCCTAGGGTGTTCTGACCCAGACAACGCTCTTATCGGTGTGGCAGACATAACCTTCGTAGCTGAGCCCTTTCTCGTCGGTCACCTCTTCCGTTCTGTTCATGGGACCGCCACACACCGTGCACTTTTGGTCTGACTGATGCTGTTCAATCTTCTCCCAGTTCACCATGAAATACGTTAGGAACATAGGTGAGACGTTCGACTTCACCTAGTATGTCCCTTCCTCCCGGACTTTCAATTATGAGTCGACTGTTCTCTTCCGATAGAAAAGCATGCCCTCACGCCGAGACGGTTAAAGAGCCCGTACTTGGCCCACGTTCCCGAAATGGAGGCGTTGTTTCAGGCATCGGTGGACGAAGTCGACAGCCTCATAGGCCTTGAGAAGCGCGAGCTCAAAATCCTGGAGGACGCTGACGCGGCCGCCAACGAGCTTCTGGTCTCAGAATTCGAAAAGTACGTCGAGAGGAAGTACAACCCCCAGGTCCCCGAAGTGCTCAGGCAACACGATCTGATGGGTGTGCCGATAGACGAGAAGTATGGGGGGAGGGGCGCAAGACAGCTTGTTCAGGCCCTTTTTCTAGAACGGATGGGTCAGACGGGAATGGGCGTCATAACGTTCGCAGACGTCCACCAGTGCCTTGGGAGCATGAGCATCCAAGATTGGGGGACCGAGGAACAGAAACAGCGGTATCTTCCTAGGGCAGCCAAGGGAGACGCGGTCCTTGCCTACGGTCTTACGGAGCCGGAAGCAGGCTCGGATCCTGCATCACTCAAGACTACCTACAGGAAAGAGGGGGCCGGTTACAGTCTCTCGGGGTCCAAGTACCTAATCAGCAACGGATCCGTCGCTACAAATATGATTGTCTTCGCTTATCCTGAACGGGGAGGCGGAGGACCCACTGCGTTTCTCCTCGACACCAAACAGAAAGGCTTCAGCGTGGACATGAGACTCGAAGAAAAGATAGGCCTCTTCACTTCTGATACGTCGATGCTCACTCTTGAGGACGCCTTCGTGTCTAAGGAGGACATCCTAGGGCAGGAGGGGAAGGGGTTCTCAGTAGCCTACTCCGCACTCCTCAACGGAAGGATTGGAATAGGGTCTGGATGCGTGGGTGTGATGGAGGACTGCCTAAACCAGGTGAAAGAGAGGGTAACTTCGAGGGTTCAGCATGGCAAAGAGATCGGCAAGCACCAATTGATCCAGAAGCATGTGGCCTTCATCGAGTCAAGCCTCGAGGCTTGCCGGTGGCTCGTCTATCGGGCCGCACTCAAGAAAGACGATTCCGAGAAGGACCCGAAGAGTCTGCCACTCCGGGCGGATGCCGACCGATTGTCAGCCGTGGCCAAATACATGGCTTCCCAATGCGCGTTCGAGTCTGCCGACCGGGCGGTCCAATGCTTTGGGGGGTTCGGTTATTCGATAATGTCCCCGGTCGCAAAACACTTCCTGGACACCCGCGTCGCCAGGATTTACGAAGGAACAGACGAGATAATGGAGCTGAAGATAGCATCGTCATTCCTCGGGAAGGGCTACGAGGCCTACAAGTGAACTTATAGCGCGCCGGAGGATCATCGCATCGTGCAGCTCCACCTCGATGGCTCGACCTCGATCGACGCAGAGAAGGAGACCATTTTCAACAAACTCACTGATGTCAAATTCATCGCAAGAACTCTCCCTGATGCCGAGGATGTCAACATTGTTGACTCCACTACCCTGGAGGCCAAGTTGAAGGTCAGAGTAGCCGTCGTCACCAGCACGCTGAAGCTCCGGATGAGCATAGCCGACACCGAGCCGACCTCCAGAGCCAGACTCATGGCGGAGGCCTCCGGGAGCGGGAGCCACTTGGCTATCAGGAGCACCTTCGAGCTCACAGGTGGCCGCCCTACCATCCTGAATTGGAGTGCAGACGCGGAGATTACCGGAGTGATGGCGGGGCTGGGCTCTTCAATCCTGAAAGGATTCGCGACAAAGAAGGTGGGCGAAATCTTCGCGGGAATCACCAAAGCGCTCGAGTCAGAAGCGGCTTGACGAAAACCAGCATGCGTTTCTTGCTATAAGGTCACGGTTGCGGACGATTACCAGGCACGCATCAAACCATCGTTAAATACGGTCGTCATCTCGGCGGTCACTTCGAATCCGATTTGACCCGGATCTTTTTCACGACTGACGTCCACGCATCGGACAGGTGCTTCAGAAAGTTCCTCAACGCGGCCAAGGCATACAAGGCAGACACGCTGATTCTGGGAGGGGACATTACCGGCAAGGTCTTGGTTTCAATCCTGGAAACTCCCGATGGGAATTACAAGCTCTCCCTTTTCGGCCGTGAGACCCTGGTCAAGAAAGACAAGCTTCAGGAGACGCAGAAGGCGCTCTTGGATGCCGGTCAGTACTCCTTCGTGACGACGTCTGAGGAGCTGGCGAAGATGCAAGTTGAAAAATCGAATGCAGACAAAGTATTCAACGAAGTGATGGCGAAGGCCGTCAGAAACTGGGTGCAATTGGCCGAAGAACGACTGAAGGGAACCAACGTAAAATGCTACATCTCGCCGGGGAACGATGACAGATTCGAAATCGACGAGGCCCTCCAAGACTCGGGACAGGTGTTCAACCCGGAGAACAAGGTGGTTGAGTTGGGCGACGGATTCGAGATGATTACCCTGGGTTACGCCAACCCGACCCCATGGCACAGTCCCAGGGAGCTGGCCGAAGCTAAGCTTGGGGAGATGATCGAGGCATTAGCGTCGAAGGTTACAAGACCCGATACCGCAGTTTACAACCTTCACGTCCCGCCGATCAATACCCAACTGGACAAGGCCCCGGCGGTCAGTCATGACTTCAACTACGTAAAGGAGGGACTAGGCATAAAGTTCATTCACGCTGGGAGCTCCGCGGTCCGTGAATCCATCGAAAGACACGGTCCCCTGCTCGGGCTCCATGGACACATCCACGAGTCCAAGGGGTTTGAGAAGCTTGGGAGGACCCTTTGCATCAATCCAGGGAGCGAATATTCTGATGGGATCCTCCGCGGGGCTCTGGTTAACCTGCAAGGAGGTAAGGTCCACGATTTCATGCTTACGAGCGGTTAGCTCACGAAGTGAACTCTTTCCGCTCGAACAGCCAAAGCCCCAGAACTGCCATAACCGCGAAGTAGATACCGAGTATCGCGAGCCCTTCCCAAACAGGTGCGGTGAACGTAGTGAGCGAGAACCCTCCCCTTGGGCCAATGACCGCAGTTACTACGTGTTGGGGATACGGCACCACAAGTATGCTCTGGATAATAGCTGACCCGTAAGTTATGGAGAACCACGGCTCGACTCCGGCCAGGGACGACGACACTACATCTATCACGCCGAAAACGAAAAGCAGCATGATCACGCTCATCAGAACTGAGATGGCGCTGCTCTTGAACAGTGAGCTGAATGCGAAGGCAAACGACAATGCGGCAACAAGAAAGACCCAGGCGAACAATATCGACAGGAGGAATTCGTTAGGTAGAGTCAGTCCGAAGTAGTAGAGACTGTTCGCAACAGCTATCCCGGCGTATGCCAAAAGGATGACTATGGAAGCTGCAAGCGCCGCAAACCACTTGCCGATGTATATCACAGACCTCCTGATTGGGTTTGGTACGAGGAAATATCCCGTCCTGTTTTGGAATTCCCCTGAGATCGCGTCCCCACCGAAGAATGCCGTGGATAGAACTATTATGAGACTGCCGAATTGGCCCCACTCCAAAGAAAGGAACCCGAGCTGGTTCGCGAGGAGGCCTGCGGGCCTGAAGTAGCCGACTACGACTGTGAGCAGTCCACTTATCAGGACCACTATGGCGATCATGACATAGAACCTTCTGGCCCTGAAGTAATTCAGGAAGTTGTACTTCGCCACTACCCCCACCTGAGCAAGGCTGCTTTCACGAAGGTTGTGTCCTTGGGGGTTGGCCATGGTCACAGGGTCTCCTTGATCAGGCTCAGGTATGCGTCTTCGAGCCCTGAAGAGGTCTCCTTCAAACTAGTGACTCCGACCCTCATGGCCGCCAATCCCTCGAAGAGCTGCTCTTGGCTGGTGGCCTTGGGGTCAAATTTCAGGAGCAGGTGTTGCTCGCTCCCAGGAATCACTGACAGGACGCCCATAACGCTGCCTACCATGGAAATTGTTTGCTGGTCCACAGGATGAGAGAAACCCACATCGACATTGCCCCCTCCTCCTGAGAACTTCGAAGTGACCGCGCCTATGGAATCGTAGACCAACAGTTTGCCATGGTCTATCATTGCCACCTCGTCACAGACTTCGGTAACCTCAGCGAGCAGGTGAGAACTCATGAAGACCAACCTGTCATCTAGCGACTTCACAATTTCCCTTACTTCCGTCATCCCCCTCGGGTCCAAACCCGTAGTCGGTTCATCCAAGATTATCACTTCTGGATCGCTCAGTAGCGTAGACGCCACATTGATCCTCTGTTTCATGCCTTTAGAGAAACTGCCGACCTTCTTGTTTTCCCATTCAGTCATCTTCACCCTTCCTATGGCCTCGTCGATTCTCTTGTTCCTCTCTGAGCTGGGGACACCCCTAATCGCGCACAGCATCGTAAAGGCTTCCTTTGGGGTGAGGGACGAGTAGATCTCTGGGGTTTCAATGAGCGATGTGCACGAGGCCAGAGCGCCCTTCTTGTCCTTACTGACGTCGACGCCATTTATGGTTGCAGTCCCACTTGAGGCAGAGATCAACCCTGTGAATATCTTCATCGTCGTGGTCTTTCCCGCACCATTCGGTCCGAGGAAGCCGACGCACTTCGCTCCCTGGAGCTTGAGATTCAAGTCGGTCAGAGCAGCGAAATTGCCGAACTTCTTGGAGAGGCCTGCTGCTTCTAGCGACGGGGCCAATTCCTAGGGCCGCCCTTTTTGAGCCCGTAATCGGCTCCTTGCACGAACCCTCTTCTGCGAATCGACGTCTTCCGCGACTTCCATCCGCACCATCTACTTTACGACCTTCCTGAACAGGTAAAGTGTCGCGCCCAGGGTAAGGATGGCAATGACCGCGATATATCCGAGAGCGGAGAAGATATCCCCGGGATAAGAAAGACCTAGCCCAGAAAGAACCGATGAGGGGAGCGACAATCCGCGGACGGCGTTAACGGCGTAGCTGATCGGGTTGAGGTTCGAGACGCTCGCTATCCAGTCGGGCATTGCCCTGAGAGGCACCAGTGAAGTGCTCATGAATAAGAGAGGAAAGGTCAGGAATCCGCCGATCCCAAAGACAGTCTCAGCGCTGCGTGTTCGGAGGCCTATTGCAAGGGATATCCCAGACCATGCCAGACCGAAGAATGCGATAATCAGAAGAATCAAAATGATTCCGCCCGCCCCAGTCGCCGCGTTGAAACCAAGGATGTAAGCAAGGATCAGGATTATCGAAGACTGGACGACTACTCTGAAAGCGTCTGAGAGAAGTCTACCCAGCAGTATTGCTGAGCGATTGACAGGGGTTACAAGCATTTTCTCGAGCATTCCAGAGTTGAGCTCGTCCACTATGGAGGTGCCGGATTGAAGCGCACTGCTGAATCCGTTTTGCAACAGGATGCCCGGCGTTGCATATTCCAAGTATGAGATTCCCGGAGGGAACAGACCGGGAGCGCCTACGAACTTGGAGAAGAGCTGAGTGAACAAGACCAAGAAGATGATGGGTTGGAGGAGGGAGAAGAACAGGAGGATGGGATTCCGAACCACCTTCTTCAGCGCTCTAACGAACAAGAAGTACGTGTCCGACGCCAGGCTCATTGTCTAACAGGCCTCCTCCTTGCCCCAAACCTGGCGAAAGATGTCTGCTTCGTGTTGAGCTCCTCGACTCTGATCCTCCTCCCTGTGTGCTGGAGGAAGACGTCATCTAGAGTGGGGGACGCGAAGTTGACCGATGTCAGATGGATCTTGTTCGAGTCGAATGCCCTCACGATGTCGGCGATTATCAGACTGGCGTTTTTTGCATAGACCGTTAGACCGCTGTCTGATTCGATGATCTTGCTGATTCCTTGTATTCCCTCAAGAACCTCTTTGGACATCTCCTTCGTGGTTGCCGCTCCGCCGTCCTCCAAGGTCATCGTGATTGAGTCAGCCCCGACTTCCCTCTTGAGGGACTCGGGGGTTCCGTTCGCGACGATCTTCCCCTGGTCTATGATAAAGAGCCTCTTGCACAGTTTATCCGCCTCTTCCATGTACTGGGTCGTAAGGAAAATAGTGATTCCTTCCTCCGTGTTGAGTTTCGAGAGGTACCCCCATATGGCCGCCCTCGACTGGGGGTCCAGGCCGGTCGTTGGTTCGTCGAGGAAAAGCAGTTTCGGCTTATGGACCAGAGCAGATGCAAGGTCAAGCTTCTTCTTCATCCCTCCTGAATAGTGACCAGCCCGCTTTTCTGCAACATCTGAGATCCCAACCAATGTTAAAAGCTCGTCCACCCTCTTCTTGAGCTCCTCTCCACCCATTTGGTGGAGATGCCCTTGAAGCATCATGTTCTCCTTCCCCGTGAGGTCAGGATCCACCACGGTCTCTTGGCTCTGGACTCCGATAATCTTCCTAATCTCCTCAGGGTGCTTGTCGATGTCGAATCCCGCAACCGCAACCTTGCCCGAAGTCTTCTTGAGAAGTGTCGTCAAGACCTTGATGGTCGTACTCTTGCCTGCGCCGTTTGGCCCCAGGAATCCGAAGAACTCTCCCTCATTGACATCAAAGGAAATCTCATCAACGGCCTTCGTGCCGTCCGAATAGACCTCGACTAGGTCCTGGACACTGATGGTCTCGGGCATTGAAGGTCTGCCCGACCAGCCTGTCGATTTAAGCATATCGAATACTATACTGATATGTATATCGTATAGGCATAGTTTAAGAAGGCGATAAATTGCGGCCTACGCGACGGTGTCAACCCCCTTCCCGAGGCACTGGACTCATCCTCAGGCGATTCCGAGGGGCTTCCTTAGAATATACATCCTGACGACTTTGTCGCGAGGCCCTGCGACGGGATACGAAATAATGCAGCGAATCGATGAAAAGACCGAAGGAGCTTGGCGTCCTGGGCCGGGCACGATTTACCCCCTTCTCAAGACCCTCGTCAGGGAGAAGATGGTCACATCTTCCGGCAAGAAGTCGAAAACTTCGAGGGTCACGTATACGATAACGGCTGCCGCAAAGCGCGAAATAAAATCAATGTACGCAGGGATGGCCACCTTCGGCAGGAAGGAACGAGTAATGATGCGGCTGGTGTCGGACTTCATGCCAAATTCAGCCATGGTACCCATTCTGCTGAACAGGGCCAGGGAGGGTTCCGAGTTCCTGCGCTCAAGGATTGCCGAGCTTCCTGAGCCAGAGAGGACCCCGGCCATGAGGGAATTGAGGTCAATCCTGGAGAACCAACTTGATTGGATTAAGTCGGTTTTGGAGCCTAAGGGCTCGCCCGAGCAGCCGAGGAAACCACTCCGCTAGCCTTAGATTGAATCTGCTTCATCCTTGCGCGTTGTGAGGCGGACAAAGGTAGTCTGCACAATCGGTCCCGCAAGCAGCGCCCCCAAGACTATCAGGCGCCTTGTTGCTCTGGTGGACGTTTTCAGGATAAACTTCTCGCACGGCGACAGGGCCAGCCATCTCCGTGACATCGTCACGATAAGAGGGGAGGCGCGCCGAGCCGGTCGGACTGTCGCCATTCTCCAAGACCTACCTGGCCCGAAGATTAGGATAGGCAAGATGGCTGGAGGCTCGGCGGAACTTACGCGGGGCTCGAGCTTCATGTTAACTGACTCCGATGTCGTGGGCGATTCGGCCAGGGCAAGCGTGAATTACCCTCGCCTCCTCGACTCCGTCGAGAAAGGAGACCTTCTTCACCTCGCTGACGGTCTGATCCGCCTTCGGGTCGACGGGCGGACTGAACATGGAATACTATGCACAGTCCTCACGGGCGGGACCCTAAGTTCGGGGAAAGGGGTCAACGCGCCCGGGGTCAGAATGAGGGTCGATTATCCCACCGCGGCCGACTCCGCTCATCTAAAGTTCGGGCTCGAGCAAGGAGTAGACTTCGTAGCCGCGTCCTTCGTCAGAACGAGGGCCGACCTAAGATCTTTGAGACGTATATTGCCAAAGGAGAGTCCAATGCTGGTCGCGAAGATAGAAAAACGCGAAGCAGTGCGCAACTTTGACGAAATACTCGCAGAGGCCGATGGCATCATGGTCGCAAGAGGGGACCTTGGGATAGAGGTGCCCATCGAAACCGTCCCGTCGATCCAAAAACGAATTGTGGGGAAATGCAGCCTCGTGGGTAAACCGGTCATTGTCGCCACGCAGATGCTCGTCAGTATGGTGAACTTCCCCGTCCCGACTCGGGCTGAAGTGACCGATGTGGCAGCAGCAGTCCAAGAAGGCGCCGACGCGGTGATGCTGTCCGACGAGACCGCGGTTGGGAAGTATCCTGTCGAGGCCGCAAAGATGCTGGACAGGATATCAAAGTCAGCAGAGAAAATGCCCGCGGAAGCCTCAGTCACTCCCAAGGAGCCCACAACCGGGGAGACACCAGAAGCGATAGGAAGGGCGGCCTGCGGACTCGCCAACTATGTGGGAGCGAAGGCCATTGTCGCGCCTACCCAGACCGGTTCTACGGCGAAGCGCGTGGCCATGTACCGGCCTAGGCAGCCGATTGTCGCCCTGTGTACCGAGGGACGGGTCGCGAGGCAATTGAAGCTCTACAGAGGCGTGATCCCAATCGTGGTCAAGCAGGCTAAGACTACAGACTGGCTTTTCGCCCGGGCGGACCAGGCGGCTGAACGCCTCGGCTTCGCCAAGAAGGGAGACCGCATTGTGGTGACCTCCGGAACACCAGGAATGCGGGGAACCACCAATCTGATAAAAGTCTCAGTCGTCGGCAGCAAAGCCTGAACGGGGGTCAGCCCACGAAGTCCATTAGTGTCGGGTTTTTCGATCGCCTTTTCGACGGCTTCTCGTCTGTCGCTTTGACAAGCTCCCGCATCCTTCCTTCCTTGAACAGGGTGCTGTAATAGTATGATTCGTCTACGGTCCCTTCGGCCAGAAGGATAACGACCCTCCCTTCGGTCGTCCGCCCAGTCCGCCCTCGACGCTGGATAGACCGAATTTCAGAGGGGACAGCCTCGTAGAAAATCACAAGATCCACGTCGGGGACATGCAGCCCTTCTTCACCAATGCTGCTGCTGACCAGGACCTTGAACTCTCCCTTGCGAAAGAGCTCCAGTGTCTTCGTCTGTTTCTCCTGGTCCATGCCCTTGCTCCCTGTCCTGTCAGCCTGACCTACGAATCGATTCGCGCTTAGCCCCCTTTCACCCAAGGCCCTTACGATGTCCTCGATGGTGTCCCTGTACTGCGTAAACACGATTACCCTGGAATCTGGTTTCCTCCTTATCTGCCGCTCGACGACATCGAGCATGACTGCAATCTTAGGATGGGGAATCATTGCAAGCTTGGACGCCTCTTCTTCGATCTTCAGCCACTTGGGGTCCTTCACCAATGACGTCGCTGACTTTCCCTTGTCGGGCTTTTCCCTGAGTTTCTCAAGGTACCTCAAAAGCGGAGGTGCGCCTTGTGTCTCTATCATCTCTATGGCGTGAAGAATCGTCACAGCCTGAGCTTGATTCATGATCGCCCCGAAGATGTACCCTTTTTGTCCTCCCGTGGCCTGGGCCGACTTTAGCCTGGCCGAGATCGCGATCCTTGCTTCAAGCAGTGCCTTTTTCGAGATTTTGTTGCTTCTCAAGAACCCGCCATTCAGGAGCTTTTTGACCTTGTCATTGTACAGCTCTCTTAGTCTCAGGGTCGTCATGTAATATTCATCAGGAACCCTCACCCTGATGGTCTCGATGTTCGTTCTCTCAACATATTCTCTTACATCTTCGCTCTCCTCGCTCCTTGCTTCGACTGACTCGATGAACAGGTTCCTCTTGATTTCGTTTATTTTTTCCTTGGAGGCGCCGGGAGATGCCGTTAGCCCCAATATCAGCGGATGGTCAGAGGTCTCCCTGTAGACTGTCGCCAGCTTCGTGTAGGTGTAGTCCCGAACGCTCCTGTGGGCCTCGTCGAACACCGCCAGGGCTACTTCGCGAAGTGAAATCCTTCCAAGCCGGACGTCGTTGTAAATAGTCTGTGGGGTAGCGAATATTACTCTGGACTTCAACCAATGAATCTCTCTATCTCCCGGTTCGACCGTGCCTGTCAGCGCGACCATCGAGCCTTCAGGAAGTTTCAGATCGGCGTCGAACGTCCTCAGATGCTGCAGCACCAAGGGTCTCGTCGGGGCAAGGACCAACACCTTGGACTTCGGGATCGTCCGCAGAATCTCCGCCGCGACCATGATGGCGACGATGGTTTTTCCGAGCCCTGTAGGTAATACCACCAGCGTGTTCTTCTGGGCGGCGACCTCTGCGATCCTTCTCTGGTATTCCCTGGCGACGAAGCCGGTCGACATCAAAGTGAACCAAGCTTTCGAATTCGACTAAAAGGCTTGCCTGCCCCAGACATCGAGTTGCTTAAACGACGGTCTCCGGGACGTCGAAGGCGACAGTTTAGACATGCGTGCCCGAATCAAGCGGAGGCAGCGAATTAGAAGGCTTACGATCCTAATCACGATCACAATTATCGGAGTCTCGTTGGGGGTGGGAATTTACCTGGTCTCGTTGGCCAGCCAGGCGACAGGCCTTGACCGATACATCAATCAGACAGTCTCGTCCTCCAACCTCGCTGCACTTCAGAGGACGAGCTATCAACCCTACGGCCCGGCCCCAGCCGCCGCCATGCAAAGTTATGTGCAGAAATACGGCGGGGCGCCGTTCACATCCGACGGAAAGCCCGTTGTGGTCTTCATTGGTGGTGAATTCTGCCAGTATTGTGCCATTGAGAGATGGGCCATAGTCATGACCCTGATGCGCTTCGGGAACTTTACGAGCCTCCACTACATGACGGCAGCAACGAACGAAGGCGACTACGCAACCTATACCTTTGTCGGGAGCACGTATTCAAGCAACTACATCGCCTTCCGAGCGTACGAGGCAGAGGACAGGGACCGCAATCAACTTCAGACGGTCCCTTCAAATTACTCTGCAGTGTGGTCCCATTTCGGAAGCGGCTTCCCATTCATCGATTTTGGCAACACCTATGTCATTCCTTCTTCTGTGCTGGCTTCGCCGAGCCTGCTCGCAGGGAAGAACTGGACTCAAATAATCTCGGGTATCTCCACCAGCGACGACACGGGGCTTCAGGTCAGGGAGGCTGCAAACTTGTTCACTGCCCTGATCTGCAAGGTCACCCAAGGGTCTCCCGCGGGCGTCTGCTCCGCTAACCCCATAGGCACAATAATTACCTCGATAGCAGGTCCTGCTGCAAGGGGTTCGGCCGTCGAGCTGTTTGGGGTTCAGGTCCGTTATTGGAGGCCTCCCCAAGTCAACGTGTAATTCAAGGATGTGCGTGAACATATGATGGTGAAGGTTCAAGTGCGAAGGATGAAGCAAGCAAGATTCCGAACGTCTTGGAGGTTGAATCGATGAGGGTTTCGAAATTCAAACTCGTCGCCCTTATAGCGATGTCAGTCTTCGGACTATGGGCATCCACCAGTGTTCTGGTCATATTCTATACCCTGAATCAGCAACTCCCCATTTGCCCCTCGGGCACCTTCTTTGGGATACACTTCGACTGCTCAGCGGTACTGACCAGCCCCTACAGCGTAGCCTTCGGAGTTCCTCTGGAAATCCTTGCATTAGCGTACTTCGCGGTGAACCTTGGGATGGTGTATCTGATTGCCTTTGGGTCAGAACGGGCTTCAAAGGTTACTCTGCAGGCGCTCTTTGGATGGCGCTTCATCGGCGTCGCCATAGTGCCTTACTTGGTCTTCGTTGAGCTTTTTCTCATCCGCGCCATCTGCGTCTATTGCACGATCATGCATGTGGCGATTCTCGTAGACTTCGTTGTGATAAGTTACATTCTGTTCTTTGGGAGACACAGCCTTTGGGCCGAGGAGGAGGAGATGTTGCCGGACGAATGAAGCTTGGAAGCAAATCCTCAAAACACTCGAAAGCCCTCAATCTAGAGCAGACTGGAAGTTGGACTGCCTTCGCTTGTTGGTCATTGGGCCTGAGTCGATAACGACATTTCGAGGTGGCGCTTGTAGTGGTCTGCGAGTTTCTCATCGGAGCCAAATTCGGCTCCGCATCTGTCGCATGCGAACCTAGCCATAGACGACCGCCGATAGTCTTTCGCCCCTCCTATTATGTACCTCGGTAACAATGTTACTCTCAAAAGGACAATTGCTCCCTCTAAGTTTCATTACCAGCTTAGGGCTCCGCAATGGCATCTCTGCCTTTTTGGGTGAGCTCACCGTCGTCGGCTATGTAACCACTCAGTTGAAGCTTGGCTATCTGCATTCCTAGATTTGCAGGTCGAACCTTGACCAGCTTTGAAAGTTCTTCCACATTATTTGCTTGCGGGATAGAGCGCAGGATTTGAAGGTCTAGTGCCGAAAGTCCCTCCCTTGCGCCCATCCTGTTTACGCAATGGAAGGGACGTATTATTGAATCCTACATTTCTAGAGATTAATCACCGGAGGGCACGAGGAGGAAGCTCATCATTGCGCGATAAAGTCCAGACTCGAATCGTTCCTGCACTGCCATTGCTTCCCTTATGGCACAGACGAGGCAGCCCCTCCGGCTTCGGCGCCTCAAGTACTCTTTCTCTGTCCTGCTCAAGCGTCGCCAAAATCTTCGCTCTCGTGACGTGAGCAGATGGTACCTCCAGGCATCTGTGCCGTCGCGAACGAGAACACGGTAGTCTCCTCCGTGTTGATGGATCTCCGCGAGTTCGCTCACTTGGTTCCTAGGAGCTTGCATCGGTTGCTCAGGAGCAACATGTCGCATTTATGCCGTATGAAGGAAGAAACCAGAGGCGAAATCGATTTGTGAATTTGGCGAGGACTCCTCGAGGCAGTCCCGAATCTCTTGCCAATCGACGGCACCAGTCACGCTGGCTTTATATCGAAGAAGGGGTCAAAGAACCCTATGAACAAGAAGAGTTGGATTTCCATTATCGGTCTTGCTCTAGTCGCTTTACTGCTTGTCTCATCGGCCGCTGCTTCTCAGTCCACCAAGGGCTTCGTCACCTACCAGGTGAGTCTGACCTCGCCCAAGGGCCAGCACTCAGTCATAGTGACCGAAACAATCGGCCCTTCCTCCAAGGCAGGTTATTCTGATCTGATTCTGCAGATTCTTGGTAAGCAGCAGAACTTGAGCTATTCTAGATTTGTGAACGCCTCAGACAATCTCTTCCCATACTTGCCGAGCATTTCCAGTCGGTCGTTTGATTACTCCAATGGCACGAAATACAGCATCCACGTGAACCTCACCTCATCAGGCACGACCATGGTGACGTTCAAAGGAAGCCAGTACACCCTTAGCGTCCTGGCCATCTCGATTTCAGGTTCGTACGGACCACGAACTTTCAGGGCAAGCGGCACGGTTGACACATTCCCTTCCACCCTTGTCTACTCGGCCAATCTTGGGAACAGCACTGCCGGGGTCGAAGCCGTTCTTCAGGCGACTGACCTTCCACTGAATCAGCCCACCTCCCTGGCTTCTACCGCAGCCTATGTGGGCGCGGGCGTCGGAATCGGGGCTCTTGCCCTTGGAGGCGTGTTCCTGATACGCCGAAGGACGAAGAGGGTCGAATCGAAGGAAGAGAAGCCCTTACACTGGGTAGACTGAAGGCTCCCAATTGAACGCTCCCGTCATCGAGTTTGCTGGAGCGCTCAAGCTGTACGGAGAGAAAAGGATCGGCCCCGTTCAATTCTCGGTAGGCAGGGGCGAAATCTTCGGGTTCCTAGGCCCAAACGGGTCGGGAAAAACCACATGTATCAGGATGCTCCTGGGGCTTGTTAGGCCCTCAGCAGGGAAGGTCACACTTGGGGGCCTGGACCCTAATCGCAACCACACAGAGGCCCTGACTGGAGTGGGTTACTCTCCCGAACTCCCCAACATTCAGACTTTCATGACGCCAAAGGAGGTACTCGCGCTTGCCGCGGCAGAAATCGGTTTCAAGGCGGAGGTCAAGGCGGAGACCGCCCGAGTTCTCGAAGAGGTCGGGATCATCGAATACGGAGACACCAAGGTGAGCAAGCTGAGCAAGGGAATGGTACAGAGACTCAGCGTGGCCCAGGCCCTGATGGGGTCTCCACAGACCTTGGTCCTGGATGAGCCAATGATTGGCCTCGACCCGGCGGGGACTGCCCACTTGAGGGAAGCTTTCAGGGAGTACGCGAGGAATGGCGGGACGATTCTGATGTCTTCTCACATGATGGCCGAGGTGGAGGACCTTTGTACGTCAATAGCTTTGATTCACGGCGGAAAACTTCTGTTCAGAGGTACCGCGAAAGAAATGGTCGGGCAGGTGCTGGGAGCAGACGAAATTCGTGTCGAAGCTAAGGGACTTTCACCCGAAGTCCTGGAAGGTATACAAAGGATAGACGGCGTTCTGGAGGTTACCCAAATCTCCGGCTCCCTCGATTTGAAAGTCAAGCATGGCGTTGAGGCTAGGCCTGCAATCGCCAGAATGATCATCGAGTCTGGGGCTGAACTCCTTACCATCCGAGAGGGTGAAAGAATGCTCGAGAAAGCATACATCGAAGCGCTGAGGAACGGCATTGCCAAGGCCCAGTAGAGTCTACGCCTTCGCGGCCTACGAAATCAAGAGGGCCCTCGCCAGAAAGAAGGTGTTGGCGATGGTCGGATTTATCGCTCTCTTGGACACTGTCCCTTACTATATTCTTGCGACGTCTGGGACAAAGATCATTCCACTGCAGGTCTACCCCTATCTCTGGGTCGCCGGCGTACTTGCACCATTCGCCCTCTTCCTTCAGTTCGTGGCCATCCTGATTGCCGCCGGGGCGATGTCCGAGGAGTACGAGTCGGGCACAGCTGAGCTACTCTTGGCTAAACCGGTCAGCCGAACTGAGTTCTTCTTGGGCAAGTTCCTGGGTGGTTATGCGCTACTTGCGCTTTTGATTCTTCTGAACGCGCTCCTGAGCGTTGCTGCAGCGACTCTGACCTATGGAGCTCAGGCGGGTCTGGACACCTTACCTGGGGTCGTCCTGGTGGAGGTCTACTCTTCGGCATTATTCTTCTCGGTCGCGTTCATGCTCGGTGAGTTGGTCAGGCGCTCGTCCTTGGCTTACATTTTATCTTCGGCTCTCGTTGTCGCCAGTCAGATCATAGGGACTTACCTTTCGATCGCCTATGAGTTGACGGGGAACACCTTCTACGAGTCCATTCACGTCTACCTTCCCACCACCCTGGCTGGGTCTCTCCCCCCTCAGTACGAACAGTCCTTGCTCCCTTCTTCCGCCAGTAGGCTCTTCCAGCTCATCCTAGGGCCTGCAGGAGGGACACCCTCGGAGGCTTCGGCGGCAATCCTTGTTGGGGTCTACCTCATAGTCACCTCGTCAGTGGCGCTCGCGTACTTCAGATGGGCGGACGTAGCAAGACGGGTAAGTTAGCCCCTCAAGACAGTTCCACCGACTCGAGGAGGATCAATCGCAGTCCTTTGGTTCGACGGGGTCAAACGTGTTCCCCACTTCGACCAAGAATGCTACGGCGTCGAGATTCTGATGTCCACTGCCTGGTAACCGGACGCCCCGTCAGGGAAGGGATTCCTCAAGGTGGCTGTCTGGGTCAGTCCTGTCTGGTCGGTGGCCCTTACCATCAACTTGTATGTCCCGTTCGCGGGAGGATTCCAGTCTAGGTTCCAGAACACCCATGTGTTTCCCGACAATGGGTCTTGAAGACTTGCCACCTTCCAAGAATTCCCTCCGTCTGTGCTTACCTCGACTTTGGAAATCGCCCTGTCGCCCGCAAAGGCGATTCCCACAATCGGAACCGAACTCCCTGTCACGTCCGAAGAGGCTGACGGAATAGGGAATCTGTCCCTGAGGGGAGCGCTCCCAGGTGAAAGGATGGTGGAACCCGTCTGATAGAGGGCGCTGTTTGTCCATCCCTTGCGTTGCCAGAAACCTAGATAGCTATTGCTAACCAATTCAATTTCCGTGACCCATTTCGCGTTCATCATGCCGTAGAGTCCCGGAATTACAGCTCTGACGGGGTAGCCATGTTCGGTCGGCAACTTCGCCCCGTTCATTTCGTACGCAAGGATGGCACCGTCCAACAGCGACCTTTCCATGGGAACTCCAACGTCGTACCCGTCAAAGCACCGAAACACCACGTAATCCGCCTGGACGCTCGCTCCCGCGAGGTCCAAGATTGACCTAAGTCTTGGGCCCTTCCAGAGCGCAGTGCTCACGAGATCTCCTCCAATGTTGTTACTCACACACTCTAGCGTCGCGTACTCCTCGACTGAAGGCATGGACACAAGTTGGGAGTAGCTCAATTTCATCGGTGTACTCACCAATCCACGGACGTTGAGGCTCCATGCGTTCGAGTCAACGACTGGAGCGAGTACGTTGACGTCCACTCTATAGAACTGGTCGTTCGGTGTGATCTTCGATGAAAGAATGCTGGCCTGTTCCTCGGCGACGCTTCGCAGCTGCTCCTTCGGGAAAAGAAGGCCCACGCCGTAGTAGACAATGATAGCTCCGACGGCGGCGGCGACCCCGGTCTTGATGAAGAGCCTCCGCTTCTTGTCGGTCTGCCGTTTGCCCGTCGAAGAAGGAACGCAAAGCGCCCCACTTCCTGCGCTAGCGACCGTACCGATGGCTGGTCGGGGATATCCCGAAACTATTCCAAAGACGACGCTGGTCGGCACGACCGCAAGAGCCATCGCCAATGGAGTCGGAGGGACGGAAGCAACTTGCGCGGTTGCTAGGAAAACGAAACCGAGAACGAGTAGTATAGCATAAGGGACAAAGGCATAAAATGTAATTCGATACGCCCTCCCTTTGGGCTCATAGCCGATTCGCCTCAGGATTGAGGGGATGAAGGCAAGGAGGAAGACGTTTACAACCGACGCCCCAACGAAAGCTGTTTCCTTTGCAAGGGACCCGAGGTTCTCAACGGCTTGGGACTCGATTGAACCCGGAGCAAGAGAAAAGAGAGATTGGGCGGCAACTTCAGGAAGATAGGTTACGCCGAAAAGGATCCGGAGCAGGTAGGAGGATCCCACTGCGATAGTACCTGCCGCGATAGGGATGGCGAGTCTCGAAAGAAGTTTCATTTTTTGACCCGCATTTAGCCATCAGGAGCCGCGTGACGCGTCATGGACCTACTTCCGAGGTCGTTTTCTTGGGGACACCCGGTCACTTGCCTACTGCGTTGGGGCAGTGTGATTCCCCTGCCTGGGGACTACCCCGAAAGCCAGCAACAGCACTCCAACAATGGCTACTGCGCCGCCCAAGTAAATGTACGTCGCGTTGTTGTCCATGAAGCTTCCCGAACCCAGAATGCCAGCTCCCTGAAACGCAAATACGGTTCCCAGCAGGACCAAGACAATTCCCAGGAGGATCAGAACCGGTTTGCCCTTCACTCGGCGTCCCAATCCGACTCTTCGGAATATTAATCTTGTTCAGAATCTCCCGCCATTTACACCGCTTCCTCTCAAGAAAAGCCCGACGTTTGGAAGCTCTAACAGAGAAGTTAGGAATGGTGCGGGGGGTGGGATTCGAACCCACGAACCCCTAAGGGACGAGGTCCTAAGCCTCGCGCCGTTGACCAGGCTGGGCGACCCCCGCGGTGGAGAACCGCTTTAATGCTGAAACTATAACGCTTCGCTCCGTAGCGAGCGCGAAGCTCACGCCACCGCGGGTCTGAACCTCAACCGGACTCTCTGGTATGTCTTTTCCCAGTCCACTCGATAAATCAAAATGCCAATCACTAGGAACGCAGCGATCAGTACGATTGTTATGTCCAACCTTTGGAACCCAAAGGCTTTTCCAATATTATTGAGAAGAGTCAACTCAATCGCGATTTCGAAACCGCTCTTCAGGATCTTGGCGAGAAGGGTCACCAGCGACATGAGGCTGAGTGACGCCGCGGACGCTCCGGCGCCAATGTAGATGAAATCGTCCAACGGAAGTATCGGGAGGAGCGCAGTGAGGAAAAGAGCTATGTAGAACTCCCTTCTTGTCGCGTTCCTTCCTATCAGCTGTACATTCTTGTTTTTGCCGATAACCCCCTTGAGCTCGAAGGCTCCGAAGTATATCACAGTCTTCGCGAGGGTCGCCCCCACCGCTGAGACGACTACCACCACCAGGAAATTAAGTGGGGACGGTCCGATGAGCGTCAGTTGGAGCGTGGCCAAAAGAGTGTATGAGGCACCAAAGAAAGGCGAGACGTTCGACAGAAAAGAGACGCCCAAGACGAAGACAACTACCCAGAAAATGTCCATTCAAGTTCGCAGGTCCCGCTTGCTATTTAGCCCTAAGAACCGAAGCGTTAAATGACCGCCTGAAACGCGCCCGAACTTCAAGGAGAGTGCTGTGATGCGTGTCTCAATCCCAGGAAGAGAGCCCAAACGAGCTGAAAAGGGAGATAGGCATTTGGGGCTCCTTTTCGATGGGCTACGCCGACGTAGGCGCTGACATATACGTAGTCCTAGGAGTCATTGCGTTCTTCGCAGGAGTTGCCTCCCCCCTCGCTTTCCTTCTCGCAGCAACCACCTACGTCTGTACAGGCCTGTGCTATGCCGAGCTCGCCACCGCCTATCCGGTCGCCGGTGGTGGCCAATTCTACTCGATGAAGGCTTTCGGTCCCTTCCATGGTTTTGTGGCTGGCTGGGGCCTGATGTTGGACTACACAATCGACATCGCCCTTTTCGCCCTCGCCACGGTGGGATACGTTGGTTTCATCACAAACTTCTTGTACCACTCCAACTTCCTTTTGCAGTCCCCTTACTATGTCCTCGTCGCTGTCAGTCTGATCCTTCTTCTCCTTGCACTGAACATAATTGGAATCAAGTATTCCTCCAGGTTGAACGAGTTCATAGTGGCTCTAGGACTTGTGACTGTAGGGATCTTTCTTATCTTCGGACTCCCATCAATAGTCGCATCCGGAGCACTTACATTGTGGGTATCTACAATTGTCTCCTCATTCACGTCAGGTTCTTTCGGGCCCAACACCAACTACTCATCCTTCGTCTACGCAGTGTCGCTTGCTACCGCCTCCTACATAGGCATAGAATCAATATCCCAGGCCGCCGAGGAAACGAAGCGCCCTTCCCAGGTGATTCCCAAGGCTACAAGAGCAGCAATTGTCTCGGTGGTTGTCGTCGCGGTTTCCCTTTCGCTTCTCTCAGTGACTCTCACTTCCCCCTTTTCCACAGGCGGAGTTGTGAACAACCAGCAGTCCCCCGCGGTCAGTCTAGCTGGCTCGCTCCCCATTATCGGAGGATTTTTCGCCCTTTTCGTCGCTGTGATCGGAGTACTCACTTGCTACATTTCGACCAATACCGGAGTCATCGGGGTCTCAAGGGTCACTTTCTCGATGGGCCGTCTCGGACTGATGCCCAGGGGATTCGCCCGTGTTAGCTCGAGGTTCAGGACACCGTATGTAACAATCCTGCTGTTTTCAGCCATTGCTTGTGTCCTTCTCCTCGTCAACCTCGCTCTCCCCGGGCCGGCACTTCTCGGCCTCGTCACCTCGATTTACAACTTTGGAGCCTTAGTGGCTTACATGTATGTTAACTCAGCCGCAATCGTCCTGCGTTTCAAGGACCCTGAGAGAAAGGGATGGAAGATGCCTTTGAATCTTGGCGTATCAAGAGGAGGAAAGCGGTATAGTGTCCCCGTCATTCCTTTCGTGGGGTTCGCATCGAGTGCAATAGTCTGGCTTCTCTTGGTGGGCTTCCACCCAATAGGCCGTGTGGTTGGGGCCATCTGGTTCGCCATCGGAATCGCTGGCTACCTTGTCTATCGGAAAAGGAAAGGAGTTCGAAAGGCTGATGTCTGATAAGGAGGCTGCAATTGAATGGTCTTGGAGTGATTCGCCTCTTGTCCTCCCACTTGCGTATCAACCTCGGGAATGGAATGCAGTCTACATCGCTTTCTACATAGCGGAATACTCGGGTGCGACGGTCTACGTCACTCACGTCAAGGAGCCTCAGGATGATAATGGGCACGAGGGGACCATGAAAAAGCAAGTAGATGGACTAGCGAAGAGACTATCTGTGAAACACGATTACGTCGACGTCAATCCCACATCTCACCCTCCCGGTGTCGATGAGATATCGAAGGGGATTGTAAAAACGGCCATGGACATGAACGCGCAGGCGATAGTGATGTCGGCGCATCGCGAGCCTCTTTTCCGCGAGCTCTTCGGCAGAGTCTCTGACCACGTCGCTCGGACCTCTCCCACGAGGGTTGTACTCGTCGAAACCCCTCAATTGGGGGTGACCATTCCCGAGCACCCCAAGCGAATACTAGTACCCGTCCTCAAGGAGCAACACCCAGACCCCTACATCATCGCGGCCGCACTCACTTCTTCGGCATCGGCGGCAGACGTCGAGATTACCGCTGCCAAGATAATCGAGCTCCCACCCACACTTCCCCTCGATGCCATAGACACGGTACAGTCCCTTAGGAAGGAAGAACGGGAGTTCTCCCACTTTACGAGTTTTGCCATCAAGACATTGGGTCGTCTAATCAATCCAAAGATTCTCCCGGTTCGAGAAGTCGGCAACGATGTGGCTGCGTTCGTGAAGGACAAGAACATCGATGTCCTTGTCATGTTCAGCGGGCGCGAGACAGGTTTCTACAGCTTCTTGACGAAGGACGAGTATGAAATCGTCAGCAAGTCCCCTTGCGTCGTAATCGTAACACTCCCCTCCGAGTAAAGCATTCTAGTGACTTGTCTGCCTCTTGTGTTTCTCTTCGTCCTTCCTGATCTTCTTTTCTTTCTCCTCTTTCCTAATCTTGTCGTATTGACCCAACGGGCCTTCGTGCTCAGCATACCCATGATACATCTCGAACGTCCTCTTGACAACTTCCTCCACTTCGGTGTCCCTCTTGGCGAATCTCACTGACAGGTTCCTCCTGTCAAGCACCGTCCACTCGAATCCTTTGTGCTTCTTGAGTTCCTCGATTGCCCTCTCCATAGCGTACTCGTTTCCGAAGAGACCCCGAATCTCCCACAATTTCTCTCGCCCTTCTTCGCCTCAACAGGGCCGTTAAAACATGTCCCTAGCGCGAAGCAAGCTGGACCCTTAGAGCCTCTGTCGAGTCAGCCGGGAGCTTGCACGCGAAGTTCTGACAAACAAAGGCCCTGGCCTTGCGCCCTGGCTTCCTTCCGTCGAGGAGTCCGCTGATCTTAGATAGCTCATGGTATGTCGCTGCGGTCGCAACTAGCAAAACTCTGCCTGGCACAAATTCCCTGAATACCTCGGATTTCATTTCTGACGCTGCTTTCTCGCTGGGCGCTGTGATTACAATTTCTCTCACTCCGTTTAGCAGGAGGTCAAATGCGACCAGCATGAGCGCATGGGCAGACGGCTGGCGGTCGATATCTTTGGCAGCCCATTTCAAGGTCCGCTCCGCTACCAGTTTGTACGATTCGTCCCCCGTAAGCTCAGACAGCCTGATGAGGTTCAATGCAGCCACCGAGTTCCCCGACGGTGTAGGCCCGTCGTAATTTTCTTTCAGCTTTGCGGGCTCAGCCTCGCGGCTCATGAAGAATCCCCCTTTTTCCTTGTCTTCGAAGTCTTCAACCATGACTCCGTTAAGCCGTATTGCTTCCTTGAGCCACCTGGGTTCCGACGTAGCCTCAAACAGGTCAAGGAGACCTTGGATAAAGAACGAGTAGTCCTCCAGGTTCCCTTCCAGAGCCGCCTCTCCTCCTGCATATCGTCTCATCAAGCGCCCGTCGTTGGAGACTTTCTGGAGTAGAAAGTCAGCCGCCTTTGATGCAGAGTCGAGCAGGGTCTGATTTTCCAAAACCATACCCGAGTAAGCCAACGCCGATATCGCAAGCCCGTTCCATGAGGTGAGGATTTTCGTGTCTGTCGCGGGTCGCGGCCTCTTCAGGCGGACTCCATAGAGTTTTGACCTAATCTTCATCATTCTCCCGTCATCGGAGACAGGAACCCCAGGTTGGAGATGGAGAATCGTCCTACCTCCGAAGTTCCCAGTGTTGGTGACTCCATAGAGTCCGTCAAAGTAGGCTGCATCCTTAGGCCCCAGCGCACCTGCGATTTCCTCGGGGGTCCATGTGTAGAACACCCCTTCGCCCTGAGTCGTGTCTGCATCCTGGGCCGAGTAAAACCCGCCTCCTAGATCTTTCATCTCGCTTGTAATCCAGGCAATGGTCTCCCTGACCACTTCCGCGTATTCTTTTTTCTTTGTAATCTGATAGGCTTCGGCATAGAGCTTAGCAAGAAGAGCGTTGTCATAGAGCATCTTCTCGAAGTGCGGGACGAGCCATATCCGGTCAGTGGAGTATCGATGGAAACCTCCGCCGATGTGGTCCCTTATCCCACCGGCCAGCATCTCGTCTAAAGTTTTCAGAACGCTTCGGAGGGCGAGCTCCTTGCCTGTCCGCTTGTAGTAACGAAGAAGGAAGGCCGAGGCGTTCGGGAGAGGAAACTTTGGGGGACCGCCGAACCCCCCTCTTTCCTGGTCGAACGAGGAGACAAGGACGGAGTAGCCCTCATCCAAAACCGTCTTTCTCAGTTCCCCTGGTTCCGCAGTCGTTCCGGTCGAAATCGCCTTTGTGACCTCCAGGGAATTCGCCACGACTTCTGTCCTCTTCTCCTTCCACAGATTTGACACAAACTCAAGCAGCTGTGGAAAGCCAGGCATTCCGTATCTCGGCTCGGGCGGGAAGTAAGTCCCGCCGTAGAACGGTTTGAGGTCGGGGGTGAGGAATACTGTCAGGGGCCATCCTCCGCCTCCGGTCAGGGCTTGGACTGCGCCCATATAGTAGGCATCGACCTCGGGCCTCTCTTCTCTGTCGACTTTTATCGGGATGAAGTTCTTGTTGATTAGGACTGCGGTGTTCTCATTTTCAAAGGACTCTTTTCGCATAACATGACACCAATGGCATGTGGAGTACCCTATGCTAAGGAGGATGGGTTTGTTGTCATTCTTCGCCCTGTTGATCGCCTCTTTCCCCCAGGGATACCAGTCTACTGGGTTGTGCGCGTGCTCCAGCAAATATGGGCTCTTCTCATTGATCAATCGATTTGCCTTTTCGGCTGGCAATTCCGATTCCGCGACTCTTTCCATGTAATTGAGTCTTACCTCCAAACAATCCTTAACACGGCTTCGATTTGACACGAAGCGGAAGGCATCAAGTCCTCGGGGTAGCTTGAATTGCAGTACAAATGGACGGTTCTGACAGTAACCACCGTAGGTGTGCTGATGAGCGGGGTGGACGGCAGGATCGTGGTGATCGGGCTTCCGACTGTGGCAGCCTACTTGCACGCCGACGCCGAACAGGCAATCTGGTTCACCCAGGCATACACAATCGGAAGCACGGTGGCTCTCCTGTTCATCGGGAGGGTGAGCGACATCGTCGGCAGAGTGAAAGTGTACACCTTGGGCTTCACGGTGTTCACTCTCGGCTCTTTCTTCACATCAATATCCTTCTCCCCTGACACGTTCATTGCCGCAAGAATTTTCCAAGGCCTGGGCTCAGCGGCGCTCTTCGCCAACTCCGCTGCCATAATCACCGACACCTTCCCCACGACTGAGCTCGGGAGGGCTTTGGGCATCAACTCCGTAGCCTTCAGGCTTGGGTCAATGCTTGGTCTGACCCTAAGCGGCTTAATCCTCTCGATCGCAGACTGGCGGTTCCTCTTTTACATCAATATCCCCGTCGGGATTTTCGGGACCCTGTGGGCGCGTAGGAGGCTTCACGAGATAGGCCAGAGGCAGACAGGGGCTCCCATGGATTGGGCTGGGTTCGCTACCTTCACAGTTTTCATCTCGTCTTTCCTCCTGATGCTGACATTCGCTGCCTATGGCGATGGGGAGAGCATAGTGGTCGCCCTGCTGGCGATTATCGCGGCAGTGTCAATCGCGGCCTTCGTCAAGGTCGAGCGCGTCAAAGCCCACCCTCTCCTGGATTTCAGCCTCTTGCGCATAAGGGAGTTTGCCGGCGGGGTCACGGCACAACTGCTCAACGCCATGGCCTGGGGCTCGTTCATCTTAACAGTCAGCCTCTACCTCCAGCTCGTAAGAGGCCTTGCTCCCATTCAGGCCGGAGTCTTCATCCTACCCTTCGACATCGCCTTCCTTCTGGTAGGGCCGGCAAGTGGTCGGCTCTCGGACAAGTTCGGTACCCTCCCCTTCGCCAACGTGGGCCTCGCTGTCATCTCCGCATCCCTCTTGCTGTTCTCCACAGTCGACGCCTCCACGTCATTTTCGACCTTGATTGCCTACCTGGCAATCGGAGGCGCTGGGATGGGTTTCTTCGTCTCGCCCAACATGAGCTCAATCATGGGATCAGTCCCGCCCAACATCAGAGGTGTGGCCTCAGGCCTTAGAGCCACGTTCTTCAACGTGGGCTTCACAATCAGCTTCAACATCACGATACTCGTCCTCGCCTTCTACGTCCCCTATCCTCTTGTTAGTGCAATAATTTCCAGCGCCAGCGGGGCCCCAGCGAGCATTGCTGACAGGGCGATGCTTTCGGCTGGCCTGGACGGCGTATACCGGGTCCTGGCAGTTATCAATACAGTGGCGATAGTCCCCTCGCTACTGCGGGGCCGGCGACCCTCGACCGGAACAGGTGTCACTCCCGGTTCAGATTCAAATATCGGCGTAGAAGGCTCGGCTCCAGTAGATTGATTTGCCTCTTGAAAGTCTAAACCGGACGAAGGAGAGTTTCGACACCCCCTCAGGCAAGGCCACCGCCTACGACATTCTGAAACTTGGGGACCTAGGCTACGACGTCAATCGCCTCCCGTTTTCTATTCGTGTTTTGCTCGAGAACGCGGTCCGCCATTCGGACCGAATACAGGGCGCCCTAGAAGCGGCCCATTCCCTGGCGACTTGGCCCAAGTCCATAGATTCCGAAACGCCATTCATGCCTTACCGAGTCCTGTTGCAGGACTACACCGGCGTGCCCTTGATCGTCGACCTGGCTGCCATGCGTGACGCGGCCAAACGAGCAGGGCTGGAGACAGAGACCATCAATTCAAGGGTCCCAGTCGACCTTGTCATCGACCATTCAATCCAGGTGGACGCCTGGGGAAGCGACATGGCTTTCGCGATCAACCTGGAGAAGGAGTATGAGAGGAACTCCGAGCGCTACTCGCTACTGAAGTGGGCACAGTCATCATTCAGGGGGATGCGCGTCTTTCCTCCCGGAAAGGGGATTTGCCACCAGTTCAACCTCGAGTACCTATCTCAGGTCGTAGCTTCCTCGGACCGCAATGGGTCTCTGGAGGTCTTTCCAGACACACTGGTGGGGACCGACTCACACACCACCATGGTAAACGGTCTAGGATGCCTGGGCTGGGGAGTAGGAGGGATCGAGGCCGAAGCCGTAATGCTGGGCGAGCCATATCACATGCCGATTCCCAAGGTCTTCGGGGTGAAGTTCACCGGCAGCCTGCGCGAGGGAGTCACGCCGACCGACCTCGTCCTCACAGTAACTGAGAGGCTCAGGGAGAAGAACGTCGTCGGCTCCTTCGTCGAATACTTTGGAGAAGGGTACGGCCAGCTCTCCGTCCCGGATAGAGCCACGATCGGGAACATGTCCCCTGAATACGGCGCGACTGCAGGCTTCTTTCCAATCGATGACTCAACCCTGAGTTACTTGACCGGGACATCAAGGCTGAAGGGCCACGTCGACCTCGTTTCCAGGTATGCAAAGCAGTTTGGATTTTTCGTCTCCGACGTGGAGCCGGTCTACTCCGAAGTCATCCACATCGAGCTTGACATGATCGAGCCATCCATCGCTGGTCCTCGAAACCCAGAAGAAAGACACACCCTGGTCACTGTCCCCGCCTTCACTCGCTCGATGCTTGACCAGAGGCGCGCTCCTGCGCTCTCAGCATCCGGTCCCTCTTCGACGGTTACGCGTAGCCAGCTGATGCTCGAGGAGGACGGGCCCATAAGAACGGGCGTCGCAGATGGAGCCATCGTAATCGCTGCCATCACAAGCTGCACGAACACCTCCAACCCGACCGTAATGGTCGGGGCGGGCCTGATCGCAAAGAGAGCCATCGATGCCGGGCTCTCCGTAAAGCCTTGGGTGAAACCAAGCCTCGCCCCTGGTTCCACTGTGGTCACCGACTACCTGCAGAATTCCGACCTCCTCCGCTACCTCGACGACCTCGGATTCGTCCTCGTCGGCTACGGTTGCACTACTTGCATCGGGAACAGCGGCCCACTGGCCCCAGAAGTAGAAGAGACAATCAAAGCAAGAGACGCCTACGTGGTCGCCGTCCTGTCGGGGAATCGTAACTTCGACGGGAGGATACACCCTCTGGTCAAGGGCTCATTCCTGATGTCGCCGATGCTCGTTGTCGCCTACGCACTTGCAGGGAGGATCGACTTCGACTTCTCGTCGACGCCTCTCGGAGTAGGGAAGGATGGCAAGGCTGTCTTCCTGAAGGACCTCTGGCCGACCCTCAAAGAGGTGAAGAAGACCGTGGAAGCATCTCTGAATTCGGACCTCTACGCCAGACGATACGCGGACGCGATGAAAGGGGACGAGAGGTGGGAGAAACTGACCTCATTCGAGGACGACGTCTATCACTGGGATCAGACTTCGACCTACATCAGGAACCCGCCCTGGTTTGAATCCTCAGGCCGAAAGACTGCGAAACGGGACATCTTTGGGGCCAGGGCCCTCGCAGTTTTCGAGGACAAAGTGACTACTGACCACATATCCCCGGCCGGGACAATCCCAGTCGACAGCCCGGCAGGAATCTACCTGAAGGAGCAGGGGGTCGACCTCCTGCACCTATCGACCTACGGCAGTCGCCGCGGCAACCACGAGGTAATGGTAAGAGGAGGCTTCAGCAACGTCCGGCTTCGCAACGCCATGGCGAAGGGAAAGGAAGGAGGGTACACCTCGCATCTTCCCGACGGCACGGTCATGACAATCTATGACGCTGCGATGAAGTATAAGTCCGAAGGAATTCCACTCGTAATCCTGGCCGGCAAGCAGTATGGGGCAGGAAGTTCGAGGGACTGGGCGGCGAAAGCCCCGAAGCTTCTCGGAGTAAGAGCGGTCATCGCCGAAAACTTCGAAAGGATTCACAGGAGCAACCTCGTAGCCATGGGTGTGATCCCGCTCCAGTTCGAGGACGGGAAGGGCGTAAAGCAACTCGGCCTGACTGGCGAAGAGACCTTCGACTTTGCCGGATTGCAGAATATGACTTCCCCCAAGGAATGGGTCGACGTCGTGGCCCGCGGCCCATCGGGAGAGAAGAAGTTCAGGGCACTGGCCAGGATAGACAACGCTACAGAGATGCAATACCTGCAGGAAGACGGGGTCCTCCCCTACGTATTCGCACGGCTGCACAAATCTGGACACTGACAAAATCGTTTTATCGGCCCCGAATCGGGTTCTCCTCCAGATGGAAAAGGAGCCCTTGGTCTACGTCAACGGAAAGTTCACTGAGAAGTCCAAGGCTTCTGTGTCAGTGTTTGACCACGGCCTCTTGTACGGAGACGGAATCTTCGAAGGAATAAGGGCCTACAGGGGGAACGTCTTCCGCCTTGACGACCACATGAACAGACTCTACGACTCCGCAAAGAGCATCAGGTTGAAGATCCCTCAGACCAAACACGAAATGACCGAGGCTGTCCTGGAGACCCTCAGGAAGAACCGCCTAAGGGATGCATACATCAGAATTGTAGTGACCCGCGGTGTGGGGGACCTCGGCATCGACCCATCACTCTGCAAGGAGCCGACCGTTTTCATAATAACGGAACCGATGGTCATCTCTTTCGGGCCGAAGGAGCCTAGGGTAGTTCGACTTATGATTTCCTCTTACCGCAGAGACGCCGTCGACGCAACCTCGCACGAGATAAAATCGTTGAACTACATGAACAGCATCCTCGCCAGAATCGAAGCGGGGAGCGCCGGTGCAGACGACGCGATACTCCTCGACCATAGAGGGTTCGTCTCCGAATCCACTGTGACAAACATCTTCGTCGTCAAAGACGGGAAGATTGCGACTCCTTCGACCGGCGCTGGGATCCTCCATGGGATCACGAGAGAGCGAATAATCAAGCTCTGCTTCGACCTGGGGCTTGATGTCCTTGAGAGGGAAGTGACACCCTTCGAACTTGCAACAGCGGACGAACTTTTCCTTGTAGGGACGAAATCTGAGATACTCGCGGTCGGGTCGGTGAGCGGGTCCAAGGTGGGGACCGGCGGGGTGGGGCCGCTGACCAAGAAACTCTATCAAGAGTTCTCTCGTGTAACCCAGCGCCCCGAGGAAGGAACCCCTATCTACGAAGCTGAATCAGTCAGCATCTAGGGCCAGCTCCGATTCCAGTAAAATCTAAATACGCCTTCAAGACCGCCTTTCATCGGGCCCTGTTCCGTGTATTGTATAGTCCACTTAGCCAGTATTATCAATGGGGGTAAGAAGGCATAGTCGCCCCCAAGACTCCCAAGACTCTCAAGGCACCCAGAAAGACGGTTAAACGTAAGAAGGTGGAAGATGAGGTCCCCTCCTTCAAAGTTAGCACTCATTTCCTGATCCCGAAGCACGAACTTTTGACGAAAGAAGAAGCAAGCCAGGTCCTGGCAAGGTTCAACGCCTCCCCTTCTCAGTTCCCCTACATCCAGGCGACTGATGCCATAGTCAAGGAGATAGGCGCCAGGCCCGGAGACTTCGTCAGGGTCACGAGGCGAAGCGAAACTGCAGGGTCTAGCACCTATTACAGGTACGTGGTGGAGGGCTGACAATGAGCAGGCAACATGTCACCACCAACTCCTGGGTCATCCTGAGCGACCTACTTCAGAGGGAAGGAGTGGCTAGGCAGCACCTGAACAGCTACAACGAATTCGTCACCAAGGGGTTGCAGAACATAGTCGACGAGATAGGCGAAGTCGAGGTCGAGACTGTGAGTACCCCATACAAGATAAAATTTGGCCGCTTGACACTGGGCTCCCCAAGGGTGGTCGAGATCGACGGCTCGGTCAGCAGCATACTCCCAATGGAGGCGAGGCTGAGAAATCTCACGTATTCTGCACCCATCCTTCTTGAGATGACCATCGAGGAAGAAGGACTCCCCAGAGATACCACACGACAGCACGTGGGGGACCTCCCGGTGATGGTGAAATCCGAGCTCTGCCAGCTCTCGAACCGCACCAAGGAGCAGCTCATCGAATCCGGAGAGGACCCAAACGACCCTGGAGGGTATTTCATTATCCACGGAGCAGAAAGGGTGATCGTCGGCCTCGAGGACCTCTCCCCCAATAAGATACTCGTCGACGCCGAGAAGCTTGCCGGTGCCACCACCTACAAATCGAGGGTCTACTCATCGGTCGTCGGGTACAGGTCGAAGCTCGAGCTCACTCTGAAGCAGGACGGGGCCATCAACGTAAAGGTACCTAGCTGCCCGGTCGACCTCCCCTACGTCATTGTGATGCGCGCCCTTGGAATAAAGTCAGACAAGGACATTGCTGACGCAGTCTCTCCCAAGGCGGAGATCCAGGACCTTCTCGAGGTCTCCTTCGACAAAGCCAGCGAAGCACCAACGGAGAAGGATTCCCTCGTCTTCATAGGCAACAGGGTCGCCCATGGAATGCTCGAAGAGTTCAGGGTAAAGCGCGCGCAGTCAATGCTCGATTGGGGGCTCCTGCCTCACCTCGGTAAGACCGAAGACAGGCGCTTCGACAAGTCGATGTTCATGGGAGAGGCCGCCTGCAAGCTACTAGAGCTGAGGCTCGGGTGGATTGAAGCCGATGACAAGGACCACTACGGCAACAAGGTGATCAAGTTCGCTGGCCAGATGCTGGCAGACCTGTTCAGGACAGCCTTCCGCAACCTGGTAAGAGACATGAAGTACCAGCTTGAGCGGACGGGACAGAAGCGTGGTGGCAATGTCGTAGGGGCGGCCATCCGGACAGGCATAATCACTGACAAGCTCAACAACGCCATAGCGACTGGCAACTGGGGACGGGGGAAGGTAGGGGTCACCCAGCTCCTCGACAGGACCAACTACCTCAGCACTCTGAGCCATCTAAGAAGGGTCCAGTCTCCGCTTAGCAGGAGCCAGCCCAACTTCGAGGCCAGAGATCTTCACGCGACCCACTTCGGCAGGATCTGCCCCTCAGAGACCCCAGAAGGAGTGAACTGCGGACTCGTCAAGAACCTCGCGCTTTCAGCTATCATTTCCGTGAGCGTCCCTTCCCAGGAGGTCGAGGAGAAGCTCTGGGAGCTCGGAGCCAAACAGGTCCGAGACTCTGACCAGAAGCTCCAGGTCGAAGGATGCAGGATATTCATGGATGGGAGGTTCCTAGGCTACGTGGACGACGGCGAAAGGCTTGCGAAGGCCTTCCGGAAACTGCGAAGGGAGGGCCAGATCAATCCCAGCGCCAGCGTCCTTTACATCGCCCCCATCAACGGCAAGGCGTATCCGCGGCTCTACATCAGCCTGAGCTCTGGCCGAGTCCTCAGGCCACTGGTCGTGGTAGAGAGCGGCCGCCCACTTCTTAACCCTGAGGTCATAGACAAAGTCAGCACCGGCCAGTCTTCTTGGCGGGACCTCGTCGAGCAGGGTACCATCGAGTTAATCGACGCCAACGAAGAGGAGAACTGCCTCGTCGCCATGGGTCCCGAAGACGTCTCGACCAAGAACGGCCACATGGAGCTTTTCCCTGCCGCCATGTTCGGCATCGCAGCCTCGATCATCCCGTACCCAGAACACAACCAGTCCCCAAGGAACACCTACGAATCTGCCATGGCCAAGCAGAGCCTCGGCTTCAGCTCCCCGACCTACCCCATCTCCCCGCATGTCAGGCAGCACCTCCTTGTCAGTCCCCAGACCCCGATGGTCCGCACTAGGACTCTGGACCTTCTCAAGATCGACGAGCGGCCCATTGGACAGAACTGTGTGGTCGCCGTACTTTCCTTCGAAGGGTACAACATAGAGGACGCCATAATAATGAACAAGTCGAGCGTCGAAAGAGGTCTCTCTCGCTCTTTCTTCTACAGGCTGTATGAAGGCCAGGCAAAGCAGTACCTAGGCGGGATGAGGGACACGTTCGAAGTCCCCTCGGCCGAATCCAACATCAGGGGGTACCGCGGAGAGAAATTCTACAGGCTCCTTGAGGGGGACGGCGTCGTCGCGCACGAATCCCAGGTTACCGGAGGAGACGTAGTGATTGGAAGGACAAGCCCCCCAAGGTTCATGGAAGAGTACAAGGAGTTCGAGATCAAAGGGCCCTACAGGCGGGACACCTCGGTGGCCGTCAGGCCCTCCGAGACTGGAGTGGTAGACTCGATTTTCATGACGGAAAACGTAGAGGGAGGCCGGATGTTCAAGGTCAGGGTAAGGGACATGAGGGTCCCCGAAATCGGGGACAAGTTCGCCTCCAGACACGGCCAGAAGGGGGTCATCGGACTCGTAGTCCCGCAGGAAGACATGCCGTACACGGCAGAAGGGATAGTCCCTGACGTCATAATCAACCCTCACGCCTTCCCTTCGAGGATGACCGTTGGCCAATTCATCGAATCCATAGCAGGGAAGGCTGGGGCGTTCCGTGGCTCGCCAGTGGACGGTTCCGCCTTCGCCGGCGAAAGCATCCAGGAAATGGAGAAGATCCTCCGCGGGAGGGGCTTCGAAGAGACAGGGAGGGAGGTCATGTACGACGGGAAGACGGGCAAGAAATTTGCAGCCGACGTCTTCGTAGGAGTCGTATACTACCAGAAACTTCACCACATGGTCGCCGACAAGATCCACGCCAGGGCTCGCGGTCAGGTCCAGATGCTCACCAAGCAGCCCACTGAAGGGAGGGCCCGCGGAGGCGGCCTAAGGTTCGGGGAAATGGAGAGGGACTGCCTCATCGCCTACGGAGCCTCAATGGTCCTGAAGGACAGGCTCCTCGACGAAGCGGACAAGACCGAGATCTACGTCTGCGAGAAGTGCGGCCTGATAGCTTACTACGACGCCAAGCAGCGCAAGTACACTTGCAAGATCGACGGCGACCAGGCTAAGATATCCACGGTGGTCGTCGCCTACGCCTTCAAGCTTCTCCTCCAGGAAATGATGAGCCTGAACATCGCCCCGCGACTTCAGCTCAAGGACAAGGTGTAGAGAGAATGTCGATGGAACAGGCGCTCAAAACTATCGGCGGAATCAACTTCGCCGTCTTCTCCCCGAGCGAGGTAAGGAAGTATTCGGTCGCGGAGATAACTCAGCCAGAAACATACGACGAGGACGGAATGCCCGTGCAGGGAGGCCTGATGGACAGCAGGCTGGGCACCCTGGAGCCCGGGCAAAAGTGCGGGACCTGCGGGAGCACGGCCGGGAGGTGCCCTGGACATTTCGGGCACATCGAGCTTGCCGAGCCGGTTCTGCACATCGCTTTCGTCGATGAGATCAACAGGCTCGTGCAGACCACTTGCAGGTCGTGCGGGAGAATCCTACTTACACAGCAGGAGCTCGAAGCCTACCATTCGAAGCTCACCACCCAGTCAGACTTCACCCCGTCCCTGCAAGAAATCGTGACCAAGGAGATCGTCACCAAGGCCAAGAAGGTCAAGCTCTGTCCCCACTGCGGGAAGCAGCAGTACCAGATTGAATTCACAAAGCCGACCATCTTCCACGAGATTACCGAGGAAGGGGGCGCGACCCGTCTCCTCCCCGTCGCCATCCGCGAAAGGCTCGAAAGGGTCAACAATGAGGACCTCGAGCTACTCGGCTTCAACCACAAGGCCGCAAGGCCCGAATGGTTCGTGCTTCAGGTACTCCCTGTGCCCCCCCTTACGGTCCGGCCCTCAATCACCCTCGAGTCTGGGATCCGCTCCGAAGACGACCTCACGCACAAGGTCGTCGACATTCTCAGGGTAAATCAGAGAGTCAGGGAGAGCAAGGAATCAGGCACCCCCCACCTCATCGTCCAGGACCTCGTCGACCTTTTGCACTACCACGTCACCACCTACTTCGACAACGAAGTATCTGGGATACCTCAGGCCCATCACCGCTCGGGCCGCCCTCTCAAGACCCTCAGCCAGAGGCTAAAGGGGAAGGAGGGAAGATTCAGAGGCTCGCTGTCAGGCAAGAGAGTCGACTTCTCGAGCAGGACGGTGATTAGCCCTGACCCGAGCCTTGACATCGGCGAAGTTGGCGTTCCGTTCGAGGTCGCGAAGAAGCTCACCATCCCGGAGAAGGTCTCACCCTGGAATCTTGAATATCTCAAGGACCTCGTGAACAAGGGTCCCTTCGACCATCCCGGAGCCAACTATGTAATCAGGCCCGACGGGGTAAAGATTAGGCTTGACTTCGCCAGCGATAGGAAGGCCCTGGCCGATTCCCTCGCTCCAGGCTACATCGTCGAAAGGCACCTGATGGACGGAGACGTGGTGCTCTTCAACAGGCAGCCCTCACTCCACAGGATGTCCGTAATGGCTCATTTTGTCCGCGTCCTTCCGTTCAGGACCTTCAGGCTACACCCCTCCGTCTGCCCTCCGTACAATGCCGACTTCGACGGAGACGAGATGAACCTCCACGTTCCGCAGAGCGAAGAATCCAGGTCGGAAGCTCTCATGCTTATGCGGGTCCAGGACCAGATACTCTCTCCCAGGTACGGCGGGCCCATCATCGGCGGGATCAGAGATTTCATCACTGGTGCCTTCATGCTCACCAGAGACGAGACCTTCCTAACCCCGGGCGAGTTCTCCAATCTCGCGCTAGTCGGTGACTTCAACGACGACCTCCCTGAACCCGAAGTCAAAGGGGCCAAACCGATGTACTCTGGCAAACAGCTCTTCTCCCTTTTCCTTCCCAAGGACATGAACTACGTCCTCACCTCGAAATGGGCGAAGTCCCAGCGCTCGGGGACGACCAACGACGTCGTCATCAGGAACGGCCAGCTGATCTCCGGGGTCGTCGACAAAGCGGTCATCGGGGCCGAGGAACCCGACTCCCTCCTCCACCGCATAGCAAAAGACTACGGGAACGAAGAGGCGCGCAACTTCCTCAACTCCATCCTGAGGGTCCTCAAGAACTTCCTCACCCGGAGGGGCTTCACTTATGGATTCAACGAGCTCGAGCTCCCGGCCGAGGCGAAGAAGGCCATCACAGACGCCCTGGACGAAGCTTACACCAATGTGTTCGAGCTAATCAAGAAGTACAAGGCAGGGACACTGCAGCTCACCAGAGGCCTCTCTCCAGAGGACTCCCTCGAGGCGTATGTGGTTAATGAACTGGCGCGGGCGAGGGACAAAGCAGGACGGATCGCAGACCGCTCATTCCCTGCCGAGAACTCCGGCATGATAATGGCGAGGACCGGGGCCAGAGGCTCAAGTCTCAACGTCGGCCAGATGACTGCCGCTCTGGGCCAGCAGTCGGTCAGAGGAAAGAGGATCGACCATGGCATGAAGGGCAGGGCCCTGAGTCACTTCCCCTGGAACGACCCCTCCCCTGAAGCGAAGGGCTTCGTGAGGAGCAATTACAGAGACGGGCTCTCCCCCACAGAGTTCTTCTTCCACGCCATGGGCGGCCGAGAGGGGCTGGTTGACACTGCCGTCAGGACCCAGCAGAGTGGCTACATGCAGAGGAGGCTTGTCAACGCCCTCGAGCACCTGAAGGTCGAGTACGACCTTACGGTCAGGGACCCTCACGGACACATCATTCAGTTCCTTTACGGCGAAGACGGAGTCGACCCGGCAAAGAGCGACCACGGACGCCCCATCAACCTTGACAGGCTCATCGAAACCGAGGAGCTCTCCCACAAATCCAAGACGAAGACTGAAGCCGAGGACGCAGAGAAGCTCCTGAAGAAGTATCAACCTTCCCTCAACGAAAGGCTAGTGAAGGAACTGTCCGAGAAACTCGGCGGGTCCCACCTGACAGACGAAGGTCTTAAGGAGACAATGGAAAAAGTGGCAGAAGCGCTGGAATACTCAAGGGTGGAGCCGGGCGAAGCCTCTGGCATAGTTGCGGCCCAGTCGATTGGCGAGCCAGGCACGCAGATGACCCTCAGGACCTTCCACTTCGCCGGCGTCAGGGAAAGGGATGTCACCCTAGGGCTCCCCAGACTCATGGAGCTCGTCGACGCTCGAAAGATCCCTGCGACCCCGTCCATGGACATCTACCTGACGAAGGATTACGCAGCCAGCAACGAGAAGGCGGTGAAAGTGGCCAAGGAGATACTTTTCACAAAGGTGGGCAACGTCGTCGCCTACAGCGAAGTCGACCCTACTGAAGGGATCAAGCTGCACCTTAGCCCCGAACTAATGGCCGACAGGGACACCAACGCGGAAGAAATCGCAAAAGTCGTCGAGACCGGGAAGAGAAATGTGCAGAAGGACAGGAGCGGCAAAGTGATACACGTGAACATGGAGAACGCCGACTTATCGGCACTCTTTACACTCAGGAACAAGATACTCAACATGAAGCTCAAGGGGATCCCCGGAATCACGCGGGTGACCGTAGTGAAGGAGGGGGAGGAATGGTTCATCCAGTCCGCCGGGTCCAACCTCGGCAAGGTCGTCCAAGTCCAAGGAGTCGACCCCACTCGCGTCTACACAAACAACGTCCACGAAGTGGCCCAGGTCCTTGGCATCGAAGCCGCCCGCGCCACCCTGGTCAGAGAACTGATGAGCACCCTGGATGAGCAGGGCCTTGAAGTTGACATACGGCATATCTTCCTCGTGGCCGACCTCATGACCTCGAGAGGCTACATTCAGCAGATCGGCAGGCACGGCATCGCTGGTACCAAGAGCAGTGTCCTCGCCCGTGCAGCCTTCGAAATCACAGTCCCCACCCTGGCCGAAGCCGCTGTGAAGGGTGAGGTAGAGGACCTCAAGGGGGTCACAGAGAACGTGATCGTCGGGCTCCCGATACCTGTCGGGACCGGGATGATCGACCTCTACATGAGCTGACCACTGTGGTAGAAATCGCGAATCTCTCCAAGGTCCTAAAGGAGGCAATGAAGGGGGGCAAGTCTGCCTTCGGGGCGAAGGAGAGCCTGGCCGCGGTCAAGGGAAGCAAAGCAGTGCTCTGCACAAAGTCAATCCCGCCGGCCCTCGGGACGAAACTCAGGGAAGAGGCGAAGAAGCACGGAGTCCCCGTCGTCGAGCTCACGCAATCTTCCGCCGAGCTCGCAAGGATGGTGGGAAGGCCCTACAAGGTATCGGCCATGGCTCTGAGGAACGTAAGCGATTCAGACGTCAAGCAGCTGATGCGGTGATGACGAAGTGCCCGAGATAAAACTCTCTTCCGACGAGCTCTCACTCATGTCAATGTTCCAAGGGATGACTGGGGCAACCGCCCGCGACTGCGTGATAGACGAAAAGAGGAACAGGGTCATTTTCGTGATTGCCAAGGGTCAGATGGGCCTTGCCATCGGAAAGGACGGCGCTTCCGTAAAGAAGATCGAACGGACGGTCCGGAGGCCCGTAGAGGTGGTCGAATGGGCCGATGACGTCGAAGGCCTCGTCAAGAATTCCCTCGGGGCAAAGTTCGTACAGGAGGTCAGGGTCAGTGACAGGCTCGACGGGACCAAGGGGGTGGTCGTAATTGTAGATTCACGAAAGAAGGGGGCCGTCCTCGGCCTGGGAGGAAAGAACGCCGAGAAAGTCAGGCTGCTCGCGCGCCGCTACTTCGACATAAGCAACGTACAGATTACGAGCGAGCTTTGAACCGTTTAAATACAATAAGGGAAGGCAGCGTCTGAAACATGCCGGGTTCGCCGCGGGGAGAGTTCTCTGCCAGACAGATTTCACTTAAGCGCCAGAGGTTCCGGTGGTCGAACAAATGGTACAAGCGACGGAAGCTAGGCCTCGACTACAAGGCCGACCCTCTCGAGGGTGCGCCCCAGGCAAGAGGGATAGTCTTGGAAAAGGTGGGGATTGAATCAAAGCAGCCCAATTCCGCGATCCGCAAGTGCGTCCGCGTTCAGATAGTAAAGAACGGAAAGCAGGTTACGGCATTCCTCCCCGGCGACGGTGCCCTCAACTTCGTGGACGAACACGACGAGGTACTTTTGCAGGGGATTGGGGGGTCCATGAAGAGGGCCATGGGGGACATTCCGGGGGTACGGTGGACGGTGTTCAAAGTCAACGGGGTTTCGCTCAACGAGCTAGTCTACGGACGCAAGGAAAAGCCGAGGAGATAGTTTGAGCAGACAGTCTCTGGAATATCCAAACCTCTTGCTCTGGGAGAAGTGGGACCTTGCCGGAGTGAAGATCGAAGACCCTGGGCTACAGAACGTCATCAGCTTGAAGCCGACCCTGATCCCGCATTCCGGTGGCCGCCACGAACACAAGAAGTTCGGGAAGACCAGGATCAACGTGGTCGAGAGGCTGGTGAATGGCCTGATGCATTTTGGGAAGAAGTACGCGAAGAACACCGGGAGGATGGGAGGGAAGAAGCAGAAGTCTCTCAGCGTAGTAAAGACCGCCTTCACGATTATCGAGCTAAAAACGGGGCAGAACCCCGCCCAGCAATTAGTCAAGGCGATCGAGAACGCCGCCCCCAACGAGGACACGACCAGGTTAAGCTACGGAGGCGTAGTCTACCACCAATCGGTCGACATCTCTCCCGTCCGCAGAGTCGACCTCGCGCTGCGTTTTATCTCGGAAGGCGTAAGGGACGCATCGTTCGGCTCACCCCGGACCGTCGAAGAAGTCCTAGCAGATGAAATTATCCAGGCCGCATCGGGCGACTCAAACAGCTACGCGGTCAAAAAGAAGAACGAGCAGGAACGCGTCGCCATGGCGTCTAGGTAGTACCCTTCGCCTCGGCACTGTCATCTTTCTTCCTCAACGCCAACCCTCTTAGTTCATTTTCGAGCTCGGGGGGTTCCGCCACCATTGAAGCTGGGTTCGACAGAAATAGCCTCGCCAGTTGGAGGACCTGGGGGGCCCGGAATCTCTGCAATCGGTGAGACATCCTGAAGTCATACTTCGGGTCTTTGGCCACGGCGTCCAGGACCTCAAGACGGGACGTCCCGATGGCGTCGCGAAGCAGGTATCCGGCCTTAAGCTGGGTTACCATGTCGTCCTCCGCATAAACTATCAGCGTGGGCTTCCTGAGCTTCTGAAGTCGGGGAAGCTGTTCTTTGTCGTAGGCGCTGGCGATCAGTACGAGCGAACTCACGGCCTCGGGCCAACCCATGGACAGCTCCAAAGCAATCTGACCTCCCCACCCGCTCGCCAAAAGACTGAACCGGCGGAGCCCCAATTTCTCCGACAGGTCCCTTAGCATATGAGCCTGCGCCCTGTAGTCGGGGATCTCCAACGGCCTCGACGACTTCCCGTGCCCGAGGAGGTCAGGCGCAACGACCTTGTAGGTGTCGGCAAGCCCCAGGAAAGGCTCCCAAACCTTCCATGTCTCCGAAGGCTCGCTTCCATGGACAAGCAGCAACGGCTCGCCGCTCCCGGCCGAAGCGTAATTGATTGTGAACTCCCCAGCCGCGACCTGTCGTTCCGTCGCTTCCATTCAGACAACGCCTACTGAGTCGCCTTTCAAACCTTTCCGCCCTGACCTCAATTCAAGAAGATGCTTCGAAAGCGAGTTCGCTTCTCACTGCGGTTCGATGGTGGCCGGTGGCTTCGATGAAACAGAGTACGAAACCCCAACCACCCCTTGGACTTCGTTCGTTATTCTGTTCGAAATCCTCTCGAGGACCTGGGCGTCGAGCCTGCTCCAGTCCGCGGTCATGGCGTCGACCGATTCGACGACTTTGACGATCACCTGGTGCCCGAGGCGCCTTTCATCTCCGAGGACCCCCGTAATCATGTCGTCCCCGACGTATGCGAAGGCCTGCCAGACCTTCGCGTAGAGTCCCTCCTCCTCGAGTGTGTCCTCCACTATCTTGCTTGCTTGGCGGCAAACCCTGAGCTTCTTTTCTGTAACTTCACCCACGACCCTCACCGCAAGTCCGGGTCCGGGGAATGGATGCCTCTCCACCACCTTCCTTGGAAGTCCAATGAGGGCCCCCAATTCCCTGACCTCGTCTTTGTACAGGTCTCGGAGAGGCTCTACCACTTTCATGGAAAGGTCCGAGGGGAGCCCCCCGACGTTGTGGTGGGTCTTTATGACCGAGGCCGGACCTGTCGACCTTCCGCTTTCTATGACATCAGGATAGAGCGTCCCCTGAGCGAGGTACTCGAACGGGCCTTCGTCCTTTGCAAACTCCTCGAAAACGTCAGCAAACGTCCTTCCGACCACCCTCCGTTTCTCTTCAGGGTCAGCGACCCCTGCCAGGGCCTTCAGGAATGGTTCCGAGGCATCAAGCATGGTTATCGTTACCCCGAGTTCTTCTCCGAGAGATCTCTTGACCTGCTCTGCTTCCCCCGACCTGAGCAGCCCAGTGTCGATGAAGACACTCCGAAGTCTATCCCCGATTGCCTTGTGCAGAAGCGCAGCTGTCACCGAGGAATCTACACCCCCAGACACCGCGCACAGGACGCTCCCCTCAAGCTTCGAGAGGCCCTGCACCGACTTCGCGAGAAACCCCTGCATGCTCCAGTTTCTTTCCGCTCCGCATATTCCAAACACGAAGTTCGAGAGAAGCGCTTGTCCCTTCTCGGTGTGCGAGACCTCCGGATGGAACTGCAATCCGAACTGCGGCTTCCCCGATAGCCTCACCGCAGCATAGGGAGAACTGTCGCTGGTGGCGAGGACTTGCAGTGATCCTGGAATCTTCAAGGCGGAATCCGAATGGCTCATCCAGCAGACAAGGCGTTCAGCTCCGAACCCTTCGAACAGTCCCCCGGCCTCAACAACTTTGATGCTCGCCCGGCCGTACTCCCTTTGCTCTGCGGTCCCCACCTCTCCCCCGTGAGCCTTGACCATGAGCTGGTACCCGTAGCAGATTCCGAGCATCGGGATACTCCCATCGAAGATCCTCGGGTCGGCCATCGGGGCCCCTTCCATTGAAACGCTCGCTGGGCCTCCCGAAAGGATTACTCCCGCGACCCGCTTCTCCTCCAACTCCCTGGCCGTCGTGTAATATGGCAAGAGGGCAGAGTATACCCCCAGAGCCCTCACTCGCCTGCAGATCAGATGGGCGTACTGGCCACCGAAGTCAAGGACCGCTATCCCCCCAGCAAGTTCCGACTCCACTTTCCTACCCCTTGACCTCGATCGAGTGCGCCCCGAGCTCCCCAATCCCGACAGCGCTCACCGTCCCGAAGCTCGCCTTCCTCCACATGTCGTGAACGCTCCTTGCCCCGGCGTACCCGAACGCTGCTCTAAGCCCGTTCTCCATCCTTGCAAACACTCCGTCCGTTTTCCCGATGTACGGAACAAACGCCTCTACCCCCTCGTCGAGGTCCTTCGCTGGGACGCTGTACCTGTCGACGGCAAACCTCACCTTGCGGGCAGCGGCGCTTGCCATCCCCCTATGGGTCTTGAACTTCTTCCCCTGTCGAACAATGAGCTTGCTTGGCGCTTCATTCGTCCCCGCAAGCATAGACCCCAACATCACCGTCGAAGCCCCTGCTGCGAAGGCCAGAGCCGCGTCTCCAGGACCCCTTATCCCGCCGTCTGCGATCACGGGAATGTCCAATTTCTTCTCTGACAAGGCACTGGCCACTTCCGCCACTGCGAATAGTGTCGGCGCCCCAACCCTCGTGACTTCTGATGTAATGCAAATCGAACCTGACCCTATCCCTGCTCGGAACCCGTCCACCCTGGGAAGCTCTTCGACGATGTCGAACACTGCGTCCCTGGTCCCAACGTTCCCGACGACGAAATCCGAGCTGAGCTCGGGGAGGATCTTCCGCGCGGCCTCGATAATCTTTGTAGTGTGGAAATGCGCGACGTCGGCTACGAGGAAGTCAGAGACACAGTCGAGTGCAATGCATCTTTCCCGGTCGAGAGGAGATACCGAAGCCCCTACCAGGGGCCTCCCTTTTTCGTCCTCGCTCAGGGTCTTGACCTTGGATGCTTTGACCTTCATTACTTGCTCTATCTGACTTCTTATTGACATGTTCCGATGTATTACCCCCGCCCCCCCGAGGCGTGCCATCTCCAGGGCGATGCTCCACTCCGTCACGGTGTCCATCGGAGAGGAGACCAGAGGGACTTTCAGCCTGATCCGCCGGCTAAGCATCGAAGAAAGGTCGATCCCGTTGGGTTCGACTTCGCTCCTTCCAGGAAGGAGGATGAAATCCCTAAAGGTGAAGACGCTCCGGGCCGAACTAAGTTTCGAGAGGAAGCTGTATGACAAGGCCTGAGACCTTGCCGAAATCGAGATTTCTCTCAGGTATAATAACGCTCGCCTTGGTCGCGCATAGTTGACCTTCGTTCGGGGGAAGGACTCTAGAGCCAATCTCCACAATCGTTAATTAACCTAGAACCGAGTTTTTCATGCTCGAGAATGCCTCCGGACCCAAGTTCGATTTTCGGCAGCCTGCTTGGCGCTTGCATTCGTGACGACTACACAGAGCACGGTAAGCGCGGCATGGCCGAGGAGGTCCTATGCCTTGTCATTGGGGCCTGCACGAGCGTCGCAACTACCTACCTCCTGTCAGTCGTCGGCATTTTCGTCTAAACAATTCAACCAAGCCGTAAAGTAATCCTATCTCCCCCCCATTTACCGACTTTGAGGCTGATATTGACCATCGATACAGCATGGGAAGAAAAATCGTCCTGGTCGCATTCTGGCTCCTAGGCTACACCCTCGGCTTCTTCGCCTGGCTCGTCAGGGAACCCGTCGTCAACTTCATTCGGAACTTCGGGGTAAGCGCTGACGTCGCCGGTGCGCTCATCACAGGACTAGCCGGGTCTATGATGATGCTCGTGGGCGTCATCCTCTGGAGCTACCTGTCATCGAGCTGAGCTGACTAAAACAACAGACGCACACCTCAGCCGATGACCGTTTTCTTTAGCCCCATCTCTATCTGATTATTCCTTATGTTATCGCAAGCGCCTCACCGAAAGCGATGGCTCCATATTCCATCGGACTTCTCACAATGGAAGCTGAAGCCGCAGTCAGGTCGAACAGCTCCGAATCAGACGTTCTCCGAACCCTAAAGCCTTTGATGCAAACTTTGGTGACAACTCCTGGCTCAGTCCCGTCCGAGGCCTTCGCCCCCCGGGCGGACAGGTTTGCGAACAACCTGGTCTACAGGCCTGAGGACAGGGCCTTCTCAATCACTGCTGGGAATTGGCTTCCCGGGCAGACAACTCCCATCCACTATCATCTCACCTGGGCAGTCGTGGGGTGTACGAAGTGGAGGAAAGAGAATCGATATTCAGGAGGACCGACGACGGCTCCGACTCCAAGAGGGCCGCCCTCGAACTGGTCAGCGAAAGGACCAACACGAAGGGCCACGTGACCGTCTTGGGCAATGCGGGGATACACCGCATTGACAACATCTCAAAATCCCCTTCGTTGAGTATACACATGTATGATGTTGACATTGGGACTTTGGAAAGGCATATTTACGATCCAGTCAGCGGAGCCATCTGCAAATTCGTATCGGGTTATTGCAACGTAATCCGCGACAATGACTCAGACTAACACTTCTCAGGTCGTTTTCAACTTGAAAACGTACATGGCACCATACGGATTCACTTCTTCGGGGTCGGGCGTTTCCTCGACGAGGTCGAATCCCAGTCTGGAAAAAAGCGTCTTGTCAAGCGGCCTGAAGGCCTGGTAAACACCGTCACTGAGCTTCTGCCCGAGGGGATTCCTCCACCATGCATGGACTACCACCCACTCTTTCGAGTATTCGCAGAGATTCTCGATTATCCTTGTCGCCGTCTTGTCGTCGAGTATGTGGAACAACACGTCAAGGCAGAGCACTACCCTTCCCTTCAATGGGAGATGCTTCTCGGCAGGCCAAGAGACGAAGGCCCAGCCCGGTCTCTTCTCTGTATTACGTTTGATTATGTGGGGAGAAATGTCAATCCCGAAATATCGTTCGCAGGTCCGTCCCTCCCAGAATGAAAGGTCGCCGCACCCGATGTCCACCACATCCTCCACGGGAGAAACATGCTTGTCGATCACCGACCACTTCCAATCCCTGGCTTGCCCGATCGAGCCCTTGCCGCTCTTTCCGCCTTGACGATAGCGCTTCTCCCAGTATTCTTCGGACTTAGGTCGGCCGAGAATGCGCGATTCGTCCACCTCTCGCCCATCGTTTCATGTCGCTAAACTTAAATATAGTCGGACACGGTCGTTTCTCTTGTAACGAGTGACTTAGTATGGCAAATAAGCCTCACCTTAACCTGATAGTAACCGGTCACGTGGACCACGGAAAGAGCACGTCCATGGGGCACTTTCTCTACGATCTAGGCGTGGTCGACCAAAGGATGATCGAAGAATTCGCGAAGGAGTCCGAGAAGACGGGAGCAGGGGACTCTTTCAAGTATGCCTGGGTGCTCGACCAGTTGAAGGACGAGAGGGAAAGAGGTGTCACCATCGACCTCGCCTTCCAAAGGTTCGAGACTCCGAAATATTTCTACACGCTAATCGACGCGCCGGGACACCGCGACTTCATCAAGAACATGATCACGGGAGCCTCCGAAGCCGACGCCGCAGTTCTTGTTGTCTCTGCGAAGAAAGGAGAGGCCGACGTAGCGTTGGGCCCAGGCGGCCAGGCAAGGGAGCACGCATTCCTGCTTAGGACTCTGGGAGTTACTCAGCTCGTCGTCTGCATTAACAAGATGGACGACCAGACGGTGAAATACTCTGAACAAAGGTACAACGAGGCCAAGCAGGACATCGAGACCCTGCTGAAGACGGTCGGATACAATACGTCGAAGATTAACTTCATCCCTGTCTCAGGTTGGACAGGGGAGAACCTGGTGAAGCCGTCGACGAACATGCCCTGGTATAAGGGGCCCATATTACTTCAAGCCCTCGATACTTTCACTGAGCCGCCGAAGCCCATCGAGAAGCCGCTCAGACTCCCCGTGCAGGACGTCTACACAATCACAGGAGTCGGCACAGTCCCGGTCGGGAGGGTAGAAACAGGAAAGATGAAAGTCGGGGAAACAGTGGTAATCATGCCCGAGGGCCTTACGGCCGAGGTGAAGTCCATCGAGACCCACCACACTGCGATGCAGGAGGCGATGGCGGGTGACAACATCGGGTTCAACCTCAGAGGAGTCAGCAAGTCAGACTTCCGCCGAGGCTCAGTTCTCGGCCCGGCAAACAACCCGCCGACAATTGCGAAGGAGTTCAAGGCCCAGATTATTGTCGTATTCCACCCAACGGCAATCGCTCCAGGCTACACCCCCGTCCTTCACGCGCACACGGCCCAGGTAGCAGCTACCATCTCTGAGATTGTTGCTAAGATCGACCCGAGGACCGGTCAGGCTACCGAGGAGAAACCTAAGACGATAAAGACAGGCGACTCGGCCATCGTCAAGATCACACCGCTGAGGCCAATTGTCATGGAGACGTTCAAGGAATATCCCGAGTTGGGGAGGTTCGCGCTAAGAGATATGGGGTCAACTGTAGCAGCAGGAATTGTCCAAGAAATCACTCAGAAGGGACAAGTCGAGAAAGTAGCTGCGAAAGCCTAGCTAAAGTACTCACACCCAAGTCAGGTCGTCGCGAAGCAGAATTGCCAGTTCGATGGTAACAACCCTTATGTGTCTGAGCCGTCGATTTGGGAAGTATGTGCGATTGCGCAGAATACGAATTCGAAGAGATGGCTCTGGAGACTGAGGAAAAGGAGCCACTGACGATAACCATCCCGCTGCAACTCGTACGAGCCAAGAAGTAGTAACGTCTTCAGGCGGTTCGTTCGCGAGGCCTGGGCGAGAATCGTTTTCTATCAGAGGTTTCTCCGCATCTTGAATGGCCTTCCTTCGAGTCATCGAGGTTTTTCCCCCTCAGTTCCCCATTTCTCCCGAGGAAACTGGAAGTATAGGCCTCGAAGACAAAACAGAGAGGTTCGTCGAAGGGGTACGCAGTATCCGCGAACTAGCCGATGTCTTTCTTGTCGCGAGCTTGAAGGACCCTCGGATTTTGAAGCTCTCGACCATCGAGGCGGCCAGGATGCTTCAGGACCGTCTGCGAGTGGACGCCGCTCCTGTGATAATCGTTCGCGACATGAACAAGCCTCTGTTCCTGTCAACGGTCCTTACTGGGTTATCCCTAGGTTTTGGTTCGATTATGCTCGCGTGGGGAGACAAGTATCCTCCGAGCGCGGGAGCGACGAACATCCACGATTTTTCCAACCTCGGTGAGGCAATCGGGGAGGCTAGCTCAATGCGCAGCCGAGCCCGGGTCTCGACCAAATTCTTCGCTCCTATCGACATCAGCCGATTAGGTCAGGATAAGGGAGATGCACTGGCGAAATCTAGGCTTAGGGCCGGGGCAGACTACCTTCTGGCTCAGCCCCCTAGCCTCGACTCAGACACTCTAGACCAGCAAGTATTGGGACTTGAAAAATCGGGAGTCAAAGACAAGGTGCTCCTGAACGTCTTCCCGTTCAGAGATAGCAAGGACCTTGACTACTGCGAGAGGTACTTCGGATGGAAGTTCCCCAAGCAGTTCAGAGAGTTGGCGGCGTCGGGAGAGTCGGCCCTGCTCAATGAGGCAAGGAACGTGATACGCCGTCTACGCGAAGAGGGATTCCCTGGCTTGTATGTATCGACACGAGGAAACCCTTCCATCGCCAGAAGTCTGCTTTCCTAGGGGAGAGGGCACAACCATTATATTTGCGCCCTCGGAGCGCCATTGCGTTTCATGGCCAACGACAGGGCGATAGGAGGGGCGATTTTCTTGGGCAGTGTCATCGGAATCATCGTGTACATCCTCCTCATGTACTACTGGCCCCTGCTGGTCCTCGAAATCACGGCCATCCTCGCGGTATTCATCCTACTCGCGATCCTTGCATGGATTGGGTACACCATGGCAACGACTCCTCCACCCGAACCGATCACCGACATCCCAGAGATGACCCCGGAGAAGGCGCCGGACAAGCCTGCCGCCGACACGACAACAAAGAAAGATTAGTTCTCGCTATGGGACCTTGACGCGACCAAGCAAAGAACGAGCAAGGTCTCTGAACTTCGAGTCTAAAGCGTACACAATGCAAAAGTAGACTGCCGCTCCTACTCCGATTACGCCCAGAAGCCGAGCACCATAGTAAATAGCCCCAAGCCCTTGCTGTACAAACGTGCCCGAAAGCAAGTACACCACTCCTCCCATGACAGCGGCGGCGAGAACGTAGTAGACCAAACTCATTCCAGGGATCAGTCTGGCATGTCGCCCCGCTCGCCTCGCCTTCACCAGCATGAACCCCAGGGTTACCACAAACTGGACCGCTGCCCAATATCCGATAGAAGTAGAAGTTGAGAACCCAGCAGAAAAGCAGTAAGAAAGGATTACAAACATCAGCGCGAGGTACGACAACGCATAGAGAATGTTGACGAGAGGGACGAAGAGAAGGTTGCTCCTAAGGAGTTTCATGAACCTGGGCGTCTCACCCACGTCAACCTTCTCGGTCCCAAGGAGTGTCTGGTCGATTATCCACGATATCGTTGAGAACACAAACATCGGCGCCATGATGGCCAGCCCCAAAGCCCCCGGGAGATACTTCGCTCCGAAAAGGAAGAGCAACGGTCCGGCCAGGACGAAACACCCAACTGCCATCGGGAGGCCAAATAACAATGAGAACTCGATGGTGACCGAAGGGAGCCTCTCCCCGCCCCCACGAAGCAGCATTGGGTAGAGCGAGAAAGCCAAGGCCGAGGAGTAGCCCACAACCGATGCAACGGTGAAGGCCACCTGATAGTATCCGACAATGGCAGGACCGAAGGCTACCGCTGCGACTACAGTGTCGGCCACAGCAAGCACGGAGGGGAGGTAACTCACCGCGGGCAGCCAGGCGAGTCTTGACCAACGTCTCGTCTGGACGAAATCGAATTTCTCAGTCACTGTCAATCGCACGAAGTATGTGCTGACGATGGATTGGACGAGGTAGGCCGCCGTCAGCGCTACGATCACCCCTTCTATTCCCAGCCTGTAGACGTACAGGGCTACGTAGGCGACCACTAGCTTCGCCAGCTCGGAAATCACGAGAGAATACCCGTACACCCCGGGTCTGAACCCTCCGACAAGGGAGTTCGCCACAGCACTCCAGTAACTGAGGGGAACGAGAAGTGCACCCAGGAGGAATGGAAGCACGGGTGCGTTGATCCTGGGGTAAGTGACGAGGGTGAAGACGAAGTAGAGGACAAGACCTAGGCTGCTCATCAGCCCGCCTGCGGCAAACGCCGTCCGTCCGACCATCTTCCCCCTGGCTACATCCCGGGTCGCCCAGTAGGAGACCACACCCACGGGGTAGGCGGAGAAAGCGACCAGGGTTACTATTACCTCCCAAGTCCCGAAGCTGTTGGGGTCGAGCCACCTCGCCACCATCACCGTGAACAGAAGCCCTGTGACCGCACTGATGATCCGGCCGGTGAAAACCAGTAAGCCTGTCGAACGGAGTCCGTAGCTAATGTTCAGTCCTGACGTTTGTCCCAGAGCTTTTCCTTTCTCCTTTCAAAGGTTGCGTCCTCTAGTCGGCGTATTTTACTTCTCGCGGCGCGAACCCCCTGCGGAAGCTTTTTTCCGTTGACTGAGGCAGGCGTGAAATGTTGTGCCCAAAGATACTGCACGTATGGAATACTGCTGGTGTCGCGAGCGTCCTCGCGAAGTTCTGCGACAGGCAATATGGCACCAAGAGCACCGTGATCACTCGCAGGGCGGCGGACAAGGTCGGCCTGACGACCTACGGTAGGGCCTATGGGGACGGGCCCGCAAAATTCTTCGCCAGGGCACTCCTCATGGCAAGTTCGGCCGACGTGGTGCATGTCCATTCTCTGGACCGAATCGTCCCCTGGCTACGGAGGCTCTACTGGGGGAAGCCGTTGGTGATTCACTATCACGGCACGGACATTGAGGGGAGGTGGAAAGAAAAGGAAAGCAGATGGGAGTCGGCCAATGCAATTGTCTGCTCCACACCGAACCTCCTCGAGGGCGCTCCATCCTCGGCGGTCCACATCCCAAACCCGGTCGACACCGAAATCTTCCGTCCATTGAGTGTCGACAGAATCCCCAAGTCTGCACTTTCGTTTCGGTACGGAATGGATGTGGAGGCCGATCAAGCGGCCAAAAGGCTCGGCCTCAGCCTGACGTGGTTTGATAGGTGGAGTGTCCCCCACGACAAGATGCCCGAGACACTCTCGAGGTTTTCCTACTACATCGACCTGCGAAGGCCACCTGGACATCAGGAGGCGAGGTCTGTCGGAAAGGCTGCCCTCGAAGCGCTTGCCTGCGGGTGCCAGGTTATCGACTGGTCGGGGAAGGCCTTGGCAGGGTTGCCCGACGAGAACAGGCCAGAGAACGTCTCGGCTAAATGGTACGAGCTCTATCAGGGCCTCATCAGATCCTAGGCTGATTTCGTTGGTTCCGCTAATATATCATAGTGTGACAGAACACTTCAGGGAAGAATCCTTGATGGTGAGTTTAGAATGAGGAACCTGGGCGTTGTGGTTGCGGTCAGGAATGAGGAGAGGTCGATCGGGAAGGTGCTTCACGCCCTCGATGACCAGAGCCTGAGACCCGTGGAAGTGGTTGTCGTCAACGATGGGTCCACCGACCAGACCCTTGTCATGCTGGAGCGGATTTCTGCGGAAGTTCATTTCAAAACGAGCGTGGTCACACTCCCCTACCATTCCAAGAGCCTTGTAGGAAGGCCAGAGCTCGCCCGAGTCTTCAACTCGGGCCTCAAGATCCTGAGAGAAAGAAGTCCTCCCGTCGATTATGTTATGATTCTCGGGGGTGACCACGCACTCCCTCCGTACTACGTCGAGCGCATAATCAGCAGGATGGTGGAGGACGACCAACTTGCAGTGGCATCTGGGTGGATAACAAACGAACCTTTCTGGGAGAATGCGCCAAGAGGCTCCAGCATGATAGTCCGCGCCCAGTTCTGGGAGAGCGCAGGAAAGATGCTCTTTCCAGTAAATTATGGTTGGGAGAGCTGGGTCTATCTTAGGGCCAAGCAGATGGGGTACCACACACGGAGTTTCAAAGACGTACCCACTAGCATCTCAAGAAAAACGAATCTGTTGAAAGGTGTTCTGTACGGCAGGGCGATGTACGCGTTGGGGTACGACTGGATCTACGCCGTCGGCCGGAGCATCCTGGTAGCCAGGAAATCCCCCCGAGCGTCGTTTCAAATGTTAGCCGGCTACTTGGGCCACGGGGGAGTGACCAGGCTGGATGTCAGCTCCTACCTGGGAGCCGAGCAGAGGAGGATGATTTTGAGGCGCGCCGCCCATATGATAGTAGGCTCAAACAGGTGAGTTTCTGCGGGGAAACTTGTCCTTACCAAGGCATTCCAAGATATTCCGGTGCAATTCTTTGTTTGACGATGCCACGAAGCTGAACCTGCTCTGAAGGTCCATCGAAAATCGGAGGTCGTCCCCCTCCGGGGAACTCACAACCCCTCCAGCTTCACTCGCAATGAGTTGCGCAGCGGCGAAGTCGACTGTCCTCATTCTTCCCCTCAAGTCCACGAAGGCGTCGGTTTTGCCTTCAGCCATCAGGCAGAGCTCCAGCGCGTTCGCCCCGTAGTGGACCTGACGGCTGATGCGGCCCATGAGCGGGAGGAGCCCCTTTAGTGTTCCTCGGCTCGCCCTGCTGATGTCTATTCCAGCGACGGCCTTCGAAAGCTCAGAAATCTCCGACGTCCGGATTTTCTTCCCGTTCTTTCTTGCTCCCTTGCCCCTAGTCGCCGTGTATGCTTCCCCACTTACAAGATTCCTGACGATGCCGAAGAAGATGTCCTGGTGCGAAGACCCATCCGCGATTGCCACGGACGTGCAATAGAAAGGTATCCCTCGTTCGAAGTTTGAAGATCCATCGATGGGGTCGATTATCGCGAGCAGCTTCCCCTTCGAATCCCCTACTTGTCCCGCTTCCTCGCTGAGCACTCTCACACCTTGAACTTTGGCAATCGCGCCAATCAGTACGTCTTCAGCTTTCTTGTCCGCGACGATCGTCTTGTCTCCCGAGGCTCCGACTCCCACAACCTCACCTCTGTTTCCTCGACCAGCCCCTGCCTGGACTGTAAGTTGCACCTTTTCGGTCGCCTCGAGCAGAAGTCTCTCCCAATCGACTATGGCGGGCTTCATCCAGTGACCACGTTGCGCTTTCCGAGGAGGTCCAGAATCCTCTGAAGGGTAACCTCCAAGTCAGAATCTGTCTCGACGACCTCAGTGTTCTTCTCGCCGAGTTCTTCATGTATCTCGGAAAGGGCACTGTAATACCGCGTCCTGAAAAATTCTGTCATGTTCCTCTCCCTCTCGCCTTTGTTCTTTTGTCTGAGGTCGATTGTTTCCGGGCCCGCATTGAGGAGGATGTAAAGGTCAGGCCTCATCGCAGGCTCCTGAAGGATTCTCCTGCACATGGTAAACATGGCCGGGTAGGCTTCGCTCTTATTGAGCTCGAACCTGATCTTGGCATAGGCGAGGTCTGACAGCAGATACCCTTCTGAGACTATGTTTCTTGTCCGCCTCAGTTTCGAAATTATGGAACTGTACACCATGGTAGCCCCGAGAAGACTGAAGTCTGCGGGAGTGTCGGCCCTGTCGGCTACCGGGACGTCCTTTGGGACTGCGTGCGCGGACTCCTGAAGTCTGAGCCATCCTTGCTTCTCCAACCCAGAAGCGAGTGATGTCTTACCTGTCCCCGAGAACCCCTCAAGGACAATGAATGCCATCTGTCTCCACCGCTCCTGCCAATGCGGATATAATGTGAACTGTCCGCCCAGAGCCCTTCTAGGGGAGGGAAAGGAAAGCGGGAAGATTGAACAAAGCGAGGTAGACCAGATAGGCCACATAGCCGATGCCGAGATACGCCACCGTCGGGACTCCGTAACTCACCTCGACGGATGCATCGTGCAATTTCTTCGCTTCCACCTCTTCACGGGCAACGTTGACGTCTCTGTTTACTTCGGTCCTCACTCCATCAGCAATTACAGCCTTGGGTATCCAGCGCTGTTCGCGGAGGAACTGCTCCATGGGGATCTTTCGGCCACTCCTGGCATTTCCGACTGCATACTCATATCCGATGTGCGAGAGCGCCACGAACGCCCCGGCGAACAGGGGTGGGACGGGGGAGAGGGGGTAAGGGTCGGCGGCGACGAATGCTATCGCAATGGCGTCTGCCTGGCCGATCCCTCCGAAGAAGGCGAAGGCAAGCGCAATGCCTCCGATAAGGACTATCTTGATGACCAGGAACTCAAGGCCCTGCGTCGATTGAAAGGTGTAGTAGGAATAGACGACATATGCGGCCCCCGCAAGTGCAGGTATCCAGACCAAGTCGTTGACCGCCCGCTCCTTGATATCCTGATAGGATGCTATTGCAAAAGACAGGGCGATGAAAAGCTGGGCGTACAACCCTAACCCACATCGATGAGGCTGATATAAGCGACGAACGCTGCGCGGCCGGTCCTTACCTCTCCTCGACCTTGAGCCTCTGTCCCGAGAAGATGCTTTCAACTTTCTCCATGGTATCGATGTCCGTGACTCCCTTGTCAGTCCTTATCCGTTTGATCCTGGGAAAGCGAAGGGCGTATCCGCTGTCGTGCCTGTCGCTCAGCTGGATGCTGTCGAAGGCGACCTCAACCACGATTTCTGGCTTGACCTTGCGTCTGTACCCGTAGTCCTTGACCGTGATTTCTTTGAGCCTCTTGGTCATTTCATCGATTTCCTTGTCCGTCAAGCCGCTGTATGCCTTGCCAATCGTCTTTAGCTCATCCCCGTCGCGGACCGCGAAGGTATAGTCGGAAATCACTCCAGCTCTCTTTCCGTGGCCGTACTCGGCTGCGACGATGACAGCGTCGATGGTGTCGAGCTCTTCCTTCAGTTTGACCCACCCGGTGCCCCTCCTACCCATGGCATACATGCTGTCTGGGTCCTTCACAACCAATCCCTCGTAGCCGAGTTCTCTGCTACGCCTGAATGATGAGTTGATCTCTTCCTCTGTGGTCACGTCGGTTGATTCAGCCAACCTCACCCCGGTGCCCCTAACTAGGCGCCTTAGCAATGCCCTCCGCTTCGACAGCGGGGAGTCGGTGGTCTCTTTGCCGTCGAACATCAGTATATCGAACGCAAAGAACGACACTGGCGCGTTCTTCGCAGCTTCTTCGAACTTCTCTATCCTCCTGAGTCTCCTTTGAAGCAATTGGAAGGGCAGGGGCCGCCCTTCTGAGAATGGGACAATCTCCCCGTCCAGTATGAAATCGCCCTTTGCGGCTTCGAGCGAGTTCACGATTTCAGGAAAGCTCGACGTGATGTCCTCCAGTCTCCTCGAATAAACTCGCGCCGAATCGCCAGCTTTGTGAACTTGCGCCCTCACTCCGTCGTACTTGTACTCCGCATAGGCCGCTTTGCCAAAGTGCTCGGCGATCTCCTTGGCTGTGGCCAGTGGCTCGGCCAGCATGAAGTTCACGGGACGAAAGGGACGAATCTTGATTCCGCTTACGTCGCCGGCTGCAGCCTGCCGGGCAAGGAGGCCTATGTCGCCGAGTATCATATGCGCCCGGGCGGAATCGGCCTTGGACAGGGAGTAAGCGACAGCAATTGCCTCCTCCAATAGGCCCGAAACCAAACCCGTCCTCATCTCCCCGGTGAGGACCTTAACGATGTACTTTCCCTCGACCGGGGTGGCTCTGAGGATCAGTGACTTCACGACTCCCCGCTTCGCCGTCGCCGACCCGTGCCCCTTCAAAGAACGGAGCCTCTGGAACCCTTCGTCGAGGTCACCCAAAGTTAGGGGCTCCGAAAAGAGCGCCTGCTCCTTCTTCTCCGCCAGGAGCTCTTCGGCGACCTCACCCAGATCCCCGTGACGAAGGTACGACTTGGAGATCCCCTCCTGAGTGACACCGGTAACCTCTCTCAAGACTTCGAGCAGAGTCGAGTAGCCAACCTGGGCCTAGTCCTTGCTCCCCCTCTCAGACGACCTGCCGGACGCCACCCGTGCCGCAACCTCTGCGTCTTCAGGCTTCAGTCCTTTGAGATATGCCGAAAGGGTCTCGACCTTCAGATTCTTACTGCTCGTACTTCTGACTCTTTCAAGGGCCTCAGCCAAACCAAGGAATGGTGCGTTCTGCTTTTTCATTGCCCTATCTTGATCGCCATCACCAAGGCCGCCTCTCCATCCTTGTAATACGACTCGAGACGCCCCGAAACCCTGTAGCCGAGCTGCTTGTACAGTGCGATCGCCTCGGCATTGGACACGCGGACCTCCAGGTAGCATTCGGTCGCTGTCTTCTTCACCATCTCATCCTGCGAAACCTGCATCAGCATCGTCCCTACTCCCCTACCCCTGTGCCCTTCTTTGACCGCGACCGAGACCACATGCCCCTTCCTGGCAAGTCCGAGCCTGTGGAGGTGCGAGAACCCGTACTCGATGCGGGACATGATGTAGCCCACGACTTTGCCTTCAGTCTCGGCGACCAAGAAGGTCTCGGGGAACTCTGCGAGGATCTCGTAGTAGAAGTAGTCAGAGTAGTGCTCTGGGAGGGTCTCGGAATTGATGTCTATGACCGCGGGGATGTCCTCCCTCTCGGCCCGCCTGATCTGGTAGTCCCCGACCTTGGCGACTATCGCCTTCTGCAACTTCTCTTGGGGACTCTTCGTGGTTTGGTTAAAGATTACTGAAAGCGGAGACAGCTTATTATCGGAACCCCGCCCCCCCTTCTATTGTTGTCAAGTCAGCCGTCGGACATAGAACAATTGGTCGCCTCCAAGTTCACGATAAAGGGTGCCTTCGCGCTCCCAGGGGGCGAGTCTGAATACCAGGTGTCCTACGACGACGGTTCGAAGCAGAAGTTCGTGGAACTCGAATCAGAGCTCAGTGCCAGGGGGTTCAGGCCAGAAATGACTGGGACCAGGGATGACTGCGTGCTGACAGTAAAGAAGACGGGGGAGGTCTCTGCCCCGGCCTCAAGGATTCCCGTGCTGATGGCGCTCTTCACCCTCGCTTCGCTAGTGGTGTTCTCACTCCTGCAGCGGCTTGTGTATACGCAATTGATTCCTGCCTTTCCTGGTTATTTGGTCTTCTTCGGCTTCGGTCTCACCGTCGCCGCTTTGATGGCGGCCCATGAATTCGGTCAAAGGTACGCGGCTTCGAAAAGGAAAGCGGGACATGCCAGCAGCTACCTCTTGCCATGGATCCCATTCCTCCCACCTTTCATCGCTTCCCTAGGTTTCGTTGGTGCGCAACGAAAGTCAGCCCTAAACAGGGATAATCTCTTTGACACAGTCATCGCGGGTCCGGTTGCAATTCTCATCTTGGCCGTGGTTTTGTACTCCGTCGGCGAACTGACTGCAGTCCAATCTGCGATTGCTTTCAAGGCAAGCCAGGTCGCGGTCTCAATCAACTCCAACGCCATCCAGTTTGCCATCGACACGGCACTGGGCCCCATCCTCCCCAAGGTCGCTGCCGGACACCTTCTGCTTTCCCCCATCTCCGACGCAGCCACCGTAGGATTCGTCCTCGCCTTCATAGGTCTCCTCCCCATGGCATCCTTCGACGGCGGGTTTCTCTCCAACCTTGCTTGGGGTCCGCGGACCGCCAGGGTAGCGACATACCTGAGCGTGCTCACCCTGTTGGTGGTTGACATGGGGACCGCCTCCTACTGGGCCATAGCGATCGTGGCGCTGCTGCTCGCTGGAAGGCCCTTCAGGCTCAAACTGCTCGACGAAGTTTCAGAGCTCTCTTCAAGAAGACGCTGGATCTATCTGGTCGCCTTGGCCGCAGCGTTCCTTGCCCTTCCGTTCCCACATGATCTGGCTACTCTGCCGCTAGGCTGATTCAACAAGGCACTCGGGAGCCCGCGGCACGACGTTCAGCTTCCCGGACCGGCCTACCTTGTTGAGCATCCTCCCGACCGCCTCTCCCGAACCCCTTGCTGTGGTTAGCCCCAGCTTGGACCCGGCGTAGGTCTCGGGCATCCCCGACAGCAGCATAATGTCGTACTCTTCCTTGAGCTTACTGAGATAGAAGACCTCCTCGAGGCCTTCGACATACTTCTCCCTCCTCCTTTCGCCGTCTCCTGACAGCCTCCCTGTTACCAGCATCTCGAGGGCCGTCGAGCCGACTCCTTCTGAACACTCCGCTATGAGCAGAACCGAACCAGTTCTTCTTAGTCCCGGGAGAACGTTCCAGACTCCCCTAATGGCTGCGGAAAGGGTATCGTCGAATCCTCTTCCGCCTGCGCCGACGATCATTCCCCTCGTCTGCTGCACCGACGTTTTGACAAAGGAGTTCTTGATAGCGTCGAAGGGAGCGTCCTCCATTACGGTCCGGATTTTGCCCCCTCGCGGGACAGCAGTAAGAAAATGCGCGTCCGCAATGCCTTTGGCGATTCTTTCGATCTCCGCGTAGGCCTCGGTCTTCTGGAATGGCTCAGGCTCCATCCCTTTGCGCGCTTGGGCCGCGACTCTGTGGGAACGGGCGACCCAATTAAGGCAGGCCTGGACCTTGGCGTCAACGATTCCGAAGAGAGGGTCGGGTTTCGCAGTCCCCAGGATAAGTTTCGTTCCAGTCTGAGAAAGTTGCTGAACAAAGACAGGGCCTTGATCTTCTGGCGAAGGGAGCGGCGGGGGAAGGGTTGCGACTTTTCCCTTCAATTCCGGGACCGACCCTTCGATTCTTTTCGGCGCGGCCGAGAAAAGTTCCAAGGCCTGGGTCCCTTCGATTGCCGGAGCCATGGCTCGAAGGAGCTCCATGGTGGTTGGGGCAAAGTCTGAGACGAAGATGGCCGAGGCGCTCTTCGCTAGTTCAGCCAATCTTTCGACGTCGGGAGACCCTCCATCGGCTCCTGGTTCGACCACTGCACCGAGATTCTCTGCCTGAATCGTCACGAGTGTCTCGACCCCGCCAAAAGGTATCCAGATTTCGGGCAAACATCACCTTGGCAGCAAACTCGTTTTATAAGCTCGAATTTCGTTCAAGCGCCGTGGCCTGGAAGAAACGGAGAAGCAGGCTCAATGATCTGGCCGAAGGACTGTTGAAAGCGGGGGCTCTTCAGTTTGGAACCTTTACCCTCCCCGACGGCAGGGACAGTGCTTACTACGTGAACCTCAGAGGCATTCCGAGCTATACGGGCCTCTTCGGTTTGGTCGTTGATTCAGTCGCGGAGACGGTTTCAAAGAAGGCCGCGAAAACCAATGCACTATGCGGGGTCCCTCTCATGGGTCTTACTATCGCATCCCCAGTCGCGGTCGCCTTGAAGAAGCCCCTGGTATACACCAGGATGTCCAAACAAGCCAACGAACGCCTGGTCGAAGGGGAGGTTAGGCCGGGATGGAATGTGGTTGTCCTGGATGACATCGCAACGTCTGGCAAGTCGATCCTATCAGCCGCTGAAGCCATCGAAGACGAAGGAGGCAAAGTCAGCCAAGCGGTTGTCTTGATCGACAGGATGGAAGGCGCCCGGGAAAAGCTGAGCAAGAAAGGGATTGCGCTAAACGCGGTCACCGACATGCTTGAGCTGGCAGACACTCTCTATTCGATGGAAATGATAAACAAGGACAACCTGAAGGCCATCACAAAATCGGTAGAGAGCCGCTAGGTTCTGTGGCCCGCCGGTCTTTGTCAACCGACTGACTTACTTCCGCCCATCTGCTCGAAGGATTAGAACCGCCGTCGCTTCGTTCCTTCTCACCGCTTCCCTTGGAAGGCCGAGCCTGCGGAACCACGCAGGCCATTATGTTCTTCGAAGCAAAGATGTCCCTGTCCCAGGTTTTGTCGCACTTTATGCAGTAGAGTTTCCTCCACTGTAGCTGTGCAACGCGGGAGCCACAATTCGGGCAGTTTCGGGACGTGCCTCTCGGACTAACGAGCCAATGGGGGACGCCTTCCCATTTGGCCTTGTAATCGATTTGCCTTTGGGTTTCTCCGAAAACCCAGGAATTCATCCTTCCTCTGAAAGACGGTCCCTGTCCGTTTCCCCTCCGGTACAATTTCCTGATTCCCGTTAATCTCTCCATTTTGATTCCCAACCTGTTCTCTTTGGCATAGTCGATAAGCTGCTTAGTGACCTTGTGAATTCTTTGAATGGTACGGTTCTTTTCCCTCTCCCCATACTTGGCGTAGAGTTGCTTGGTGATTCTGTTGTCCTGCCTCGTTGTTTTTCCAATCTTTGCTCTGATTTCCCTATATCTCTCCTTAATGTCGACGACTTCTCCGAGTTCTGTAAATACGCGCTCGTGGCCATTCGTGGCTGAGATTGTCACGTTCCTCTCGTTCACGTCCAAGCCGATATTCCCAAGTGTCTCGATATGCTTGGCATTCCTTGAGAAGGAAATGATGGCTCTTTGTTGGGTTACCGTGATCGAGCCTCTCTTGAGGTTCTCGTCATCAACGAACGAACGGTGATAGTCCGAGCCGTGGAGCTCAAGGAAGACGAAGCGTCGGGGAGAGGTGGGAATTCTAGCAAGAAAATGACTTAGGCTGTACGTCTGATTGTCAAGTTTGATGAACGGCTTGCCAATGTGGGGAACTGACTCTCTGTTCCTGTTTCTGTAGACTGAGAAAGCGACTTCGCAGGCGTTTTGAATGTAGTGTGAGTGAAGGCCGTATTCCTTCAATCGGGAGTACGCGAACTCAATGAGTTCGAATCTATTCCTTGGTTTCTCAGTGATGGCGATTCTAACTGCATCGTTGCACATCAGGCGGAAGTCCTCGAAGAGCGAGGAGAGCTCCTGTGAAGCAGTATATCTGAAGGAAATCGATTTCACTACTCTTTCTTTTGATTTCCGAGAAAATTCGAACTTGGTCACCAGCATATGTCAAACGCGTTAGAATCCATGCATATAGCTGGGCATGGTTTCTGGCCAAGAGCGACAAGGGAGGTGACTGAAAGTGATGTGCATTACGTGATTGCCACAGGAGAGCTTTCGTCAACGCATTAAGTAGCATAGATCGGCGTTAGAATCTCACTTGTACGTCACAAATTAGGAAGAAGGACCTCTCAGTACACCATGAGGTTCTTCTCTTCGAGAGTCACGTGAAGGTTATTCACGGCTCTGTAGACTTCGCTTTCCTTTTTTGCACCAGTGCAGACGAGTTTGCCCGAGGCGAACAATAGTATGACAGTCTTCGGGTCTGCCATCCTGTGTATCAGTCCGGGGAATTGTTCGGGCTCGTACATGGACTTGGGGAGGACCCTCGCGGCCTCTTCGAGATGGACCTTGCCCCCGAGGCTGGCCGACGCAACTATGTTCTGGATTTCCACTATGGCTTCGTTCTTAATTGGTATCTTGCCCTTCTTCAACTGTCTGACTACCTCTTCCACCGCCTTCCTTGCCTGCTCTTCGGACTTGGCGCCTGTGCAGACCATCTTTCCGGAGCTGAAGATCAGTGTCGCGGTCTTTGGGTTCCTTAGTCTGAAAACGAGGCCCGGGAACTGGTCGGGGTGGTATTCTACCGTGACGAAGTTCTTTGTGATTAGGTTGAGGTCGACTGTCTGGTTGATTGATGCTGAAGCGACTACATTCTCAATGCTTACGATTGCCTTTGTCTGAGGCATCTGCTTCGGGCGTTCCCCGTTGGTATTTAAAGGGTATATAAGGCGCGGGGCGGTTCTGTTGCATATCTGGGTGATTCTATCTCCCTGTTGCGTCGTGGGTTAGCAGTTAAATGACAAAGACGAGCCCCAGCCAGCCGGATTGCGGAGAGAAGCCATAGCAATCTCTCTCAGCGGAAGTTCTTTTGTCATTCTCGGGTTCTTGCTATACGGCGGGCAGGTCAACATGACTGAGTTCTTGACTGGGGTTGCAATATTCCTCTTCGGCGCAGGATTCACGACTCTCTATTGGGGCTTCAAACCGAGAATCGACAAGGCGATTACTCCTAAGACCAATAGAGTTCACGCCGAGGCTGAAGCCAAACGCCGTTTGACTCGTGCCGAACTTAAGCTATCGGAGAAATTGGGCCGAATCTTCGAAGTGGGGTTGGCGGGGTATGGCGGTGCATCGGTGTTGATTTGGATTGGGATTCAATTGTTCCCAATCGCCTCACAGCATTCGAGTTCCGTCCCCACAATTGTCGCGGCAATCGGGAGTGGAATCGTCTTATTCGTAGTCGCAAGTTCTTCAATTCTGAGTATTCTTAGGGCCAAGTGAACGTCTAAGCAATTCCATCCACTTATTGCCGTAGACTCCGACTCCCGCGACTTGTGCGGGGGTGTTGCCATCTAAGGCCTGATGCGGCTTGATGAAGTTGTAATGTATTCTCTGGCCTTCCGCTATCTGGGTCTGCATCGACTTCCAACCCCTCTGAACCTTCACCCTTTCGCGGAGCGTCCCGTTCAATCTTTCAATGCGGTTGTTGGTAGCGTTTGGTTTTCTCAGGCTTGCCTTTGCGATATGCTGTGGCCTCTTGTCCTCTGGCCATAACTTGATTGCGGCTCGATAGGCATGGTGAGCGTCGGTGAAGACCTTCTTAGGCATGTTTCGCCCCGCGTTCAGCGAGGCCTCGACGAAGGCTCGGTCTGCTCCTGCTATGTCCCTATACTTCGAGAGTTTGGAAGCCAGCAGGAACCGCGTCTTCCTGTCCATCACGTTCCAAAGATATGCGATGGCTCCTTTGTCTTTGAAGGTCTCGCCCCCCTTCATCTTCACAAACAGTTCGTCGGCATGCCAAGTGTCTGAAAGCTGAGGGGTGAGCGAGCCCACATATGCCGAGATTTGCGGGATGAACCTTTCGACCCATCGGTAAATTGTGGACTGGTCGAGGTTCATATCAAAGTGGTCGTTCACGGTTCGGGCTATCTTCCGCGTCGAGAGCCCAGAGAAGTATAGGTCGAGTGTCAGCGTGATTGTCTCAGGGGTGTATTTCGCCTTCTTGAGAAGGCCTTCCCTGAACTTGGTTCGGCAGTCCTTGCACTTGTAGAGTTGCTTCCCATTGTAATTGCCGAACTTCACCACTCGGATAGAGCCGCACTTTGGGCATTGGGTCGCATCTTCGGAAAAGACCTTCGGCTTCGGTTGAGCCTCAAGTTCGACCTTTGAAGCAATCCAGAATCTAACGGCAAAGACATGCTTACAATAATCAATCTTGTCGGCTCGGTTGAGAAAGTCGGGGCAATCACAAGTCCATTCAGTCCCGAAGGCCTTCACCGCATATGAAACGGCTCGGTCGGTCTGAGACGGGACGGAAAAAGACCCGTCCTCGTTCTCTTTGATTGTGGCAGATTTAGCGATTGCCAAGCCCCTGTCTTCGCGGGGGCTCAACCCTCAGCCCCCCATGCCTCGCGCCTCGCTTCGAGTGAATTAACAAAGTCCTCGAATCGGTCGGCGTCCATTTCTGCTCGGATTTGTTCTGGGTTCATGTCTCCCGTCCTGTCTACCGTCCTGACGGGATATAAGTCTATCTCCGTTTAGATGGAGGCTAAGAGGGCATTAGAACGGTAGACATAAATATCGTCTAAGATTAACCCAGATTCCATGTCATTGCAAAGCACGGTAGGAGTCGCAAAGGTGGGAACCAAGTCTTTACGCTCGACCGTTCCTGAGGGCGTGGTCGCCTATCTTGACATCCAAGAAGGAGACAAGTTGGATTGGCGTATGGAAATCGAAGATGGGGAGAAGGTGGTGAAGGTGAAAAAAGCAATCGCTGAAGTGGACAAAATTGCGAGCATTTACGCCAAGAAGAAGGGCCCGAAGCCATGAGCGCAGAAGAAAAATCCGACGTAGTCAGCGAAGTCGAATGGTTCTTAGACAGGGTAAGAAAGACAGAACTGATTATCACAGATACGGCCCAAAGCATCTCGTGGGTAGACCTTACCCAGTCCGAAGATGCTAAGGAAGGGGGTTTGTGGGGACGCAGGAGACGGAACCTCGGCGAATGCTTCGCTCTCGCTTGGAGAGACTATGACCGCCACAAAGGCGACCCCGAGAGCAGACTTGGGTATGCTCAAACCGTGCAATACTACATGGCTCAACTCTACGCACACAACTGCATAACAGAAGGAAATGGTCTGCTTAGGAAACTGAGTGATGCAGAATCCAAAAACGATGAACTGACTCGACACAATGAGCTTCTGGCGAGCGAACTTAAGCAACTGCAGGAGGAGAAGAAGAACTTCTGGAAATCAAAGAAGAAGATGCAGAAGGACATGAAATGAGCAACATAGTAGAGTGTTCACGATGCCATCAACTTATAATTTCAGAAGCCTTTGAATCCCATATCTGTAATGTCCCGACTTTAGACAGAGAGACGCACGAAGCAGTCTGGGATTTGAAGAGTCTTGACTCAGAAGGTAATGAGACCTTATTCGTCAAGTCAAGAGAAGGTATTCTTTACACCTTCAACGTAATGACAAGACTGGCAGTAACACCTGACTTGCAACGCCTTCACAAATCACCCGAAGATTCAACAGAACCGGCGGGGCTATTCAGCAAAGGAAACCGGATATCTCGGCTCCCTCATGCTTTGGAAGTCACCCCCTTCTCTTTGTCCACCTCTTTCTCCTCGCCCAGAAGCGATATGATCACTATGATTAGAATCAAAATCGATGGAAGGTAGTTAAGCCACTGAGGCAACCGATTCTGATCGACGTAGTACGCAAGGAGTTCAACGTATGGGATTACAAAGACTACCTTTCCTTCAAGGCACTGTTGATTGATGGGAGATACGGCGATGTTAAGGACGATGTCGTTTCGCGCATTGTTGTCGCCCTTTGTTATTAGCCCACCGCCGGTGATGTTTACGACCCGGTGTACTACTGATTCGCCGCCGGTCGAGCAGAGGTTGTTGTAGACTATGATGTCACCCACATGCACATCGCTCACCGGAACGCCCTGGATTACCACGAGGTCCCCGCCCTCCAGAGTTGGGAGCATGCTGATCCCGTCGACCCGGCGCGTGTCTGTTTGAACGAAATAGGCCCAAGAAAGCAGGAGGGCCAAAGCGATCAAGTAGAGCACAGTCCCCCGTGATACTAACTTCACCGCGACGGCACCTCGGCAAAGGGCGGTTAAACGTTTGACGCGAAATCACCTTTTAACGGGCTGTAGGACGTACATCTGCCTTGATGATCAAAGACGTCATGAAGGTGTATTTGGCCGACATAGTCCTCCTTTTCGCTTTGTACTCTGTTTTCGTGGACCTGCAGTGGCGGACCGGCTATGCGGCTTCTCTTCACTCGGCCTGTCCCCAATTCTGTGGTTACTCTCCTTCCTTCAGTTACAGCCTCCTGACTCAATTCTTCACTCTTGCCGGGAACGGGATTAGACTTACCAGTCCCCCGACACTTGACTGGGTCCAGTTAATCGTCTACGCATTGGTGTTGCTGAACGCATGGTATGCCTACAAGACTCTGAAATCCCGCGGCCTCCTGCATCGGTCAGACCATGGCCTGAATTCGCCTTCCTGAGCCTCGAGCCTGGTTCCGTTGATGGTAAATGAGGTAATAACCCGCTAACCTGCTACCAACGTCCGGTTGGACCGGGCTAGACTCTACGGCTTGGCGTCTGCGGTCGCATTCTTGGGGATAGTTCTAGTGGCTGGAGTTCCCCTTGTTCCGTACTCAGTATCTTTTAGTATGTATGACTCGCCTTCTTTTCCTCCGACTAAAGTGACCGGACACGCCACTGTACTCTACGCACTTGCTGGGCTGGGACAGGGGCCCTACTCCGACGCGATGCTTGTCACGCAGGGGAACTCAACCGTTCTTGTCCACTTCTCGGGCGCCCAGATTTCATACTGGGAAGGTGTCTTTCCCGCTGGCACAAACTTCAATCCAACTAACGTTGTCAAGATTACGAACGGGTCGATCAGACAGTCGGCCTTCGGCCTAGTGAACTTCTCAGCAACCGTGACAAACGTAGGGACTTTGCCCATATCGAATCTGACCGTAATCTTTCACTATCCGAGCTATGGGAGAAACCAAACAGTGGGAGGCCTCACCAGGTCCCTTCCCGAAGAAGCCTCATGTTCTGCCTCACTGGCGCCCTCCCAGTCATGTATCGCATCGACTTCTCTTCCACAGTCCTCCAAGCTCCTGACCGATGAATCCTATCCGATGGTCATCGAAGCCTTTAGCACGGGAAAGGCTTCCTCCGCTGCAGGTTTCGCCACTCCTTTCATCTATCTTATGACGCTTCATCTAAGATATCCAGGTGCGGGCCTAAGTCCCCAATGGGTTCAAAACTTCATTCAAGCAGTCAACTTGAAACGAAACGCCACGGCCCTGACGGAAGACAGGACCCTGGACCAGTTCGCCGCCTTCCGCTACAACTCTCTTAGGGCGCAATACCAGATTTCAGACTTCAACTTCACGGCGGACTACCATCGCTTCTTCGGCCCCAATGGTCCAGGCGTCTTCGAAGAGATCCTATACCCGGCCGGCAAAGACCCCGCGACCTTCCCGAACTACCTGCACACCAACGCCCCGGGCCACTGGGCCGGTCTGATGAACCCTCAATATTCGAAGTACGGATATTTTTTCGGAACCGGTCCATCAGTTGTGATAGGCCCGGACTGCAGCGCCAAGGAGATCCCTGGACCCGACATTAACATCACCCAATTTGTCATATCCCACGGCTGCGACTACGTCATAGCTGACCAGATATGGTTCATTATTATTCTGGGATCATAGGCGACAATCGAAAGAGGGTGCAGAAACGAATGCGTGGAATTCTACTTCATGTTCTTGAGCATAGTGGTGTAGATGGACATTCCCTGGCTCGTTGCCTTGTAGTACCTTTCCCTCGAGGCTGACGACATTTGCTCAACGAGGCCCCTTTCTTTTAGCTCAGCCAGGGCTCGGCTGACATGACTTACGTGCTTGCCGTCCATAGAAGCCAGTTCCGTTGGCGTCTTGGGCCCACTCACTAAATGCTCGAGTAACCTGCTCCTGACCGTACTACTAGAAACGAAAGCCTTGGAGCTGTTTGGTCCTCCCATCTGTGAATCGTTAGAAATCGACGATGAACGATTTAAGCGTTGTTACCTTCCGATTTTCCATGAAATCGCTTCTCACACTCCCGCGAGGTGGACTACCCCCTGGAGATTGGAAAAGCCAAGCGTCTCAACCGCCTTGATACACTCTTCCCATTGGGAGTAGTCGCTCGCGAACCGGTATACCGACTGGACTCGGCCGACTTGCGAACCCGCGTCGCTTGGACTCGCGAACTGGACGACATGGGTCAACTGTACTCTCCCTCCTGTGGCGTCCACTGTAAGGAGCCCGATCCTACTCGTCTGTACTTCGCCTCGGAAATTCTGAATTGAAATCGCCAGGTGATTCGTCCCACCGACCGCGAAAAGCATCCGGGTCATGTTCTGGACCGTCAGTATGGAGGGGACTTGTCCCTCTCTTACGGACAACACGCGAAGGATGGTTGCCTTAGCGTCAGCCGCGTTCTCGACAAACACAACCGACGAGTCCCCTGGTACCAGAGTCATCAATTCACTCTTCGTCCTTCCGTTGGAGCTGTCGTTCACACGATATATCGAGAAACTTCCCTCCAGGTCAGGAACCAGGTTAGAGTGCAAGAATCCCTGCGTTAGATTAGAAAAGGATCCGCTGGCGAGCACGGCTACCATCGCGGTGTTGTTGATTCCAGACGTGGTGTCCAAGAGTGTAACAAGCACCTGGGATTCCACTCCGGCTGTTCGCACTATCACCCCCGGATTATCTAGGTTCACTGCCTGTTTGTTTGGGACTGCACTGGCGTTTTCAGCCCTAATCGCGGTCAGGTTCGCAAAGGACACCTGCAGCGAATCGAAGGGCGCGTACTTCCCCATGAGGCCTCCATAGGGTGGCAGGTTGGTCGGGATAGAGTAACTGGGAATCCTGTAGCTGAACGAATACGCTATTAGGGCGATCGACGTGAGAACTAGTATGGTCGCGACGAACGAGATCTTGACCCTGTTCGAGCTCTTCTTGCGTCTCACTTTTGGCGAGACTTCCTCGAACAGTTTTTAAGGCTTAGACTGGATTATTCATGAGATGCAAGGCTACACCAGAGTAGCGTTCACTTCGGTGCGAGAAGTCCTAATCTTCAACATCGTTGGGGCGGCGGTCGCTGTGGGTGCCCTTCTCCTATTCAGAATTCCCATTGGGGACTCGTTCGGCTTCGTAATATTGATTGAGAGCACCGCCCTCATGCTCGTAGGGGGGGCGCTGGGAGTAGCCGGTCAGGCTACCACCAGGAAAGTCACCGAGTTGTTCACGAGGCGAAGGCTCAAGGATTCCGAAGTGACAAAGAACGACGTTCAAGCGGCCCTCTATGCCCTGACAGGGGTAGTGCTTTTCGTCGAAGTCTTCGGGCTTTTCCTTATCCTTGCGTGAAAAAAGGCTCGGGGTCCCCTAGCTCGGCTTCCTTCTGGAAAGCGCGATGGCCAGGAGACCTAGTATTACGGCTACTGCTAATGCTGCGTATGCTACAGTTGTTAGTGTTGAGACTTGGCTGTTCAGGGTTGATACCTGGTTAGACAGACTGGTAAGGTCTGACTGTTTGGCCGAAGAGCTTTGCAAGTTGTTCAATCCAGTGTTCACCGTGCCGATGTTGGTATTCAGAGCAGCGATGGCTGCATTGGTTGAAGTCTTCAGTCCGTTGAACGCTCCGTTGAGGCCTGTTGCCAGCTGGCTGAACAGGTCAGAGTATGTGCCGACGTTTAACGACGTCGCTGCACTGACTTGGGTGTCGGTGGAGTTAGCTCGGCAGGTACCTGAACGGGTCGCTATGGCGTGGGCGCACGGATGTGCGGCCGCCAGAGGTGGTGTGTACGACTCTACCAGAGACGGACCTGGAACAGAGACTCCTCTAAGAGGCCCTGCTGTTCCGTTGTTGTAGTTCGCAGCCACACCAGTGAAGAAGACTCTGTACCATTGGTTGCCTGTGTTTTGTGGTGTGTAGGAGACGCTGTATGCACCTCCACCCGTGGCGGTACCAAGGGCAACGGGTGCCCATGTTGTTCCGCTGTCGAGGCTGCGCTGGACGGTCACCCAGTAATTAGCCACAATAGTGCTCGGGATAACCGGGAATGCTCCAGTGAGGGTGAACGAGTTACCAACGAAGAAGTTGGGGACGGTCAGAGTAATGTTGGAGACTGTGATTGGTGGGGTTGGAATTATCTGTCCGCCCTGCGATGGTGGTGCTACTCCCGTGCTGTACCCTGCCGCTGCAAGATAGGAGAGCGCCTTGGTTTGATCGTACGGGTCGAATGTGATGCCCGCGTATATGTCACCCGCGTGAATTATTCCCGCAGTTGGGAAGAACTGAGTGATGCCCGGGGATGCAAGTCCCTGTATTAGGGTGTTGACTATCTGTAATCTTGGTGTCAGCAAGCTGAATGCAGTCCTCACCATCCTTGCTGCAAAGCTCGCCTTCGCCGGAGTGGCTTGGCCGAGCGGGGTGGCAGTGCCCAGTCCCCATATCGGGTTAGCATCATTCAACGGCATCTCCTGCCATCCGTTGGCAGGGTCGTTGACGTAGGCCACGTGCGCTCCGAGTCCATTTAAGGCCGTCGCGTCGTCCTTTGTGAACTGGTAGTTCGTGTCCATGAAGCCGATTGAACCAGCCGATGTGCCATAGGCTGCGATGGCAGCGTCCTTGCCCGCGATGTGCTGGACGTGAATTGTGTTCAGGGTAAACTGACCCAATGCCGCGAGTCCGGTTGCGTTCCAGAACTGTGTGAACTTCTGCAATGTTGCTGTTTGAGTGACCGCGTCGTATCCGCGGTAGACATAGGCGCCGTCTCCAATGGGCCCGTATGAGATGTAGCTACCATTCCCTCCGAAGGTGGCCGCATTCCAGCTGACCTTGAAGTTGCGGTTCGAGATGCCGCCCGTCGAGCAGGTACTCCAATCTGCACCGTTGGTGCAGCCACTGGTGAATCCGCTTAACGGACTTGAAGTCCACTTTGCCCATGGAACCTGTTGGTAGACGTGCATCGGAAGCACGTTGACCGTGGTGATCAGTGGGTTTGCGAATAGGTTGGGAGTCGGGAGGGTGAAACTGAATGAGGTCTTGCTGAGCGACGTCCAGATGGACGTTGCCTGCCACCCTGCTGGAGCTGACCCGCCGTGTTGATAGACCCCGTTGTTCACGTAGTCTACCGTACCGTTGAGGAAGTGGAACTCAGCCTGGAAATTGGTCGCGGTCCCGAGCTGAGTCGCCAACGTTCCAGAGCCGACCCATCCAACAGAGGTGATTGCTTCTGCCATAGTCGTAAAGACGTAGTCGTCAGCGGTCACAGGAGCGCTGTCTTGGAAGTTGTGCGCCAGAAAGGTCTCTGTGTAGGTAAGGTGGTCTGATGATGCGACTATGCTGGTGGCCACTCCGTTGATGTAGACACCAGTCCCTCTCGCGTCAGTCTCTTGCGTGCCTGTAGACACTATTGGTGGTCCCCAGACGTACCTGTCGTACAGAGAGTTTTGGGCCGCATTGGGGAGCGGGTTGATTGAGTCAAGGTCTCCAGTCACCGCGACGTTGAGTGTGGTGGTGGAGCCAGTGGCCCAGTGTTGCCAGTCCAAGCCAGCAGTGCTGCTTGTTACCGCAGTGCCCGCTGTCCCCCACGGCTTGAAAGTGGGGTTGAATGCATAGAGATTCTCTGGATAGAGGATGATTATGCCCGGCCTTTCCTGCGCCACAATCTGGACCATCTTCTGTGCAATCGGCAATCTTGCCGTTGGGTCGAAGGTGTTCCCGTATTGGTTGGCGAGTCCGTCATAGGTCGAATTCCTCCACCAGTAGTCGTTCTGGCCGTTGGGTGGGTAGAAGTTGGGATTGTCACCTCTGTAGAAGACGACGTTCTGAGTCGCGAAGTCAGGCAGTACTGTCCCGCCGCCGTTACCTACGAACCCTACATCCCATCCGCCTTTAGCGAAAGTAGGCTCTGGACAGTTGGTGCCGCCAGATATCGGGGACGTCGTCCCACCTGGACAAGTAGTATTGCCAAGCAACAGGCCCAACCATTGGCCGAAGCTCATGTACACGAGGTGAGCATCTATGCCCGCTGAAACGAACGAGTTTTGGATGATCTGTGCCCACTGTCTCCTAACTGGGTTAGAAGTCGGAGCAATGAGTGTCATCGAAAAGTACGGCGCGCTAGCCGCCTTTGCGATTGGGGTTGGTATTGCTGAGAAGACGAGGATGAAAGCGAAAATTCCTAGCATTATGCCTTTAGCAGTATCATCGAATTGCGTATTTCGCAATCGTTTTCGCGCGTCAACCTCGTTTTGGCGTATATAACGATATTTACCTCTCATGCTCCTCTCATACTGGGCTTTTCTATTCCAATAGCGTTGATCCAGTTGTGGGCGACTAGTTGCCCAGGAACTTCTCCGCGTAGTGGCAGGCTACGAAATGGCCTGGCCGAAGTTCCCTCCAAGCGGGGTCTTCGTCCGTGCACTTCTGTGTCGCATATGCACACCTAGGATGAAACCTACAGCCAGATGGTGGGTTGATGGGGCTAGGAACGTCTCCCGGGAGGACTATCCTGTTGATTTTCCTCTCTGGGTCTGGGACGGGGACGGCCGAAAGAAGGGCAATGGTGTACGGGTTCAAAGGGGCCTGGAAGATTTCGTCGACAGGCGCATATTCCATGAGCTTCCCGAGATACATGACGGCGACGAACTGACTTACCTGTCTTACCGAGCTCAGGTCGTGAGAAATATAGAGGAATGAGATGCCTTCCTTTTTCTGAAGGTCCTCGAGTAGGGTTAGAATTTGGGCTCTTACTGAAACGTCGAGCGACGATACCGGTTCGTCGGCCACAATGAACTTCGGGTCGGTGGCGAGTGCTCGGGCGATGGAGATTCTCTGCCGTTGACCACCGGAGAACTCATGTGGATATCTCTCGGCGTGATACTCTTCCAGTCCTACCTGTCTCAGGAGGCTGTAGACCCTGTCCTTCCACTCCTTCTGTGGAACATGCTTGTGAATGATGAAAGCTTCACTTATGATGTCGAACACTGTCATCCTGGGGTCCAGAGAGCCGTAGGGGTTCTGGAACACCATCTGCATGTTGCGCCTTACATACTTCTTCTCCTCGGTTGAGCCCTTTTCCAGGGTCTGGTGGACCGGCTTTCCTTCGAAGAAGACCTCTCCCGCGTCCAAGGGAATCAGCTGAAGTATCACCTTGCCGGCCGTGGTCTTGCCGCATCCACTCTCTCCCACAAGACCAACCGTCTGAGCCCGCTCGATGGTCAGGGCCAGGCCGTCGACGGCGTGCACATCGCCAACCTTCTTCCTCGTCACTATCCCCCTTTCGTAGACGGGGAAGTATTTCACCAGATTTTGGACTTTGACTAGAGGTTCGGCCATCTAAGCTTCTCTTCCCAGGTTGATTTCCTTCCATCTGTGGCAGGAAACTTCCCTACCATCACCGATGGATTCGAGGGGTGGGACTTCATTGACGCACTTGTCTACCATGTAGGAGCATCGTGGATGGAACCTGCACCCCGAGGGTGGGCTGATCAGGTTTGGTATGTTGCCTGGTATGGGAATCAGAGTTTTTTTGCGGTCGACGCGCGGCACTGATGCCAGAAGCGCGTAGGTGTAGGGATGCTTCGGCGAACTGTATATACTCCTGGTGTCGGCGACTTCTGCCACTCTGCCCGCGTATAACACGACTACCCTTTTCGTCATCTCCGCGACGATTCCCATGTCGTGAGTGATAAGAATCAAAGTCATCCCGAGGTCCCGCTCCAGGCTCCTGAGGAGTTCCAGGACCTGCGCCTGTATCGTAACGTCTAGGTTGGTGGTCGGCTCGTCGGCGATAAGCAAGTCCGGATTTGCGGCCAGGGCTCTCGCTATCGCAACTCTTTGACGCATGCCGCCGCTCAACTCGTGGGGGTAAGCCCTCAGCCTGGCTTCGGGCTCAGGAATCTTGACCAGGTTCAGGAGACTCAGGACACGTTGGCGTGCCTCCTCTTTTGGTATCTTCTCGTGGGCTTGGATGACCTCAGCGAGCTGATATTCGACGGTGAACAGAGGGTCCAGAGAGGAGTTTGGGTCCTGGGAAACATACCCGATCTTCCTGCCCCGGATTCTTCTCATATCGGAATCTGATTTTCCCACCAGGTCTTCCCCGTGAAACAGGATCTTCCCGGATACAATTCTTCCTGGCCGCGGGACGACACCGAGGATGGAAAGGGCACTGACTGTTTTGCCCGACCCGGATTCCCCCACGAGGCCTAGGGGCTCCCCCCTGTTTACTTGAAATGAAGTGCCATCTACCGCCTTTACGACTCCTGCTTCGGTGAAGAAGTATGTTTTGAGGTCCTCCACCTGGAGGAGGGTCTCCGGCACCTGTGTCTACTCCCTCAACCTCGGATTCAGAGCATCGGAGAGACCGTCTCCAAGTAGATTGAAGCCCAGGACGCAAAGGACGACCGCAATCCCAGGAAAGAACGAAACCCACCATGACGACCTAACGTACTGGAAGCCGTCGAATAGTAGGTTGCCCCAGGTTGACGCAGTGGCGTCCCCGAATCCGAGAAAGCTGATGATGACCTCGGTAAGTATGTTGCCGGCGACCGACAAGGAAGCAATCACGATAATCGGCGAGAGCATGTTAGGCACTATGTGCCTGAACAAGATCCTTGTGTTTGATGCGCCCAGGGCCCTCGAAGCCTGGACGAACTCCAGCTCCCTGATTCTCAGGATTTCCCCTCTTGCTATGAACGCTATGACGGGCCATCCGAAAATTGCGAGTGCGAACACGATAAGGTTCAATCCCAGGCCCGCGGCCACGAGGAACAGCAAGATTTTCGCGAACAGAAGAATAATGATCAAAATCGGAAGCACAAAGAAGACTTGGGTGAGCCCCAGCAGGAGCGAACCCGCGACACCCCCTCTGTATCCGGCCACGGCGCCGACGACAAGCCCTATGGCAACTGAAATCGCTGTTGCTGCGACGCCGACGTAAAGGTCACCCCCCGCACCATGGGCGATCTCACTCCATACATCGATGCCCGAGGTCTCGGTCCCGAGAGGGTGAGCCCAGTTCTGAAACGGTGGCAGGTTGGCGCACCCCTGATAGAGGCATCCGAAGCCCCTGGCGGGATAGGGGGCCGCGAATATGCCGTAAAGAGCTAGAATGAGGAAGGCTCCAACGAAAGCTGTGCCTGCAAGCCCCGATTTGTTTCGCTTGAACCTCCGCCAAGCCACCGCCCATTGGCCCGCGGATCGGCGTTTGTATTTCTCCTCGTGGACCTCGGTCAAAGTCTGACTCTCGGGTCCAAATACGCATATGCGAGGTCAGTGATTATGTTCGCCCCGAGAACCATGATCGTGATTATCATTGTAATCGCTTGGATTACGGGAAGGTCTAGTTTTGATGCAGCAAGGACAAATGCGTAGCCCAGCCCCGGCCAACTGAATGTGGTCTCGAGCCCGGGCGCCCCTCCAAGCGCCACTCCGAAACTGAGGCCGACGACCGTGACCACGGGGGTTATCGCATTCTTCAGGGCGTGTCTGTACGTGACGCGAGATTCCGAAACGCCGCTGGCCCTCGCGGCAAGTACGAAGTCCTGCCGTAGAGTCTCCAGCATGTTCGCCCTTGTGAGCCTGACGATGGCCGCCAAGGATACGAATGTTAGCACAGAGAGAGGAAGGGCAAGATGAGCGAGGGCGTCGATTACAATGTTGCCTCCTATGTAATATCCTTGGATCGAAAGAGCGCCGTATGAGGGCAGCCAATGGAGGTTAAGAGAAAACAAGATGATGAGCATTACCCCAAGCCAGAAAGTCGGCATTGACACTCCGAAGATCGCCGTGGTCGTTACCGTAGCGTCAGTCTTCGAATACTGATGCTTTGCGGAGTAAATTCCGATTGGGATGCCTATCGCCAACGACAGAAGCAAGGCGGGTATCTGGAGTTCCAAAGTAGTCCCTATCCATGGAGCAACAAGTGATGTCACCGTCCCTGAATACAAAGAGTTGCCCCAATCTCCGCGAAGAAGGTCGGAGAGCCAGAAGAAGTACCGGATGTAAACGGGTTGGTCGGTGTGGAAGTATTGCTGAAGATACAAGAGTTGAGACGGTTGCATGTTCTTGATTCCTAACCTGACGATGTCCACGGGATTTCCTGCCGCATTCGTGATGAGGAATGTAATGACCGAAACCGTAAGGAAAACCGGGATGGCGAACAAAATCCTTCTAACGACGTAGCTGAGAAGGCTGGCCATTCGGCACCGTTGCCGGCTTTGTGATAAATATAAGTTGTTACCACGGGGGAAAATTCGTGCGCGATGATGAATGCTTACACTAGGCCATTCGATGGAGACATAAGCTCCCAATGAATTCCATTCGATGGAAGTACCTTGCGGCTGTCTTTCTCTGTATCAGCCTGGTATTCCTTGGAGCAACGTTGACCTTGCCACTCGTGAAGTCACCGCAGGAGGTAACTTACCTGGGCCCGGCAGTACCATACTTCGGCGGCAATACGACCGTCAGTGGGTACTATATTCCGACGGTCGACCAAGGTTCCACGGTCAAGATTGCCGTATCTAATTTCATTCCTGACGATGTCGAAATCTCTGTCTTCCCTACGAAGGAAGGTTCAATCGCCCCTACGAGCGGTCCGGAATTCATCCAGTCTCTCGCGACGAACATTACGATTTCAATCCCGGTCAGAGCGACCCACGCCTATGGAATCTACGTTATTTCCTACAACGGTACGACCTATGTCTTGCGGGTATTCGCGGTCTTCTCCCCTTATTTTTGGCTGGGGTCCTACGCGTTCGCCGGAGTAGTTGGCGCCCTGTCCTCGGGGATCCTATTGTACTATTACACCTTCAACTCAAGGCGGTGGAAGCTGGAGCAACAGGCCATCCAAGAGGCGACCGACAAATCTTGACCTGGTGAGGGACATTGTTTGTTAAGTGATTGGACTCGCTATCATGGCATGACAACAGAGCCACCCACGAGTCTCCTAGGGCTTCTCCAAAGAACCTTGCCATCCCCCTCGGCCATGCAGGAATCTCTGTCCGCTGCATGCTTGGACCTCGGGCTTGAGGAAAGTGATACTTTGTCCCCGGCGTGTGTGGCCTATGTCCTCCTCAAACATAGTACTCAGCCCGAAGAGGTTTCGCGCCTGCTTTCGTGGCGAGAATTCGAGCAGCTCGCCGCTGCACTCCTCCGGGTCGGTGGGTTCGTTGTCAAAGAGAACCTCACCCTGACGAAACCCAGAGCGCAGATTGACGCTGTCGCCTTTGGAACATCGATGATACTTTGCATCGACTGCAAACACTATCGAAGGGAGCCTGGCCCAGCTTCGCTCCGAAAGTTCGCCACTGCCCAGCTGCGACGCAGCGGCTTCCTTAGGAAGAAGATCGATGACCCCAGGCCTATCGCCTCCGTGATTTTGAGCGTCTCCGAACCCGAGGGGAGTTTTGTGCAGGGAGTCGCGGTGGTCCCAGTTCGGACTCTCAGGAACTTCTTGACATCTCTGGATTCGTACTCAGAATTGTTCGAACTCAGGTAAGGCCCAGGTTCGGCCATCCGTTAATAAGACTGAGACTGACTTGCCTCGTCCGTGGTCAAGGTCGTCCTTTGCGGTATTGGCGCCATAGGGACGGAGATTCTTGAATACCTGCTCCAGCGCTCCCATGAGGTCCTCGCAGTCGTGGACAGCGACCCAGAGAAGGTGGGGAGGTCGGTGGCTGAAGTTAGCGGATTTCCCCTGGCAATAAGAATCGCAGGGTCCATCCGAACCGTTCAGCTCGATGGGGCTGACGTCGCGATTTTCTCCACCAAGTCGAGGATCCTCGACCTCGCCGACGACATAACGTTCGCAGCATCATCAGGATTGGACGTGGTTACCACCTCGGAAGAGATGGCTTACCCTGCTTATTCGGGAGCCGGAACCGCATCGGAGCTCCACAAGCTCGCCCTCGAAAAAAGGGTCACAATCGCCGGAGTCGGGGTCAACCCTGGGTTTGTCATGGACCTCATCCCCGCCATCGTGGCGTCGGCCACCAAGAACCCCACAAGCATTCACGTGGTCAGGTCCGTAGACATAAGCAGGCGCCGCCGCCAGCTCCAGGCCAAGACGGGAGTGGGGCATACCAGAGTCAAATTCGAGAAGGAGATGAAGGCCGGGACGCTAGGGCACGTGGGCCTAGTCGAGTCGGCGCATCTGATCGCGCTCTCCCTGGGGAAGCCCCTAGATGGGCTGAAGCATGGAGTCTTTCCAGTGCTGGGCTCGGAGGATTACGTGATGGGAGTAAGGCAGTTCGCGGAAGGCAGGGCGGGTGGCTGCCTGATCAGACTCGACCTGGAAATGACTATGACGTCAGCAGATTTCGACGTCGTCGAGGTCAAAGGGGACCCAGACCTGAAGCTGAGGTTCGAGAAAGGGGTCTTCGGCGACTCTGCTACCGTCGCCTTGGTTGTCCATGCAGTGGAGAGGATAGGCAGGGCAAGGCCTGGACTGATCACGGTACTGGACCTCCCCCTTGCCGGTGCTTGACACTTAGGTCGCCAATCGCTTAAATCGTCGTCGGCGCGAATTGCCTCTGGGGCTGTGATGTAACAGAGTTACGGTTAGGTCAATATGACCGGAAGGCATTAGACTGAGCTCCATCCCTCATGGTCTCAGCGTGCTCTAAGTGCGATAAATCACGTTGAGCCCGAGGTCCTCGTCGAATTTTCGAAGGGCCTTGTTCTCCGTCGGCGTGACAACTACCTCCAGAAGAGGGAAGACGTCCGCGGAAATTAGGTGTCCTCCTATGACACTCCTGTCCTTTCTTCCAAAGTTGCCGTGCGCATGCAGGTAGGGCTTTCCGTCCTTCAGTGTGATGTTTCCGAGCAGACTCGTCACCTCGAGAAACTCTTGATAGTCGTATTCCTCGTATTTCTTGGTCACATCATTGAAGTAGGCAAGACTGAGCCTGTCCACCCCCCCAATCGCCTCAACCCTCGCGGTGTCAATCTTCTCTTTGACGGCAATGGAGACCAGATCTTCTGGGATCTTAGCGCCGGCCCGAAGGCTGTAGATCTTGGCCAACTGCCCTTGCTAAATTCAACTGGTTAAAAGGGTAAAGAGAAGCTAGTCTACAATCGGGCCCGGTTGAAACTACATCTGAACAAACCCGGAATCAGAGCCTTGGGAGTGGCAGAGAGTTTCAGGAAGGGTCGGAAGAGCTCAGTGCTGGCTGGCGTCGTGATGCGGAGCGATTTCATCGTCGACGGCGTTGCGATAGGGAAGACTTCTGTGGGCGGGGACGACGCCACAGCTTCGATTGGTTCTTTGAACAGGGGACTCAAGCGCAATGACATTAATCTGATATTAGTATCGGGTGCAATTCTCAGCCTCTACAACATTGTGGACGTCGATGAATTGTCTAGAAGGTCTAGACTCCCCGTCGTGTGCCTCACGTACAAAGAGACATCTGGGATTGAGGGGTCCATCAGGAGGCACTTCCCTGATACGGCCGAGACGAAACTCAAGGCATATCGCAGGCTTGGCCGTCGCACTGGAGTCTTGCTGAAGTCAGGACACAAAGTCTACGTTAGAATGTCCGGTCTGGAGCTTTCTACACTGAAGCCCGTTCTCGATGCGTTTACCCTACAGGGCTCGATCCCGGAGCCAATCCGGGTTGCGAAGTTGGTGGCCCGGGCCCATATGCTGATGAAATCTTGAGTCTAAGCGCGAAACCTCCACGTTCTGAGATGGCTCGCCACGTCATCAGGCCTAGGCGGCCTTAACGATGACCGTTCCCTGCATCCAAGCATGATATTTGCAGTGATAGGTGAATGTGCCCGCTGTTGTGAATGTCAACTGAGCCGATGCCCCAGCGGTGATGTCTCCGGAAGAGAAGGCACCAACACCCGTGGTGTCAGAAGTCGCCGTATGGATGGCTGCGTCGTTGTTGATCCAGACGATCGTATTGTTTTTCCCGATGACGATTGTGATTGTGTCTGGCGTGTATCCGAAAGTCGTTTTCGAGCCCGAGGTGTAGCCGTTAGGAGGCGTTGACGCAATGTTCGGCATCGTGACGTTGACGCAGGCGGAAGACGGGCAAGTTACAGTAGGACTTGTCGAGGTCGATGTTTTCAAGGTCGGAGCGACAACAACTTGGTAGTACCCAATCCCTGCAACGGCTCCGATGATAAGGACTGCAACGATGACACCAACAGCGGAGGAACTCCTGGTGCTCATTGCGGGTTCTCGCGGGTTCGCGGTCAAAAGGCTATAAGCGTTTTTTTGCGAATTCTCCAATTCCGATTCGGAGAAACGAAGGTTAAAAACTACTTAGATGACCCTAATCGCGGACAACGATTGGTGGAGGAGAGCACGGAGAAGCAGCCCTCCCAGCAGAGTGCTTCTGAAACGGAGAAGAAAACGACTGTCCCTGCGGACGTTCCATCGATTTGGGCGATTGCGACGGGGGCTCCGATGCCCGCCTCGAGACCTGCCCCAGTTGCTCCTCGACCCTCGACACCACTCGCTTCGACCCCACCTACCACGACAACCTCGAAACCGCAGCAGCCGAAAGAGAGTGGAAGGAGGAAGTTCCTCAAGTTAGCACTTGTTGTCGGAGCAATTCTTTCGGCACTCCCATATGTGCCATGGGGGTCTTTCCTCACATCTTCCGTCTCGACAGGGACGGCAAAGAGATACCTGATACAGAAGGTCAGGGTCGATCAGAACTCGAAGTATGGCCCAGCCTCGGGCCAACTCGTGAATGTGAATGACATTGCGACGTTCCCCGCAAACAATCACTGGGTGATTACTTATCCGACCTCAGGGGATCCGACCCTCGATTCTCAGAACCCAGATACTTTTCTGAAGTGGGAACTGATACGTCTCCCAGAGTCCCTTGGCGGCGCCACCAAGAAGGCGACCGACTTCGTAGCGTTTAGCAAAGTCTGCGTTCACCTTTGGTGCAGCCCGAACTATCAGCCTGCCCAGGGGCACCAGCAATACGAGTGCCCATGCCATGGTAGCATCTACGAAGTCCCCGACGGAAAGGCGGTCCAAGGACCCGCGTCTTTGCAGGCGTTCCCTACAAACGCGATTCCAATGCTTACTTTACAGGCCGATCCTAGCGGACAGCTTTGGGTATTCTACCCGAATCGCGACCCAACGAAGCAGTACCCTAACGACGGTGTTGACTCGATCGGAGCCAATGGCGAGCTTGGATTCGGCAGGGACTTCGCGAGCTACAAGAACTTCATCAAACCGATGGGCCAGTTGCCGGCTGACCTAAAGAACGCGACAACAGAGGTCACCGGATGAGCCAGCCCGCACCAAAGGGCAACATCATCTTTAGGCTGTACCGCTGGCTCATGGACGGCCTCGAAAGGACGGTGTACATCGGAGTCCAGTACACCTACCCTAAGCGGTTCGTGAGCCCTCTTGGTTACCTCGGAGTTCTGACTGGAATAGTCTTCCTGGTCCTCGGCATAACTGGCGGACTTCTGATGATCTACTACCAGCCGACTCTTTCCGGTTGCGGAAGCGTGACCTGCGCCTTCGCCAGCATAGAAAGGATCAACGATGGTGCGCCATTCGGATGGCTTCTCAGGAACATACACTACACCGCGTCGAATGCGATGGTACTACTTGCTGTGCTGCACATGTATTACCAATACTTCAGCGGCAGATTCAAGATAAAGAACGAAGTCCTTTGGGTGACTGGAGTCGTCCTCGGTATCATTACGGGAGTCGAGGCGTTCAGCGGCTACGACCTCCTGTTCAATCAGAGGGCAGGGCTCGCGATAGAAATCGGCTCTTCATTGGCTAATGCTTCCCCCGTAATCGGGGGGATCCTCCGATTGGCGACATTCGGGGCGGGGTTCTCTGACTTCGTTCTGAGACTCTACGCGGCCCACGTGTTCATCCTTCCAATGTTCATGCTGATCCTCGTGTTCATTCATTTCCCACGGTACATGGTGTTCGACCTTCCTGTGATTTCGACGGTGGTCGGGGGCCTCTTCCTCATCGCAGCCATCTTCCCCGTCGCAGTGGGGATACCTTACAATCCGAGCAACCCGCAGCTCACCATCCCCGAATGGTATCTGACTGGAATCTACGCCCTGCTACGGACAGAGTTCGACAAATTCGTGATGGGTGGCCTAATGCCCGCCTTGCTATTCTTAATGGCCATCGTCGTTCCCTTCGTGGACACCTCGAAGAAACTGAACTGGAAGGACAGGCCCTTCTTCACCGCCCTCGGGATAACGACCATCGCTCAGATCCTCATCACCACCGCCTGGGGTTTCTACATCAACCCAGACACGACCCTCCCGACCCTTGCGAGACTCTTCGTCGACCCGGCGCTCTACTTCTCCTCCATGCTAGGGGTGACGGTGCTCTCCTTTATCGGGACCTACGCGTTCCTCCGCTACCTGAAGGCAAAGGACCGCATCAGAAAAGCATCGGCGCCGGTCGGACCCATCCTGACCAAGAAATGGGTCTTCATCATCTTCATTCTCCTAATCGTTGCCCAGGTAGCGATCAACGGGTTCGCGGCTCAGGCAGCCACGACTAGCCTCAGGAACATGGCCCTGTTCGACGCCGGGGCAATCTTAGTGACCTTCGGCGTCATCGTACACCTGTACAGGTACAGCCAGAGTCTCCCGTTCTAGGCCGGTACCCTGACCTCTGCTGTCATCTCCATCCACCGTGGTCCTATTTCTCGCACCCTCCTGATGGCATACTTCGACTTTAGTGGTAGGAGCTCGGCCAGCTCGGCTTTCAAGGCTTCCTTTGCCTCGACCTCGTCACGGCCGAGGACGTGCCTGTAGTAGTGGATTACGCCTCCCTTCTTCGCGACCCTGAAAGCTGTCTGGAGGAATTTGTTGGCCTGCGACGGATGTGGCATTAGGACCCTGTCAAACTTGGCCCTCGACCTGCCTGGAAGCTCGTTAGCGTCCATGGCGAATACGGAAACTAACCCATCGACCTTGTTCAGCCTATTATTCTCTTCGTGCAGCCCGGCGGCGTATTCGTTTATTTCGCAACTCGTCACCCTTGCGCCAGCGTGCTTGGCTATTGGCACGGAGAAGGGTCCAACGCCCGCGAACATGTTCAGGACCTTTTCCCTGGGCCCTACGAGTTCAGCGATTCTTAGCCTCTCAGTGGAAAGCCGGGGCGAGAAGTAGCATTTCGCAACGTCGACCCGAAAAACACACCCGTTCTCCCTGTGCATGGTGAGGGTTCTTCTTTCCCCGGAAAGGTGCTTCAATTTCCGAAGCCTGTGCTCCCCCTCGATTCCTCCTTCCTGATCAAAGACAGCGCACACATTCTTCATCTCTTCCATGAGCGCCAGGCCAACCTTTCTCTTCTCTTTCCGGGTGAAGCCTTCGAGCCTGACGATGGCGATGTCCCCGATCACGTCAACGCCCGACGAAACACGTTCTAGATTGTCGATTCCCGCTCTTTCCAGAGCAGCCCTAATCAGCCGTGGCATTTTCTTCCCTTTGCGTGGAAACGTAGTAGTAGGCTCCCTTCTCCTTTTGCTCCCTGTCCAGCTTGCTCCACGGCTTGTTGACCCTGGGCCTTCCTGTGTTGACGTCCCTTCGGTATGTCAGTCCAACGAGTTTCAGGAACTCGTTCATCCCTTCCTCCTTTGTCAGTGGCGTTGAAGCCTCCCCGGACTCTCCAGGCTTCCCTGCGAATACCATGAGCCTATCTGAGACTATGTCGATCACCTGAAGGTCATGGTCGATTATCACGGCAGCCTTTCCCCGCGCCTTCACCATCCTGTTTATCGCCCGGGCAATAACGAACCTGTCCTCGACATCAAGGAAGGCGGAAGGTTCGTCCAGGGCGTAGACCTCCGAACTCTGGGCCATGGTAGCCACAATCGCAACCTTCTGGAGCTCCCCGCCGCTTAGCTCGCCCATCCTTCTAGCGAGTAGCTTCTCCATCCTCAGAGGGACAGCCAGGGTGTCCTGGAGCACGGGGTCGCCGTATTTCGTCCCCAGGCTCGAATTGTAGAATTCTTCGACCGTCCCTTCGAAGTTCGAGCTCAGGTACTGAGGCTTGTAAGCAACCTTGGCGTCGACGGAGACGTTCCCCTTAGTAGGCTTCTCCTCACCGGCAAGCATCTTGATGAACGTGGTCTTGCCGAGGGCATTTGCTCCGACCACCCCGAGGATTGTCCCTCCCTTGATCTGCCCGGCGTCTACATTGAGCTTGAAGTTTCCGTACGACTTCGTTAGCCTCGTGTACTTCGCCACTACCTCTTCACTCTCGAACGTCTCCCCTGCTGCGCGCTGGCCGAAGGAAACAGCGTGTTCGCGGAACCTGACATTCTCCAGGGGAAGATACCCGTCAAGAAGTGCGTTGATCCCCGTCCTCGATGCGTAGGGTCCGGAGACTATTCCGTATGCCCCGGGTTCTCCGTAGATTATCTGGACATAGTTGGTGACGTAATCAAGGAATGCTATGTCGTGCTCGACCACGAGGACAGATTTGCCGGACTCCGCGATCTGCCCAATCAGTCTAGATACCGCAAGTCTCTGGTAGACGTCGTTATAGGACGATGGCTCGTCGAAGAGATACAGGTCTGCGTCCTTCAGTGCTGCCGCGGCGACAGCCACCCTTTGAAGCTCCCCTCCGCTCAGATCGGAAACTTTCATCTTCAGCGTAGCCTTCAGGTTAAGCGTCTCGACCACTTCGTCCATCTTCTTCCTTTCGTCCATCTGGCGCAGAAGCCCTTCAGTATCCTTCTTCCACGCCTCAGGTAGTTTGTAGACGGCTTGAGGCTTGAGCGAGACCCGCATTTCCCCATCAGCGATTCTCTCAAAATGTTCCTTCATTTCTCGCCCGCTAAGGTAATCTAAGAATCGGTCCCAGGATGGCTCCTTTTCGTAGTCCCCCAGGTTGGGGATGAGTTGTCCTGCCAGGATTTTCAAAGCAGTGGACTTGCCGATGCCGTTCCTTCCAACCAATCCGACCACCTGTCCCCGTCTGACGGTCGGGATGCGGAAGAGCCTGAACGAGTTAACTCCATACTGATGGACCTTGTCGATCTTCAGCTCTTCGCTGAGATTCAGGATGTCGATGGCGTCAAAGGGGCAAACCTTGATGCATATCCCGCAACCAATGCAAAGCTCCTCCGAAATCAGGGCGAGCTTATTTTCATCAAGGACTATGCACTCTTCTCCATTGATGTTCACTGGGCATTCCTTGATGCACTCTAGCCCGCACTTCTTAGACTGACAAAGCGCATCGTCAACAACGGCGACTCTGTGTGTCATCAGATACGTCGACTACTCCTGCCTCATTTGGTTTTCGTATTGTGAGAATTGATCCGGAATCGCCTAGCTCTTCTCACTCTGGTTTCAATCCATGACTCGACCAGTTTCTCTCGTTCAGCTTGAGAGAATGGGATTCTCTTTCTCCTGCTCCATTTTGAAACCACGCCATTAGCATACCTTTTCCATGCCCTCATCATGAATTCATCGGTCGTGTGCCTTCCTTTGAGATATCCCGATGGCGGGAAGAACTTCAGCACAGCCTCAGCCTCCATTCGTTTGAGGCCGAGCAACTCCTTCCGAATGGAGACCAAGAGAGCGTAGGCCTCAGCGCTTAGGATTTTGACGTAACTTAGCGGCATCCATCCGAAGGTTGGTGTTTTGGTCTGATTGTTCACTTTTTCGTGAACAATTCCTCCTATCCTCTCCAAAACATACCCATCGGTCATACAACCGCCAACGGCAAGGTATGTGTTATCGTTTATTCTATCGTAAGATGTTGAAATCGCTCCCTCGTCACATAGCCATTGGGCTACGCGGACCCGATCAGTGATCTCCGACATGTAACCTTGGACGATCTTGGCTCGCGGTACTTCGGGATGATATCGAATGTGAAGGCCTAGCTTTTTTTGCCATTTCCAAATAGTGGCTTTCGAAACGCCAAAGTGCTTGGCAACTTCTTTTTGAGTTCCCAACTCCTTGAACGCATTTGTAAGATCACTGGATGAAGGTCTAGGAAGTCCGGAATTGTTGCCCCGTGGCCTTGGCACTTTGATATCACGCTTACACTCGAGTGCACTTGATAACTACCAACACTCCAATTGACTGCCCTCGCGAGTACGGCGAACGAACCTTGAATGCTAGTGTTCGGAGATTCTCTTCGGTATTGGGCAGAAAGTGCAGATTGCCGGATCTCCCTCGAGAGAGAGGCTCTTCGAGCTGTGCCTTGTCCTCATCGAAGCCCACACCTTGCCCTCGCTGGCAACGCCGCTGAGGTGAATTGCCTCGTGCTCCTTGATTACTGGAAGGAGCCTGCATCTCGTACATATTGGTTTGATGAATGCGATCGGCCTGAACGACCCCACAACGGAAGCAACCCCCGCCGTACCCATTAACCAAAGCGCCAGTATGGCTCCTATTGGCCCCGTCGGTCCGAGCAGAAGGACGCCGATGATGGTGCTAGAAGCCGCCAGGAGACCGCCCAGCGCGAGACCCATTCGACCAGGGTAGAGAGTCAGGCCGCGGGTCCCCTTGGAAAGCGACGGGAAAAACAGGGCAGGAACGAGCAGCTGCACAGGCCAGCTCAGGGTCACAACTTTCATTTTGACGTTGATTCTCTCCCAATCTGACATCATCACCTGGGAAGCCTGGCTTTTCATCAAGTCTTCTGACCTACCTCCGCTTCTCGCTTTTTTCGGCCCTTGAGTTTCGTCTCGACTCTGTCTCGGAGCTCCTCCAGGTCGCTTGAAATCGGGCCCGACATGCTCAGAACCATCGGCGAGATAGATACTCGTCGCTTAACAAGCACCGCATCAGCGTCTGTGTTCGGCGGGAAGTGCGACAACTTCTCCCCGAAGAGCCAGTAGTATGCTCTCCCTCGTGGGTCCCTCCTTACGATCACTTTGTCGGTGTATTTCCTCCTCCCAACCTGCGTCAGCATGATTGGCGTCGAAGGCTCGACGCCCTCCGGGAAATTGACGTTCAGAATTTCCGCGCCTTCTGGCATCCCGTTTTCAAGGACGTCACCGACAATTTCCCCTGCTATCGCGGCCGCATTTGTGAAATCGGGCTGGTCGTACTCCAGGGCGAACATGGACTCGCCGCCTACTTCCATGGAGAATGCGAGGGCCGGAATCCCTGTTATGGCAGACTCCAGGGCCGCGGCTACAGTTCCCGACGCGAGGATATCCTGAAATGTGTTGTTATCCCCGATGTTAATCCCAGACACCACCAGGTCGGGGCGTCTCGGGAGGACCTTGTTGACCCCGATCATGACGCAATCCCCCGGGGAACCGGAGACAGCGTAGCATTCGAACTTCTCCCTTCGCACTTTCGCGACCCTTAGAGGCTTGTGAAATGTCAGGCTTAGGGCGGTGGCGCTCTGGGGTTGCTCTGGCGCCACGATGATGACCTCAGCGTGCTTCGACACTGCCCTGGCGAGCTCTATGATACCATTGCTCTGGACGCTGTCGTCGTTCGTCACCATCACTAGTTTCTTACTTGCCGACACTGTGCCTCGACTTCGCTAGAGCTTTGTCTATAGACCTTCTGTCTTCAACTCCGTAATACTTGGACAGGACCCGGACCCCGTCTTCTATCGTCTCCTCGGTGAGCAGACTCAGGAGAATCAGTCGCTCGTCGTCGGTGAATGGTCCTGCCTCCAGGGCACCGTTCAGCAGTTCTTGTTCTTCCACAAGCCGGTCAATCATCTTTCCAAGTTTCCTAGCCTCATCTCTGATCCTTCTTCGCTGAAAAAGAACGTCAGCGGCCAGCGATTCGAGGTCCTGATTCTTCGCGTGCCTCCGCTTCTCAGGCCGGGTGGCCCTTGAAAGCTTCACTATTGCCAGATCCTTGGCGGAGTAGTCTCCCACCGATGCGCTTCGTGCTACGTAGACCCTTCGCGCTCTAGTAACGCTCGCCGGGGCCTTCCGCTCCTCAACGAGGCCCAGTTGCGCAAGCCGCTTCAGGTGTTTGATAACGCCCTGCACGGAGATTCCAGTGAGGTCAGCGAGTTCGGTCAGAGTTCTTGGGCGGACTGAGACGGCGTCGGCTATCTTGAGTCTGGCCCCCTGGACGAGTACTTCGTCAATCGTTCCCTTGTCCACTTGGCCCGCTGGACGAAGGATTTATAAAAGAGTTTAACCTGACGCTAATTAACCAAAGGTGAATCACGTGAGCGAGGACAAACGGCGCGATCTGCGGGACATGCTCGACGAGATGGACAAGTATTTCGAAGATTTCGAGAAGGACTTGGAGGAGGCTGTCAAGAGCAGCATTTTTGGAGGGAGAGGAGATTCAAGGCCCTTCGTCGCAGGTTTCTCGTTTAATCTTGGTCCGGAAGGGAAGCCCATGGTGCAGATATTCGGGGATAACCCGACCCGAAAAGATGGTTTTAGGGCTCCAATATTCGAGCAAATAGTAGACGACAAGAACTCGACTCTAAGGCTCTTGTTGGAAATGCCAGGCGTCGAAAAACCAGACATCAAAATAGAGGCGACGGACGAGACCGCTGTAATTACCGCGGAACGAGGCCCTAAGAAATATAGAGCCCAAGTCAATCTTAACGCAGAAGTTGAACCAGATTCTGGAAAGGCAGAATACAAAAACGGAATTCTGGAGATTTCCTTCTCATTGAAGGACAAGGCTAATAAGGGCTATAGGAGGGTAAACGTTGTCTGAGAGTGGAGCGGGAGTGAGTCAGCAGCAAGTCCAGCTAAAAGTTCTGGAGGCTTATACAAGGGACGTAGGCAGAGGGGTCGCTAGAATAGATTACGACGCCATGGACGCCCTTGACGCTTCGACGGGGGACGTCATAGAGATCAAAGGCAAGCGACGGACAGTCGCAAAGTGCCTGCCCCTGTATCCTTCGGACGAAGGCAGAGGAATTGTTAGGATAGACGGCCTGATCAGGAACAACGCGGGAGTTGCCATCGGCGACGTCGTCGTCGTCAAAAAAGTAAAGGCCCCGCCCGCCGAGAAAGTGGTGGTCGCACCCCTCGAGGCAGTCCCACCCATCGACGAAAGATATCTTGCGGATGCGTTGGAAAGTGTCCCAGTGACAAAGGGAGACAACATAATGATCCCATACTTCGGTGGCAGACTAACGTTCCAGGTAGTCGGGGTCAGCCCGGTCGCAGACGCGGCTCTTATCACGCAGAGGACTGTCTTTGTAATTTCAGAAAAGGGAGAGGCCCTCCGCGGAGTCCCGCAGGTCACCTACGAGGACATCGGGGGCCTGAAGGACGAGATTCAGAAAGTTAGGGAGATGATCGAGCTCCCTCTAAGGCATCCAGAGATTTTCGAGAAGCTCGGAGTCGAGGCACCGAAGGGGATTCTCCTCTACGGTCCGCCGGGGACGGGGAAGACGTTGCTCGCAAAGGCTGTGGCGACAGAGAGCAACGCGCACTTCATCCCAATAAGCGGTCCGGAGATCATGAGCAAGTTCTACGGTGAGTCCGAGGCTCGCCTCAGGGAGATATTCAAGGAGGCCAAGGAGAAGGCCCCCACCATCATATTCATCGACGAGATCGACTCAATCGCCCCTAAGAGGGAGGAGGTCACCGGTGAGGTTGAGAGAAGGGTCGTCAGCCAGCTGCTTTCACTCATGGACGGGCTGGAGGCCAGGGGCAAGGTAATCGTGATCGCAGCGACCAACAGGCCCAACGCCATAGACCCCGCGCTGAGAAGGCCGGGAAGGTTCGACCGAGAAATTGAGATCAAGGTTCCGGACAAGCGCGGAAGGCTTGAGATACTGCAGATTCACACCAGGCACATGCCTTTGGAACAGAACGACGACAAGCATGGGGTTGCTGAGATGATTGTCGACTTGGAGAAGCTGGCAGCGGTCTCCCACGGTTTCGTAGGCGCTGACCTGGAGTACCTTTGCAAGGAAGCGGCCATGAAGACCCTTCGAAGGAACCTCCCTGACATCAAGCTAGAGGAAGACAGACTGAGCCCTGAGACTCTAGACAAGCTCATTGTGACGATGGAAGACTTCCAAGGAGCGCTGAAGGACGTGATGCCCTCGGCGATGCGCGAGGTCTACCTGGAGACCCCGGACGTGCAGTGGTCGGAGATCGGTGGCCTCGAAGGTGCCAAGAAGGAGCTTCAAGAAGCCGTCGAGTGGCCTCTGAAGTACCCAGACCTCTACGACAAGATCGGGTACACCATGCCCAAAGGGATAATGCTCTACGGTCCTTCGGGGACTGGGAAGACTCTCCTGGCGAAAGCAGTGGCAACTGAGAGCGAAGCCAACTTCATCAGCGTCAGGGGACCGGAGCTCCTAAGCAAGTGGGTGGGTGAATCTGAAAGGGGAATCAGAGAAGTCTTCCGGCGTGCAAGGCAGGCGTCACCATGCGTGATTTTCTTCGACGAAGTCGATGCTCTCGCCCCAACAAGGGGAATGGGAGGAGACAGCATGGTCACAGAACGAGTAGTCAGTCAGCTGCTGACCGAGCTTGACGGCGTCCAGAGTCTGAATGGTGTGGTGGTTCTCGCAGCCACGAACAGAATTGATATCGTTGACCCAGCGCTGCTCAGGGCCGGAAGGTTCGACAAGCTCATTTTGATCCCGCTTCCTGACAAAGCGGCAAGGAAAGAGGTACTCAAGATACACACAAAGGGTGTTCCGATCTCCAAAGACGTGGACCTCGACAGGGTTGTGGAGATGACCGAAGGGTTCAGCGGAGCGGACATGGCGTCGCTCACGAACACCGCCGTATCAATAGTGCTCCAAGGCTTCATCTCGAAGTACCCGAAGCCAGATGATGCGAAGAAACACGTCGACGAGGCCATCGTCCTGATGGAGCACTTCGCAGATGCGATAAAGAAGGTAAGGTCGTCGAGAGAGGGGAAGCCCATGGAGAAGGTAGCCGTCCCCTACTACCGCTAGCGACAGGCCTAACTACATCAGGACAAGAACCATAAGCTGAGCGTGGAGCAGGTCAGCATCATCGGCAGAGGCACCTGGCTGGACAAGGTTGCCTTCGAAACGATCGAAAGGGAGAAGAAGCTCGGAAGGAATCTCGCGCTCGTCCGTGTTGAAAGCGGGCTGGGGGCATCGGGACTCCCTCATATCGGGAGCGTCGGGGACGCGATCAGGAGCTACGGAGTCAAGCTCGCGCTCGAGACCCTGGGTTACAAATCAGAGCTCATTGCCTACTCTGACGATTTTGACGGCCTAAGAAAGGTCCCTGCCGGTTTCCCGACTTGGTTGAAGGATTACACTTCCCATCCAGTCTCCCGGATCCCCGACCCCTTCGAATGTCATCAATCCTACGCCGAACACGTTGGGTCCGTGCTTCGGGATTCGCTCGACAAGCTCGGGATCGAATACAAATTCCAAAGCGGCTCGGAGGCTTACAAGTCGGGGGTGCTGAACGACCAGATACGCAAGATTCTAACCCAGTCGGAGTCAGTGGGGAAAAAAATCAACGAGCTGGTCGGCCAGTCGAAGTATGAGCAGGCTCTCCCGTACACGCCAGTTTGCGCGAACTGCGGGAGGGTCTATGTCACCCATGCGATTTCCTATGACTCGAAGAACGACACTGTCCACTACAAGTGCGAGGGGACTAAGCTCGGAGAGACGTTCGTGGAAGGGTGCGGACATGAAGGCGATGCCAAGATATCAGAAGGCAACGGGAAGCTGATGTGGAAGGTTGAATTTGCCGCCCGATGGGCAGCATTTGACATCCGCTTCGAAGCCTACGGCAAGGAGCTGACCGATTCCGTCAAGGTCAACGATTGGGTGGCCGAGAACATCCTCGGGTACCCGCCACCTTTCCATGCGAGGTACGAGCTCTTCCAGGACAAATCCGGGAAGAAGATCTCCAAGTCAGTGGGGAACCTTGTGACGCCTATTGAATGGCTGGATTACGCTTCTGCCGATAGTCTGAGGCTATTGATGTACAAGAGAATAATCGGGGCGAGGAGCGTTTCGCTGGACGACACTCCAGTCTTCATGGACGATTTCGACGACCTTGAAGAATACTACTTCTCAAAAAGAAAAGATCCCAATCAGATGAAGGATGCCAGGCTTCGAGGACTCTACGAGTACACCATGCTATTGAAAATGCCGAAGGCCAAGGGGGTTCACATCCCGTACCGCCTTCTTGCTCAGCTCGCATCGGTCGCGCCTGAAAACTCAGTCGAGGAATTCGTGGTCAAGAGATTGATAAGCTATGGAATGGTCTCCCAGAGTTCAGATGACCTTTCAGGGAGGATTCAGTGGGCTGCCAAATGGGCGACGAGGGAGGGAAAACGCCCGGTTGAATCGCCCAATCTAATTCCAAGTGCGAAGAAGGCTGTCGAAGAGTTCGCCAGCGCCCTCCCCGAGGCCAAGGACGCTGATGCGATTCAGAACGCCGCCTTCGAAGCTGCGAAGAAGAATGGACTAAAGCCAGGAGAGTTCTTCCCCGTCGTCTACTCAATCCTTCTTGGCTCTGACCGCGGCCCTAGGCTGGGGCCCTACATAGTCGATGCAGGACAAGCAGAAACGAGCAAGACCCTCCTCGACGCATTGAACCGATAAGGATTCCCATGTCTGACGCGAGAGACTCGGCCAGGGCACTGATGCGCACGGTCGTCGCGTGCAGGCGATGTCCCCGCCTCGTTTCCTACAGGGAAGGAGTCTCGCCGAGAGCCTCCTTCGCGTCTCAGCGTTACTGGCGAAAGCCTGTCCCAGGCTTCGGGGATCTGAACGGCAGGCTTCTTGTTCTTGGCCTCGCTCCCGCTCTCCACGGTGGCAATCGAACGGGGCGAGTTTTCACTGGCGATTCATCGGGGAGGTTTCTAGTCCAGGCCCTTTATGACGCCGGTTTTGCCAACAAGCCTGTGTCCGAATCTTTAGATGACGGGCTGGTTTACAGCGATTGTTATGTCACCGCAGTTGTGAAGTGCGTCCCTCCGGGGGACAAACCAGCCCAGGAGGAGTTCGAGAATTGTTCAGGCTACCTCGACACGGAGATTTCATTGATGAAGAATTTGACTTCCGTCCTTGCGCTTGGAGCGCTATCCTTCAGGGCCTACCTTGACCATCTCAATCGAAGAGGGGTCGAAGTCAAAGGCATGAAGTTCTCGCATGGCGGTGCTTTCAAATTCAAGAAAGGACCTGCCCTATACGCAAGCTACCACCCAAGCCCTCGCAACACTAACACGGGAAAGCTGACTTCGAAGATGTTGGTCAGCGTCCTAAGACGAGTCAGCCGAGAATTCGAGCCCAATCGCGAAGTGAGGATATAAGCGGGTCTCGTTGACGGGCTCCCGGGCCCGTAGCCTAGCACGGACTTGTGATACGTTGGCGTATCACTAATATCAATACCTATATAGCGCAAAGAACCTACTTCGTTGTATGAGCCGCAAAAGCTCGCCTCTGAAGATGAGAGGACTTCTCAACGACGAGAATGTAAAGAGATGGTATGCCAATCTAGAACAAGGAAGTAAGAGGACCGCCGAGGAGTATCTCCGCTGGTTGGCGGACTATTGCTACATCAGAAAAACAGCGCCTTCGAAACTCATTAAGGAGATGACAGCCAGCAAGAAAAGGTCGCAAGACAGACTGCAAGATTACATCTTGGGGCTTGAGGGAAGAAAAAGCTCAACGGATGGCAAAGGACTCAAGCCAAAGACGCGGCATTTTGCCCTTTGCGCCATAAAGAGCTGGTTCCAGTTCAATGAGTTACCAGTTACGCGAATTATCAAAATCAAGGACGCCAGAAGCACACCGACTATCGAGGACGAGCATATTCCCACTCACGACGAGCTAAGAAAAATCTTGGACGGCGCAAACCCACGATCAAGAGTGGCGATTTCTACCATTGCATTCTTGGGAATAAGGCCCGAAGCGATCTCCCTAATGGTTCTGGGTGATTACCCAGAACTGGATATCAAGGAACCAAAGGCGCTAAAGGAACCGATGCTTGTTAAGATTCGAGCCGAGATATCAAAGAATAGGCGCCCCTATCTGACGTTCCTAGTTGGTGAAGGAATCAAATATCTAATCGGTCATCTTGAGGAACGAAAGCTCAATGGAGAAACCCTGAATGTAAACAGTCCACTGGTGCCGGTAGCAACAAGCACGAGGACACAGGGGGCGCTGAGGCAGAAGGGATCTTCCGTTGGAAGACAGGCTATCAGCGCAATCATACGTAGAGTTATGAGGTCGACGAAGACCTCGGTGTCGAACTTCAGACCCTACGTTCTAAGAAGTTATTACGACTGGGCTATTCAGAACGCTGAAGGACTTCCGTTTGTGTGGGAACAATTCTTCATGGGTCACTCTGGGCCCGTAGAAGCCAACTACAGCGTGAACAAGAATCTGCGAGACAAACAAATCGAGCAAATGCGAACAGCATTCAAAGAGAAAGTTGAGCCAGAACTGTCAACGAGCGTCCTGCCCGAGGGAGTGAGCAAAGACGACCTGGAACTTATCAGATACGAATCTAAGTTGGACATGGCCGAGATGGTCATGGAATTCCCCGTGACATCTAATGATGCGGTCAAGATTGTCGAAGATCGCTTGGATAGACCGCTAGCCTCGCACGAGAAACTGGCTTTGTTCAAGGCCATTGTCGAGAGACTCGGCGAGGGTCATACAAGCAAAGACGAAACCGGAGAGATTCGGAACTGGATTAGTTTCATAGCAGAGGAGCATGAGGAGCCCATGGAATCTCTTCATAGGTGGATCGCAGACAAGAAATCCAGAGAATCCAAAGGCCCAGAGAAGCATGAAACCAGCCAAGATGTTGTTCCAGTAAGCCAATTGAAATCTCGTCTGGCCACGGGAGAATGGCGATTCGTCGCCAAACTTGAAACAGGAGACATCATAATTGAACGAAACCACTGAGCCGTCAAACTTCAAGGTATTGGTGCTCCTACCTCGCCAGATGCTGCAAGCTGCCGATGACGACTTCGCTGACGCCCATAGATGCTTACAACATGAAACTCTTCTACTCGACGCAATAGCCATGAAACTCAAAGGCATATAGTTTCTCAGCGCGGCGACTGAGCCATAGACGGCAAAACCAAATATCATAGAGATAATACAATTCCTGACATGTTCTTTCGGGCCGTCTTTGGCTCTTTGATGATAATTCTAGGGGTTCTTGGGTCCGCGTTCCAGTTCGTGAACAGGACGGCCTGCGCGAGTATTAGAGAACCTGCCATATTGCCCTGCGAGGATTCAGTATTTGCGGGCAGCCTCATTCTGAGTGTATTGATTATCTCACTGGGCGTCTATCTCATCTTGAGCAGAAACGCTCGACCAAAATCTAACCCAAATTCAGGGAGCAAACATAGGTTTTAGAGTCTGACGCGCCATCTTCGAAGGACAATTAGAGCTGCGAATCCCAGACCCATTACAACCAAAGTCGGAAGTGGGAATTCAGGCACTGCTAGCCCGCTGGTGGTTGAGGTAGCGGAGGTAGATGTAATGATTGCAGTAGTTGAGATGGTTGAGGTAGTTGTGGTGGTTGTTGCAGGCGCTGGAAGACATGGATTACTTATGACGCCGAGACCCAGCAGCTTCAGAAAGTAGTTTGTATATTGGCTAGTTTGCCCAAAATCGTTTGTTGTAACACCCGGAATGTCATTCCCGAAATTTAGAACACACTGCGAATCCTTTCCTGCTTGAGCATAGAACGGATAAAATGCTCCAGCATTAGTCGCTTGGGTTGTTGAGAACTGCATCTGAGAATAGGGATTTGCAAAAGAGATTCCATTGAAACTCATTGGGCCTATTCCGTTTCCGCTTGGCGCTCCGATGATTATGGAACTTGGGTTATTGGGAGATCCATTTGGCCACACTGCCTGGTATGAATAAGCCGAATGTCCGATTTCAAAAGCCAGATTTACATTAGCCAGATTTCCTGTCCATCCTGCGTAGTTTGTGACCTTCGCTGTATCATACAAGGGGTGGAAGCTAAACGGATTTGTAGAACAGGGCCCAAGAAGATTTGGACTCGTATTTTCAAATCCATTCGAAGCACTTGCAACCATGAAGCCAGAGATTCCTGAAGTCTCATCCTTTACAATTGTTTCAAGGCCATCAGGTGTGTCTTTGATGGTAACTAGTATTTGGTCTCTCTCGTTCATTAGCAATGTCTTGGAATTTGGTGTGAATGTAGCAGAGCTTTGTTCCCCTGGGCCTGGTGGTCCGGCTGGAACCCCATTAGTTTGAAGGAATGCAAAATTCACCGGTTCAAAACAGTCGGGTGCGCAAACGAGAGTAACATAGCATTCTAAACTATCTATTGTAATTGCAGTACACCATTGCACTCCGGAGCAGTTGATTCCGGGCGGATAGAATTGCAATTCCAGAAGTGCCGCGCTCGCGAGAAGCGGATTGTTCGAGTCGCTGTTAGGCGAACATCCAAGGATCAAAGGAGCGGAATTAGGGTCGCATAGAGCCAAACTCAGCCAGAAAGTCGTATACAACTGTGAATTTGTAATAGAACTACCATCACCTGGAAGGGTCAGTTGCCATTGGAGATTGTTTGAGGATGCGCTAGCATCAGAATAGAATTGAACAGAAGGTTCGTCGTGCCCAATGTAGTGACTGTTGTCTTGGTACTGCGGTTTCGGGTCAGCACAAACATAATTGATTAGATTCGTTGAGATTGGACTATATCCGTTGCAGTCCATCCCGCTCCCGACTGGGCCGTATGAAGACGTGGAGGTTACGCTCGACGAAGTTGTGGTCGAATAGGAATTCGCAAGAGATTTGTTAGAATAAATCCCAAACGAGGAGAAGAGAAGCGTAAGTATTAGAGCCGCGCCAATCCAATCTCGTGAATTAGTCTGCGTTTCCCTTCATGCGGTGACGCGAGAATTGGATTAAAAGGTCGTATGAACCCCAGCTCAATCGACATGAAGCCGAGATTCTTCGTTTCTCAGCTAGCCGATTGATTTTTCATGTCAGTTGTCGATTGCCAGACCTGCCGCCAAGCTGGAGGCATGCCCTCCTCCAATACATTTTGGTCCCTCCGTAGATGCGAGGCACTGCGGACTAGTAAATTTTTACAGTCTGAGTCCGGACCATGCTCCAAAGCATAAATGGTGACATAAAAATGCTCCAAATATTAGTACGGTTTGATTTCGGGCTTGTAGTATTCGAATGTCTCCTGAATTCTTCCGATATTGACTAAACAGCGCGAAGTAGACCCGATCGTAAGTCAGGCGTTAATAATTCGGCCCGCGCTACTTCAAATTCAACCTGTATCTCAGCAGCAACTAAAGAGACGTAACGAGGTTGAGCGCGTCTTGCTTGGACTAAGGACGAGCCAAAGACAACATCAGACATAGCTGAACGAGCGGAGGTCAACAAAAACAAGACAAGGACCATACTTTCAGCGTTGAAGATACTATCTGGGAAAGAAGTGACAATTTTCTCGACTGCGGGAAATGACTTTCTGGCGTCGGCTTATGTACCCGAGAGACTTGCGTTAGTTTCGCAGGAGGCCCATATTTCTAGAACAATACTGGACAAATTGCCAAAAGGCTCGAAGTTAGTATGATGAGTGACGAGACGCTCAGGGCTGAAATTCTCAAGTTCCGTGGCACAGATCACGCCAAGCCTTAAAACGTAAGGCATGAGATCCATCTTCCATTCCAGTTGAGGCAGGCATATTCTCTTGTTCTTTATGGGGTACTTGGTGGATTTCTCTTCGGAATATACTATGGAATCCTGCGGCCGTACGGTTTCTTGACCGACCAAGAAAATCTGATTATCCCATTGGTCGGAATCTTGGTAATAGTCTACGCTTTTCGCAAGGCTTCCAAGACGATGGTCTCTAACTAGAATAAAGGGTTCTGAGGAGTCAATTCTCAGTGTTGTGGAATGGTTGAGAGTTTTCTGAAACATCAGCCTAGTGATTCGGTGTCTTATTTACTGGCCGAAAACTATCCATGGTATACAGAAAGAATCCGACGTCAATTGTATTGATTCTTCATTTTGACGCTGGGAATTTGCACAAGGGAAGCGAACAAACTTTTTGTGGAGAGCGGATTGCAAGTGTGAGTGAAAAACGCGCGTGGGCATCACACCAGAAGAAAATATATCAAACGTTGACTTTGTCGTTGAGCTTTGACAACCTGTTTGAGTGTCAATACGCTACGCTCAAAACAGGCTGCCTGACGGAGCGTTTGAGACGTTAGCTCAACTAATTGCCCTGCAATTGGGCAATTCCACCCCAGAGCTAGATTTCCGGTATTAGCTTTCTAGCTCAACCAGCATACTAACCGGCTACACTTACCATCCTCGTTGCAAGCGAGTGGAGACTCTCTTCTGGAGAGTTTATGTCAGAGCCTTGCTGCGAAGCCGTTGAACATTTGCTGGTGCTCGCCATTTTTCTATGGCATTGGGCCAGGTGACCAAAGAGCTTTTCATGCTCTCGTCTTTCCTGACCCCCCACTACGGCTTCCTCTGGAATCCACTTACTAGTGGCTCTCCGAATTTCTTCGGGAGTTCGCTTCTGGGCGTCGATTTGTTCCATTGGTTGCGTTAGCGAGCGCAAATTCGTCAGTTCGCCAGCCCTAGCTGAATACAATTTCTAATCGCTTTGCCCACTTGCACGAATCGTGTCAAAATGACTTTCGGATACTACTTGTGGAGTCAGAGCTAGGATCCTCTTCTCTTTAGAAACCACCCCGATGAACTTGCCAAAAAGAACGATGCCGTAATTCTCCAAGACGGCATCTTCCTTCCTGTGTCGAGCTACTATATGATTTACTGTTCTGGGATCTACTCCTAGCAATTGAGCTACTTCATTAGTTCGGACTCTTCTACTGGCTTTGCTAGCTGCAAGTCTGGTCATCGCTATTGCAATATCTCGCATTGTGACTTTCAATAGGATACCTCCTCATCGACAAATCGCTGCTGACCCCTGTCTTTCAGAACAACATTTCTGCCATCCAGTTCTAATAGAAAGCGACCGTTAGGCAGTTGCCATTTTATCTCCCAACCTTGTTTCTGAAGTCTTTGAATCTCTTCAACTTCATCCTCACCGCACGTTCTTGTTGGCCGGTGCAAACCATTCCTGAATTCCAAACTCATAAGTTCAATCGTCCAAGGTACAGGCGGGTTGCGTTTTTTGGCTTGCTCGTGGAGGTAGAATACTAGAACTTGCAAGCTTACTTTCGAGAGTTTGGCCAGCTTCATTGCTCTTCGTTGGTGCTTCCTAGCTATGGAATTGAATTCCGCTTCCCAGTCGAATCCTTTGTCCACGACAATGTAGTTTGCTCGGGTCATTTTACTTAAGGAAACTCCGAAAATGGAGGCTGAATCAAGCTCCTTTATGCGTCGAAAATCGACAACCCTCAACCGGGCCCCAAAATTGCATGCCGATCAATTCTGGATGTCATCCTATTGGTCAAACTCCCATGATTTTCCCGCCGCACCCCACAAAAGTCGATAATTCCACGCGAAACTAAAAGAGGTTCAAATCTCGCTCGTTTGCCTCAAGAAACCCCATTTCTGATTCTTTCAACACTTCTTGATAGATAGACCATTGCAGTCGTCGCAGGTCCCAATTGGCATTCGACCATGAGTAAGCAACTATGGCTTTTTCTTGCCCGGACAGAGCAAGCGATGAGTGGACAGAGCAAGCGATGAGTGGACAGAGCAACTGGCGGTATGAGTTGACCACATCGATTGCACTTCTTGGCTCGGGGGAGTTCAATTGGATTCCACGCTATCCTGTTCAATCTTCCACCTTTGATTGGTTAGTATCTTGGGATTTCTTAAGCCGCTTCGTCTCCGCTAGGCCTACCTGCCGTCTCGCTTCTTCCCAGACGGCGCGAGCTTCTTCTGGGAGCGATTCGTCGTGGTATCGTGCATCTGTCAGGGCGCTTGCTCCCATCTTCTCCATTTTCTTCTTTGGCGTTTTGTTCACCCATTTTACGACGACGTGACGATCATTAGCGCTACAATTGCCAGAACCGCCACGATTACAATTGCGGTCACGATCAATGCTTGTCGTACTCGGACGCGAATGCTGTTCGACAAATTTGATTGCTTTGCATGTTCCTTGTTTCTAGGAGTTGATAATAGGCGGTTGTGTCACTGGAATCGTAAGGGGAAGCATTTCTTCCGTCGGATAGCACCAGATCTTGACCCGCTGATCTTGCAGCCCTGAATCCGTCTCGGGAGAGATTACTCTCTTAGGGAAGAAGACATAGAGCGTCTTTCCGTACTTTCTCACCGGCGCGTAGACGCACTTGGGCTTCTCCCAGAAGCTCGCCAAAATGTAAATTCTCGCCAGGCGATTCAGATTCTCCTTACCGACGCTACCGCATGGTAATGTAACATAGAATCCCATACCAAACGCCTTACAGCGAACGCTTCTCATTCCAACGTAGATCGGGTCTGGCGTCGTCGTCGATTGGAGCAACAAAAGACAGCTCCGACGCTCTAGTATGGAATGCTCACATACTTAACTTTTAACACGTCAGTGTTAAGAATTTCGATGCTAGGTTGGTAATCTTGTCGAGCTGTCAAGTCTGAAATCCGAAGACTTGGGGCGATACTGCGAGCAAACTTCGAACTTGTGCATCCCACTAGTGAAAGATTACTTTCGAAAGTCTTCGCAGAGAATGTCGTGATGTGCAGATCCATATTTCAAATACATAGATTTTAAAGTGGGTGCTCAGCAAGTCAAACTTGGCCAGGAGGCGAGATTGGTAGGCATGGCTATGACCACGGCAAGTGAAATCCATCGTGTTTCAATGGAGCCATCAATCATACAATTTGGTCCCGCTCGACCTGTCTATCACGTATCTCTAAAGGAGGACGAAGGAGGGTGGATTGTGGCAAGGTGTATTGAAATTCCAGCAGCAATTACGCAGGGAAAGACTCGGGAAGAAGCCATACGACGATCGTTTGAAGCAATTGGATCTGTCCTGGATGTTTCTGGGAGGAACGAGGGTGAGTTTGTCGTCCTCCCTATCGAAGGTTAGTTGTCACGGCTTCCTGTAATATCAGGGAAGGAACTTATCAAGTACTTGTCAAAGAAAGGCTTTGAAATCAGGCGAGGACGAGGATCTCACGTTGTTGCTAGCAAGGGTGTACTAAGTACCACGATTCCAATGGACGAGGAACTCGCACGTGGGACACTCCTTGCCATACTTGAGCAAGTAGGAATAACGAGAGAACAATTCTTGGAAGGTTGGTAAGGATGATCGCTGATTCGGGTATGGTCGAAGCTGATTTTTCGGTGCTGCGAGAAGACTACTCGAGGTACTTGGTTGAAGATGGTACTATGTTACGGGTCAAGATTGTCGTAAGGAAGATTCTGAAGACGCCCGCGAAGAACCCACAAGGATATCCTCTTAGTATGGGTGTTGACTCAGTAAACGTTGTATCGGCGCAAGTCCCAGATCGGCTCAAGAGAAAGCCTTCAAGTGAAAGATTTGACATCACTAGGGAGGTTGGAAAAGAGTCTAAGTTCGAGCTGATGGGTGATCAAAGGGACCAAGAGTACATTACTTCAGACGGGTTTAGGATCTTGATGAAACCTGTCGTAACGAAGGTGTTCAAGTATGACAAATTCAACGAGTTTGGCGAGCCAATTTACAACGTAACAGTCCAGGCAATTACTAATATCGAGAAAGTCTCTGCAACCTAACCGAAACGCCTACACCTTTCAATGGATCTGCGTCACACCAGCCACAAGGTCGCTGAATCCCACGACTGTTACAAATCCAGAAACCAGCCCTTCGAACCACGCGGGCAAGCTCTCCTTGCCAAGCATTACATCTGCTGCTGTTATTCCAATCCCTGACATCCCAATCGCCAAGAGTAGCACATCGACGGCTTGCAGCGCTCCTGCAGGATTAATGCTCCAGGAAACGAGACCTCTTTCAATCAACGCGAAGAAGAGGCCCAGCAGGAATCCAAACCCGAACCCGATTCGTCTTTGAACCTTCTTGGCGACGGGCATCCTATTCTTCTGCCTCGCCCTGAAGGCCAAGGATTCGGGCAAGTATCAGATAGATTGGAACGCTTAGTACCATAAAGACGAGAAACTGATTGGTGTTAGTGTTGCCCGTTGGAAAGAGCACGTTCCCCAGTGGACTTGTCCCGGTGATTAAGAAAGAAGCGTACCAACTCGCCCAAATGACAGCGAAAAAGACCAAAGCCCGAAGAAGTGGGTTTGCCACCATTCTCTCCTATTCGATTCGAGACCTTACATTGAGCTTCTAAATACGCTTACGGATTCCTGAAGGGCTCAAGTTCAAGAAGGTTGGAGTACTAAGGCCAAGAAAGAAGAGGAACTCTATTTAGAGTGTGGACTTCCCCTGAATGACCACCAAGAGAACCTTCTTGGTCACTACGTTCCAACCTGATGAACGAATCATAGAAGAGAGAAGGCTCGTTCAAACTGACCTGAGAAGACAGGTTAAATACGAAAATGCTGCCAAATCCACAAGTTGGAGTTTAGCGAGTTCAAGCGGCTCGTGGCAAGGGGTGAAGGTCGCCAGCTGGATTTCAAACGTGAGCTTCCAAAACAGAACATGCAGGAACTCTGCAAGGATATCGCAGGATTCGCAAATACCGAGGGTGGCCAAATCCTCGTGGGGGTCGACAACAAGAAGAACATTGTGGGTGTGAATTGGGATCAGGAATTGACCAGTGAAGTCACTCAGCAGGGGCTAAATTGTAACCCAAATGTTGCCGTGACAGTTGAAGAAATCCCGTCGCGTAAGGTAGGGACAGTTGTCGTCATTACCGTTCCAAAAACGAGCTCGATTCATATGGACTCGAACAAGAGGTTTCCTCAACGAATCATGGACAAAACGGTCCCTATGGATGCCATGACGATAATCTCACTGGCGAAAGAAAGAGGACTGATTGCCAATGAACAGGGTATGTTCGGCCAACAGCAATCATACACAAGAAGCAAGCCGAAGAGAATTGGGTTTCTCGGCGAATACTTGTCTGACAAGAATCCATTCATTCGATTGCAGGCTGTTTCAGACATAGGCAGCCTATCTTTCAGGTATGAAGTAGAGGAGATCCCAAGCCTGCTTGAGAAGCTTCTCAATCTACTGGACGATGACATGATCGATGTACAGATAGCGACCTTAAACGCGATTGGAAATCTTACTTACAGAATGGACAAGAAACGTCGGGACAAGTTCAGAGATTCATTTAGGGAGAAGTTAATCATTTTGAGCGCCGTTGGAAATCCTTTCATCCTTAGGAACAGGGCGTTGCAGTCCCTAGCAGAACTCAGAGACCCGAAGGTAATCGATGTTCTCGTAAATTTGGTTTTGACCGAACTCTCAGAAACCTATGCTGGCTTGGCATTCGAGAACATTTTCATGCGCATTTCAGAGGCAGATCTTGGATATGAGTTGAAGGAGCGTCTGTTGAAAGAGATGTCCAAGAGCGAGAAAGCTGAGATTCAGGAGAGATTCAAGGTACTTTTGACCAAAATGATGGGAATCAACTGGGCACAATGAATCGTCACTCTGAAATTCGTCAGTGGGAAATCTTTGAAATTGAGAAAACAGACGTTCGGTAGTTCGGGAATGAATTCCGACGGCACAAAGGAAATTGGGTCATAAACTTCCCCGACGGGCGTCATTATTACGGCAGAAAGAACACTGCCAAAGTGGTAACATTGATGGTCTGGCTGGCTGAAGGTGCCTCGTTGAAAGAGGCTCGCGAAAAGGCAGGAATGGAATAGGTACTAACGGCTCTTTTCATTGCAACGTGTCAAATGCGACGAAGAGACATCCAAAACAAAATGAGATTTGAAGGCGACTTGGGACTTCTCGATGACTAGCACGGAGCAGAAACCGTAAAGTCTTAACCTTTCACCCTCTGTAAAGTTAAAATGCTTAAATCCTAATTCGGACGACGACTTTCCTGAGATGTTAAGTCTCTCAGAGTTCGAAACTGAGAGTATGTCGTTGAGAAGAGGATTCGCCAACTCACTCCATCCACTTAGACTTCGGCCAATTTCACGATTTCTAACTCAAAAACAAACAAACTGGCGGTCCTCTGGAAATGTTGATACTTAATCCGCTAGCTCCTTTTTTCGCAGTAATTGCTGTAACAAGCTTGTCCCTCTTGATTGCGAGATTTAGGTCAAACGCTTTCATTGCTAGAGCGATGGTAATGGTTTCTCGATCATTGGTAACCAAATCCAATACGGTAAGCCTACTTGAATATCAAATGCAGTCCGCACGAGTCCACAAGAAATGGGAGTCACTGCGCCAAGAGAAACTGGATGCGGAGGTCTCCAAAGCAAAACTAATTACGATCAAGGGCAAATTGAACTTGCTGGCTGAGGTTGACACGTTACAGATTCTGGCCGGCGTCATGATGACGATTACCAGCTTGTCGTCAATGTTTCTTCTCGGGCCCCTGGGAGACGACCTTGCTTTCTTCATACTAATCTCCTTCAGCGCGACGATATGTTTCACCGTATACGAACTCATCTCTAGGCGCCGTATTGCAGCCGACGTAACAGAAATGACTGGCTCTGAAATCAATCCTTAGGATAAGGGTCTCCTTGGGATCAACCTCGACAACACGAGATGGTGTGGTGGGTTAGTCTGACGGGACTTCTTCGACTCTCTTGACCGTGAATGCACTCTGTCCCCTCATCTCCTCTTCCAACGCATTGGAGACAGCAGAGATATTTGCGAGTTTCTTCATCGTGATATTCTGGCCCTTTCCTCCCTCTTGTTCCTTGAAGTCTCTGAAAATGACTGCCTCGTAATCGTGGATGGTGTTGTCTAGTGTTATTCGGTATCTCATGGAATGCGATAGACGGGACTGTCATTTAAGACAGTCTTTCCGATACCAGCGCTCTTCTAAAGAGACTCAGCCACTTGTTCGGCCCCCGGCCTGATGCCTAATGAGCAGCTTTGGAAGTCTGTGGCGTTGCTTGCATTTGATCTTTCTGTATTTGTTTTCGGATTTGTTTTATTGACAAATAGACGTTATGAACGCCTCGATAAATGAAGTAAGCGATCGCAACAAGTAACACCACCACAGTAATGGGGCTTACGAAGGGAATTTTTTGGAGAACGAAAATAAGAAAATAGGTGGCGAGGAGTGATAAAGCTGCCATGTAGGTGGTCTCAGCCAAGACATACTTGCTCAATTTGTAAGCTTCTCGTGCCATCTCTCCTGTCAGCATGAACAATACGGTGCAGATGAAGAGGACAGAGATGATGTCTGATGCCTCCGAAAGTTTGTTCGAGTAGAATCCGATGAAAACCGAGAGAGAAGTAAAGGCGAAACCTGACATGGCAAAAGCCGTGGATGACAACTGTTGCATAGTCCAAGAATATGCGCTTGGGTCAAGTTCTATCTGCCAGAAAGACTGTTTGTCTGACAAATACTTTGGCCCTCGTGCAGCCAAACAATCCTTATATCGTTATCACATGATTGATTTTCAGCGCCAAAAGAGTTGGAAGGAGAAGAGACCTCTTGGTATGCCATAGAAGTGTGCACTAAATGCGGTCATTCTCACGTCAGAGGCACGAAGTGTTCTTGTGGGTGCCTCGGCTAGCCTTCGTGTTCGCAGAATGCGAGAACCTACTGATATCCCTAATTCAGAACACTTGGCAGGAAGTTGTCTATTTCATTTTTCTTCGCAAGGCGAAAAGAGTGAACGAGTTACCTATTTGGTAGGTAGCTCGCTTAGTATCGAGTTTAGCGTGGTGTCCAAACTCCGAAGATGCCCCTCGATTTTGATGAGGTTATTGGCTATTTCATCGAGTGCCCTAACGACTGATTCGTAGAATTCGGATTCGCTTTTCGGCATGGGATAGAAGGCCAATTGTGGTATGTTAAGGATTTTGTGGCTTTGGCACTGCGGTCCTACCTGACCGCACACTGAAGTATTTGTCTTAGTTCTGCTTTGAATTGCGGACATCTAGCCTCGTAATCGGCAACTCTCCCTCTTGAACCAAATCCAAGACCAAGGCCAGAGGGTCTCGATGAACTCCGTTGAGACGGGGGGGATATCTCATTCTTGTATCGTTATCCAGAATAACGCAGATTTCATCACGGTCAAAGGATGGCACTCGAGAAATAGTAGTCCCCTAGTCATTTCCAACTTTCGAGAGGGCTGCGGCGTGGCAGGATTATTCGCTTTGCAATGAGTCCAACCACCAACTGCACATCAAAATCGCCGTCTAATTACTATGGGACTCCAAAACTTCGCGCCAGGCATGGGAAACGCTTTAGATAGTCAATTCCGCAGCAAAACTGGGCCCGTAGCCTAGAACGACAAATGGCAAACCAGCCATCCGTTGTGGGGAGCGTGTGTTAGCGACATGCTTGCATACACCCAACACGGATCAGGGCGTCATGCATAGAACGCGCAGGCCTGCGAAGCTGGAGATATGCGACCAGAAATCGAGGGTTCAAATCCCTCCGGGCCCGCTATCGATGCACACTTTTTGCATCTCCAACGCATACCCTTAATTTAGCGAACCCCCATCTAAAGCCTGTTTGGTTTCCTCGGGACTAGACACACTCGACCGCCTCCTTGGCGATGGATCCGGTATCCGACAAGATAATTCAGCTTGGACAGGGCTCATGGCAATTAAACCATTGTACAAGTAATCGCGGGCGACGGCAAATGTTTTACTCTTACACGACGTTTAGAAGGGCCAATTCTCAGGCCGAGATGTGCATCTGGTACCCAAGTACTACTTCCTAACCAACGGCGTGGGGAGAAACAAGGAAAATCTCGCTTCCTTCGAGGCGGCTCTCAGAGACGCCGGCATCAGCCAGTACAATCTTGTAACCGTGTCAAGCATAATCCCGCCAAAATGCACCAAGCTCACTCGCGAGCAAGGAATTTCGATGTTGAAGCCTGGAGCGATAGTATTCCTCGTCCTGGCCCGCAATTCCACAAACGAAGACCACCGCCTCATAGCGGCTTCGATCGGTCTGGCGATCCCGTCAAACCCAGACGAAGTAGGTTACCTCTCCGAGCACCATTCCTTCGGCGAAACAGACGAATTCGCGGGAGAATACTCCGAAGACTTGGCCGCATCGATGCTCGCAACGACCGTGGGAATTCCATTCGACATCAACGCTGCGTGGAACGAGAAGGAACAGGTCTTCAAGGCTTCAGGCAGAATCATCAGGACCATGAACGTCACGCAGTCTGCCGTCGGAGACAAAGGAGTCTGGACATCTGTGGTGGCCGCAGCGGTGTTCATCATGGACACTAACTCAACCGTGCAGTCCTGAATCCATCAGGGTTAGCAAGAAGTCCCAATTCCGATGACATAATGCGACTTACTTCGCAGCAGCCACTACTGTCACGGTCCCTGTCATCCAAGGGTGGTACTGGCAGTAATATGCGTACACACCAGGTACAGAGAAGGTGTGTACGAAAGTCTGGCCGGGAGCAATCGGATTAGACCCGAAGGCCCCGGATCGGTCGGTCACTGTATCGTATGAGATCGAGTGACTCACCCAGGTGACTGTCGCATTTACGCCAATCATTACAATGATGTTCCGAGGCGAGTACTGCCATGACACCGGTGTCTCAACAATGAATATCGTCGAGCCTCCCCCCGACGGTGGCTGGGCTATGCCGATTGCATAGGCGGCTGAAGCGAAGTAACCGACCATAATGGCAATAAGCACGAATGTAATCATGGGAGCCAACCAACGCGGCATCTTCACCTTGTTTAGGAAAGTTTCTCGCCTGGCGCGGGATGCGGCCCTGGTCCCAGAAAATCCACCGAGCCATTCCGGATTCCTGGCAATCACATACGCGACACCGATTACGAGTGACGGGCCAGTCAGAAGAAGCACCCATCCCAAGTTCGCCTGGTTCTGGAGTGAGTAGAGGGGATAGACTTGGGCCCCCCAAGGAGAAATCAGGGCAACTGCGTAGCCCATGTGGCCGAAGAAGGCAGCGAATAGGGCACCAATCTTCCCTGAATCGGAAAGGAGGAGCAGCCAAGAGCCCGCAAGGAGCCCCACGGCAAGAAAGGAAAAGTGCTCAGCGACATGGATCAAAGGGTTCAGGACGGCGGAGTCCCAAGGGACGGGGAAGTGCCAAAAAACGATGACCAGAGTCGACCCAGCAAGGGCTAGCCAAGGGGCCCAGCCATTCTTCCCTTCGCGCAAGAGCCGGCGGCCGAAGTAGGGGTAGGCTATGATGACCCCGGCGATGATCACGAGGATATGCTGGAGCATGTGCAGTGTAAGGTCCAATTCGGTTGCGTCGTCGAATGGCGGAAACCCCGCTGCGAATGCGAACAGTCCTATGCCAAGGAATTCCGTCGACAACAAGAACTTGCGTACCCTTTGACGTTTCAAGGGCGGGGGAAGGCCCGGTTTCTCGTACTTAAGCAGAGGTTTCAACTCCTGGCGGATGAGTACGGGTGCAATCATAGACATCTATATAGAAATTAGAGGACATATTGATATATTGAATCCGATTAATTGTCTAATGTGAACGACTCAGCGGGTACTCCCGAAGTGAATCTTCCAACAAGAGTTGCGATAATCGCCCTCACTGCAATCCTCTATACCTTTGGGAAGTGGGTCACGGCAGGCATTCAAACGCCTTGGGGCGTCGGGCAGTTGCTAATCGGCATTTTCCTTCCGGCCTTCATGGCGGTGACGGCTGACACCTTCTCGGTCGCGATTGGGGCGGGACTCGGGACTTTTGTGGGGGACATCTTCGTGAGGACCAACCCTGTGCTCAGCCTGCTTGCGGGTGTTCCGGCCAACTTTGTGGCGTTCCTCTTATTCGGTTGGTTCGTCAAGAAGTACAGATCATGGCCAGCATTTGTCGCAGGGACTGTTGCCTTCGTGACATTGGGGAACTTGATTGCAGCCACCAACGTCTATTTATTCATCCCATTTGCTCTAGGAGTCACTCTCCCCTCTTCTGTCATACTTGGCCTTACTGTCTTCTGGAACACAACTTCGATTCCAGCGATCATAATCGCTGTCCCGATACTGGTCAGAGCCGTCCGCCCATTATTCGGCAGGTCAAGGATATTGACAAATTATCCGGCCTGGTCGAGCTCAATCGGAGGGATGCAGACCTTGTACGCCGTCGTCTTCGCACTCCTCTACGCAGCCTTCGGCGCGGTGATATTCCTCCTCTCTCCAACATCGGTCGCAACGACTCCGGGGCTAGGTTACTTCGCAATCGCGGCTGTTCTCGTCCTTGTCTTCGGACCTTTTTCCAGCATGATAGCTGGGTCAAGGGCGGGCTCGAAGAACGCCCCAGCCTAGATCTGCGGAGGCCTTCGCGCCTTCAGCAATAACGAACTTCTTCGAAATCTGCTACAACTCTTCTCCTCATGCCACCGGCGCGACCGGCGGAGGCTACATCCTCTCAAAGGGGACACGTGCCAAGGCAACTATGACTGGGGGAGAAAAAGGGAAAGTGTCTACGACCGTCAATGGAGACAAAGCGTACGATGCAAGGACAACACGGCGTTCGGTGGAACTATTGCTCGCGGGAGAAAATCTCAATCCTGGAGAAATCCGGCTTGACCAACTCGTTGAGACCCCGATCGGGGCCGGGTTCGGCGCCAGCGCAGCGGGCGCCGTGTCTGCCGTCTACGCAGTTGCCGCGGCTACCAACTTCAAGTCCACCAAAAGCGAACTGGCCTTGTTTGCCCACAGGGCAGAAATCATCGAATCTACGGGATTGGGTACGGTTACGGTCATATACGACTCTGCAGGCGCCGGGGCGATAACGGTCCCCGGGGAGCCTGGTGTTGCCAAATTCATCACCGTGGAAGTCCCCCGGGAAACGAGAATCGTCACTGGGTACCTGGCTCCGTTCGACAAGAAGGATGCACTTACTTCCCATGCAGTCAGCGAGAAAATAAACAGACTCGGGCGTGGGGCGCTGAACACTTTCCTCGCAGATCCTACCCTCGATACTTTGGCCTTGGAAGGGGAGCATTTCTCGAGAAATCTGGGGCTCGAGTCACCGGAAGTCAAGAGAATGATAGAAGTGGCGAAGTCCTCGGGAGCGAAATACGCGAGCCAGAACATGATCGGCTACGCGGTCCACGCCCTCGTTGACGGTGATGCTTCCGCCCGAGTTGCTAAATCGCTTACCGACCTGAGCAAAGCGATTCGAGTCGATACATTCCAAGTTGGGGACCGAAAGGCGGGACTGGTCGCTTCTAACCGCAGGTAATCAGTTCCTTCGCGAACTTTGTCAGAAGTTCGGGGCGTCGGCCGACGACCAAAGTGTCTTCGATTCTTATTCCGTACTTCCCTGGAAAGTAAATTCCCGGCTCGTCGGTGACTACGTCATTTTCCAGGAGCTTTGTCTTGTTACCTTTCGAAATGCTCGGAAGCTCGTGGATGTCAATGCCCACTCCGTGACCTACGCTATGGTTCAGAAATCTATCAACCTTGTTTTTCCGGAGGACGCTGACCGCGGCCTCGTTCATGTCCGAGCAGACACATCCCGTGGTCGCCACCTCTAGGGCCGTCTCCTGGGCCTCGCGGACCACAGAGTAGTTCCTCTTCATCTCGGCACTTGGTGCGCCGATGGCAAACGTGCGAGTAGAATCAGAATTGTAGCCCTCGAACCTGAAGAAAATGTCGACAACCACCATGTCCCCTGTTTTCAGTCTCCTCTCCGTCAATTCTGAATGAGGCAGAGACCCGTTTTCTCCCGAAGCCACGATGACAGGGCTAAGGGCCGAACCTGAACCCGACGGGGTCAAACCGGATGCCGTGGCCATCTTCATGACTTCTGCAGCAACCTCCCACTCGGTCCTGCCCTGCCTGAGCTGGTGAGGCATACCCTCGAATATCCTGTCCAGGGCTTGCGAGGCCCTCCGTATCCGCTCAACTTCTATCTTGTCCTTGACTCGCCTTCCCATGTGGAAGAGGCCCGGGTCAGCCCTGAACCCCCTGGAACTCCGTAGTAGCGAGTCGTCGTCCGTGACCGCCCGGCGGCCCCGGAGTCGTTTCACCAGCGCGCTTGGGATTTCCTTCCATCCCTTGACTACGACGACCTCGACCTCCTCTCCCTGTTCCTCTGCCCTATCTGCCTCCAGAGGGCTAGTTACGACCACAGTCTTGTCAGGAAGGACGATTGCAGCCCCGCCGCCCCAGAAATCGGTGAGCCAGAACGTGTTGGCCGCGGTCATGGTGACGACCTCTTTCCCCCGGGCAAGGGAGAGCAGCCTCTTACGCCGTTGGGCGTAAACCGTCAACTTCTTGCTCTCCAAAAACCAAGCGCTTATATCCATTCTCTAACGTGTCTTCCAGTCGGGGCAATTCAGGCTGTGACGTATATTCGAAGGCTGGAGATGCGCGGTTTCAAGTCTGCGGGCCCCAGGACCGCGGTGGTGAACTTCGAGAAAGGTTTCACGGTCATTACCGGTCCTAACGGGAGCGGAAAGTCGAACCTTGCCGATGCGATAACATTTGCCATAGGAGAGAACTCACCGAAGGCGCTCAGGGCAGCCAACGGGCGCCTTTCAGGCCTCATCTTTGAGCCAAAGACCGATGACACTTCCAACCCAGGCAAACCAAGCTCATGCCGTGTGAGTATTCAGTTCGATAACGCCGACCGGGCAATTCCCTTCGACTCGGACCTGGTGACTGTGACCAGAGAGCTGAAGGAAGACGGGGACAACAGCTACTATATCAACGGAAGGAAGACAACCAGAGGCGCCCTCACCGACATAATAGACCTCGCAGGCCTTTCTCCAGGGGGCTTCAATGTCGTGGCCCAGGGCGCTGCCACGAAAATGGCCGACTTGACACCGGAGGAGAAGAGGAGGGTTATCGAAGGAGTCGTAGGGATTTCGAAGTTCGACGAAAGAAAATCGGAAGCCCAGAGGCAACTCGGCCAGGCCGACCAGAGGCTGGAGGTTGCGATGGCGCGCATCGGGGAAATGAGGAGCACTCTCGAGTCCCTGGACACACAGCGCAACGACATGGTGAGGTTCAACCTAATCGAATCGCAGATCAATTGGCTCAACGCAGTGATGACGTCGAGGAAGATCGGCGAGTTGAAAGAAAAGCTCGCGATACTCCGCTCGCAAGAGCAAGAGCTCAACGCAAGGCTGAGCGACCAGGCGGCCCGACTCGTCGAACTTGAAAATCGCATCGGCCAGGTGGAGAACGAGAAGACCAGGTTCATAGTAGACGTCATTCAGGGAGGCGGGGCAAGCCACGTCGAACTGCAGTTCCAGCTCGCGGAAATGAGGAACGAACTCGAGACACTGGAGTCCGACTTCAAAACCTCGCAGGCAAATGTGGCCGAGCTGGAAGCCGACACAGTCCCCCAGCTTAAGGTGGCAGTGTCTGGCAAGCAGAAGGAGGTCAACGCAGCGAACACCAATGTCAGACAACTGACAACGGAGATCGAGAAGCTGGACGCTCGCCACGCTGAATCCGCACAAAGGCTGAAAGAATACTTCCACGCCGGGGAAGAGCTCCGCTCAACAATTGAAAGGAAGGGGAAGCAGGTAGCTCGTGCGCAGGTCAGGCTCACCGAGCTAGGCCAAAAACTCGGCCAGGTGGACCTCACCATCAATGCGGTCAACGCAAACCTGGGGGTCGAAAAGAAGAGACTAGAGGAGCTTAAGCTCAGGGTAGACGGGTATTCGGGCGTCCTCACGAAGCTCGAATCGAACACAAAATCGCTCTTCGAGCTCTACGAAAGCTCGACTGCTGAGCTTGACCAGCTAGACAACAACATGGCAGGAGTCGAGAAGACGAGGGACAAATTGGTCACGTCCATCCAGAGCGCTTCGAAGATACTCGAGAAGGCGTCCTCGGAAGTCTCGAAAGAGGAAGCGTTCCGGCACATGTCCGAAAGCCTGGCGGGAGAAAGGAGCGGTCAAATGAAGCTGCAAGAGTTCTGCGATGGCGGAGGGGTCCCCGGTTATGTGGGCCGCCTCGGCCAGCTCGTGAAATATCCGCAACAATATTCCAAAGCAGTCAACGCAGTGATGGGCAGGTGGATGGCGGCCTTCGTCGTCCAAGACCTCAGAGCAATGACCCAATTGATCAAAGCTGCGAAATCATTGAAGGCCAGAAGTTTCTCTGTAATACCACTCAGCGAAGTCGAATCATCCAAGGCTGTCAGCGTGGAAAAGTCCGCGGGCGTCGTCGGGCCACTTTCCGAGGTCATAAAGTGCGAGAAAGAGTTTGAAGGGCTTGCCAACTTCCTCGCAGGGGACTCGATCCTCGTCGAATCCGAGGCCATCGGCTACATCATGGCCTCAGAAGGTGTCCGAGCCGTGACACCCGACGGGGAGACCTTCGAGCCTGGCGGCCGGGCATTCAGCTATGGATACCAGGAGCTCATGGTCAATCTGATCGAAGGGCTCGAGAACCTTGAAGGGATTAGCGAAGTGGAGGACGCAGTGGGAGCGCTCAAGGGCGCAATTGAAAGGCGGAAGTCGGAACTCGACACACTGGAATCGAACTCGCGCGTCCTGATGAAGGAGCGAGTGAAGAAGATAGTTTCGACGACGAGCCTGAAGGCCGAGGCCACCACCATCACAAAGATGGCGAGCAGGTACAGGAGCATTTTCAGGAACATGAGCAACGAGTATCAGAAGCAGGCAGCTGCCGTCACGAGGCTGGAGGCGAAGCTGAAGCACAATCTTGATGACAAGGAGTCGATGACCCAGGCAATCTCATCTCTCCAGCAGGCGGTTGCCGACACCCAAGCCCTCGGTCTGGACGCGATGCTCGCGGAGCTGGAAGGGGCGAAGCAGTCGCTTTCCTCGGAGATTGATTCGACAAGGAACAGGATCCAGGACCTCGACCTTAGCCTGAACCGCGAGCGGGCGAACCTGGAGAATATCCTCCTCAGGGCCCTCGAAGACAATCAACTGGACCTGGCCAACGCAACGGAAGACCTCCAGTCGAACAAGCAGTTCGTTAGGGAAGCACCCAGAAGAATAAGGGAGCTTACGGAGCAGAGGAACTCCCTGGAAGGACAGATCTCTAAACTCATGGACTCCTCGAAAAGGAGCCAGCCCGTCCTCGACGAATTCGACAGCAAGGCAAGGAGACTCAAGGAGGAGCGAGACGCCGTGGCCCGTTCGATCGCCGGTAACCAGAAGGACCTGTTCGCCCTGGCCAGCCAGTCCGCCTCTACGCAGGAGAAGGTGGAGGATGGCCTAGGAAGCTTGCGGATGCTCGGCTATGCCCAGGAGCTAGAATTCTTCGATGGGAGCGAATCATTGCTAGGTGAACTCCAGGAGGAGTACCGCTTGGTGGTCGGGTCCGTGAACAAGGGGGCGGACAAGCAGTACGCCGAGATGTACGTCAATTACAAGAGCCTCTCGGTCAGGCACAACGAGCTTGAGAACGAACGCAATTCAATCATCAGCTTCATCGACAGCGTGGAATCGGAGAAAAAGAAGGTCTTCATGTCAGCCTTCGACAGGGTTGGGAGCGAGTTCAGCGCGATTTTCGAGAACCTGACTGGGGGCCGCGCCCTCCTCGAGCTCGAAAACCCAGACGAACTCTTCACCGGAGGGGTCTTCCTGCGAGCAGACTTCGGCAACGGACTCCGAGAATCCTCGCAGCACAGTGGAGGGCAGAGGGCAGTCACAGGCGTGTCAATGATACTCGCCATGCAGGCCGTCCAGCAGCATCCGTTCTACCTGTTCGACGAGATTGACGCCGCTTTGGACGCCATCAATTCGAACAGCCTTGCCCGGTTCCTGAAGGAGAAGTCTTCCGAGGCTCAGATAATCGCCATCACCCTCAGAGACATGTTCGTGGCAGAGAGTGACATGACCTACGGGGTCTACTCAGCCGGGGGCGTTTCCAGGGTAGTCCATTACAAACCTGCGCAGGTGCCCAGCCGTGTCTAGTTCCTCCCTGCTCTCTAGGCCCCCGCTCAATGTGCTGATCGACCCGACCCTTGCCAAGCGCAAGAGCCCCTGGGAGATCAACCTGTCGGAACTCCTGGATATGTTCCTCAAAGCGATCTCTCAGACTGACATGATTGACATGAGGGCGGCAGGGACGGCGGCCCTGTCGTCGGCCACGATCTACCGGCTCAAGGTTGAGACACTCTTCCTCTTCGAAAGACTTAGGCTGCAACGCAAGACCTTCGACGGCTCTGAACCACCGCAGATCATCATCATGCCCTTCAGGTACGAAGTCTATTCCACCAACGTCGAAGAGCTCTTTGATGAGCTGGGCCGGATCCTTCAGGAGATCGTCGTAGAGGAAGAAACGGGAGCTGAAAGAAACCCGCTCTCGCTGGCTGACCTTACCCCTCCCAACATAGACGACTACGTGATTTCACTCCAGGGCCTTCTATCCGAGTTCAGGAAGATACTCGTGGATAGACTCAAGGCAACGGGCCGGACGATGCTCTCTGAGCTTCTTAGGGGTCTCAAACCAATCGACGCCGCCCGCGTCTTCATCCTCCTCCTGTTCGCGGCCAACAGCGGCGAAGTCGTGATCAACCAAGAGGAGTCGGACGAGGATGCGCTGGTAGTGTCGGTGGGACAATTTGAGTGAAACGCTGAAGGAGCTTCCGCCGCGTGAGGTCATGGCGAAGGTGGAGGCAGCCCTCTATGCCGCGGGGAGGCCTCTGACAATAGAAGAGATCGCCCACGTCGCGGGAACAGTGTCGGAGAGGAAGGCGACCGCAGTCGCCCGTGAGATTGCAAAGATGGTCAACGGGACCATGCAGGCAGTCGAGGTCGTCGAATACCCAGGGCCGAAGTTCGCCATGCAATTGAAGGCACAGTACACCCAGACAGCGAGGAAGTTTGCCACCCGCCCGCTCCTTTCCAAGGCATCCCTCAGGACCCTTTCCTTCATCGCATTCTTCCAACCCATGACTTCCGCAGAGCTCGTTCAGAGGAGAGGTTCAGCTACCTACCAGCACCTAAAGGAGCTGGAGGAAGTTGGATTCATCGCCGAGGAAAGGCAGGGAAGGAGCAAGGCGTACCGGACGACGGTGCGCTTCGCTGAATACTTTGGACTCAGCACCGACCTAACCTCGATGAAGAGGCAGCTCGAAGGCAGGACACTATCTCTGCGATGAATTCGCTCGCCCAAAGTGTCCGGCGAATCACAAGGCTTAACACCCGGCGGAGGGGGGCGCCGCATCGGAAGCGTCCAAGACTTTGACACGACCCATTGAGAATTTGGCTAAGCGAAAGTCGACCGGGGGCCGGTCGAGGCCATCGCGGGGGAGACGGGCCTACGAGAAGGACGGGTACGCCATTGAGCCCCTTGTCGGCCCTACCTCAAGGAGGCCGATCCGCCAAAGAGGGGGGACCATCGCTTCTGGGGTCGTTTTTGCAGACTTCGCCAATGTATCTGATTCGAGCGGGAAGGCGAAGAAATCCAAGATCCTCAGAGTGAAGAAGAGCCCTGCAAACAGGGACTATGAAAGGAGGGGAGTCATAACGAAGGGTGCCCTTCTTGAGACCGAAGCGGGGGAAGCGGTGGTGACATCCCGGCCAACTGACGACGGCGTAGTCAACGCAGTGCTTACGACCAAGAAATGAAAGAATACGGAAGGCACGTCTTCTGGCTGAACTATTTCGACTCAGAGCTCAAACGCAGGGAAGGGAGACGTGTTCCCTTGAGCTCTGCGACAAGGGCGCCAACCCTCCAAGAGCTTGGAGAGGCATGCCGCAGGTTGAACATTCAGCCCCAACCGCAACCCGCAAGACACCCCGCTCTCCCCTCCAAGGAATCTGGGTACGTTTCGGTGTTAAAGTCCAATCCAAAGCGAGGCCTCTTGCTCAGGATCGCAAAGGAACTTTCAGTAGTCCGAGGGCTGGCCCAGAGAAAGCAATCCAAGACGCAGCCCGGTCGCAAAAGATAGCAAACGCCACGAAGGTTTAAAGGCAAGAAGACCGTCGCATTCATTTCTTGTTACAGGTCGGCATTATTCTTCATCAGGCCAAAAGCGGCCGACTAATTGTTCGCCTGTCTAAGGAGGTAAGTCCAGGAGTTCTAGCCCTCGAAGAGGGAGGGCGAAGGCTCGGGAAGGTCGTCGAGCTCATCGGACCAGTGAAATCTCCCTACGCGTCCATCGCCGTCGTCAGCAGCAGGCTCGGCAAGTCCGGAGACCCCGTGTTTGTAGACAGGTGATAGAAACGAGCCTTTGGAACACCAGCAGAGACGACAGCTTCAGGACGTCGTGTCCGGTCTGCGGGAACAGGCTCATCGGCGATTCCGAGAAGGGGGAACAGGTTTGCCCCACCTGCGGGTACGTAACCTCTTCTCCTGCTGATTCAGGCCCTGAATGGAAGGCCATGGACCTTGAAGAAAAGAACAGGCGAGTCAGAGTAGGCTCCCCCACCACCCTCGCGCTTCACGACTTCGGCCTAAGCACTGAAATTAGCCGGACGATGCGCGATTCTCATGGGAAGTACCTCGACCCGGCGATGAGAGCGACGGTCGAGAAGATGAGGAAGTGGCAGAGCAGGTCAAGGACGATAAACAGTGAAGAGAGAGGCTTGTCCAACGTGCTCTCCAAGATTAGCGAGCTCTGCGATTCCCTGAACCTGCCCGACAACGTGGCAGAAACCGCGGCCCAGATCTACAGGACCTCGGCGCGGATGAAGGTGGCGAAGAGCAAGTCGATACTTGGTATGACTGCCGCAACGGTTTACTTGGCCTGCAGAAAGTGCGGAGTATCGAGAACACTGAAGGAAGTGGCTCGAGCTTCAGGGATGGAGAAGGGAAGCGTCGCAAGATATTTCAGACTTGTCCTAAAGGAAGTCGAGAAAGAGTATGTCCCGCCGCCATCAGTGGAGAAATACATATCGAAGCTCGTCAATATGGCGAAAATCGACACGAAGGTCGAGCATCTCGCCCTCAACCTCTCGCTGAAAACAAGCGACTCAAAGATCTCTAGCGGGAAGGCCCCGGCAGGGCTCGCCGCAGCGTATGTCTATCTCTCCTCGGTCATGGTCGGGGAGCACCTACCGCAGAGAGAGGTCGCAGAGTTCGCCGAAGTGACCGAAGTGACAGTAAGAAATAGATGCAGGGAGATACTCGACAACTACGTGATTAGACAGGAGTTCGCAGTCGCCAAATGAAACAAAAGTCAGAGTCAAAACGAGAACCCAGGGCAAAGGCCACGAAGAAGCAGGCTAAGTCGAAGTCTGCCGCTCCCCCCGAACCGGTCGAACGGACCGAGGAAGAGCTCGTTGACCTTACGTCCCGAGTATACAAGTTGGTGGTCGAAAGGGGGAGGGAAGGGGTCCTCCAGAGCGAGATCTGGAAGGAATTGGGTCTTACGAGCAGGGACGGGTCGCGCCTAGCCATCAGGCTCGAGAGGCGTGGTCTCATCGGCAGGGTGAAGGTCCTCGAAGAGGGGAGGTGGACCTACAAGCTTACACCGCTAAGGTTCCCGACAGATATGACCTCCATAGAGAAGGCCCCTTGCATAGTCTGCCAGTACGAGTCCAAGTGCTCAGTTGACGGCGAGATAAGCCCCTACGTCTGCCCGTGGATAGGCCCCTGGGTCATCGAAGAGGCCAGAGCGGCCCGTGCCCAGGTGGCCGAGGCAAAAGCCGTAGCTGCAAGGTAGTGCCCCCCGAAATGGCAGGAAAGGGTCGGTACAGCACACTGATAGAAGCAGCGAAGAAAGCAAGGTCTCGCGCCTATTCACCCTATTCGGGTGTCAAGATTGGAGCCGCGGTCCTCACCGCCGATGGAACAATATTCTCTGGCACCAACATAGAAAACGCGTCGTTCGGACTGTCCGTCTGTGCAGAGAGGATGGCTATCTTCAAGGCGGTCTCCGAAGGGGCCGGTAAGATTTTGGCCATAGCAGTCGTTGGCAAATCCGAAGACTTCACAAAGCCGTGCGGCGCCTGCCGACAAGTGATGGTGGAGTTCAACCCGAAGATGAAGGTACTCAGGCGTGGAATCGACGGCTTCTCGGAGGATGGGTCGGCGGAGAAACTCCTCCCATCTCATTTCAACCCCGTAGAGCTCTCAAGGAAATGAGGCTCAACGAAGCGAGGAGAGACCTCTACAGACGCCTCGCCCGGGAGCAGGGATACAAGAGCCGGGCGGCGTTCAAACTGATTGAGGCCAACGAGAGGTACCAATTCATCAAGGAAGGAGGGAAGGTGGTCGACTTGGGGTCGGCACCTGGCGGTTGGCTGCAGGTCGTGTCTGCACTTGTGGGCCCCAGGGGCTTGGTCGTAGGAGTGGACCTGCAAGCGGCAAAGTTGAAAGAGAAGAACGTAGTCTTTTTGAAATCCGACGTCAACGATCCAAATCTTCCATCCCAAGTCACCAAGGCATTGGGAGGCAAGGCTGATGCCCTCCTATCCGACCTTTCCCCGGAAGTCTCCGGGGTGTGGGAGCTAGATCAGACTACACAGGTAGACCTTACCCTAAGAGCCCTGGAACTTTCCTCTTCATTGTTGAAGCCAGGCGGCGGCGCTTTCTTCAAGTTGTTCGAAGGCGAGAGGGCTCAGGAGGTAAGAGACGAATTCAGAAGGAGGTTTAGCGTCGTGAGGGTGATCAAACCCGCCGCCAGTCGGAATGCGAGCTCTGAGCTGTACTACTATTGCGAAGGCATTCGCCAGCTTATTGCCAGGCCCGAGTCATCTCGCTAGACTCTTCACCCGCGATTCGGTCGCGGCGCTCTGGACCGCGTTCTTCAATTCTTCGAAATCCGCGTCTGTCTTTAGACCGGTCAGCTCGAAAGGCTGGCGGAGGGTTGTGTACCCGGACCCCTCGAGCCTTCTCCTAACTTCAGACTCTGACACTGTGGGGATCTTGAGGAGCGAGCATATCTCGTCTATGTCATAACTCCATGGCGGATAGCCGTCAACCCCCACCAGAGAGGTCAGCACGTCTCCCGCACCGATCAGTCCGGCCTTCTTAGCCGCCTTCTCCGCCGCGACGGCCAAGGAGTCGTCGATCAGGGCCCCAAGCCACAATGGTCCGGCGGTCTTGACCCTTCCTCCGCATTCATCGCAGGATCGCTGGACCTCGGCCGACTGGGAGAGATGTCCGCAGGCCCTGCAACAAGCGACATACCCCAATTGACCGAGCGCCGAGTCCGCCTCCGACGCTCCGACTTTTACCCTCACGAATATCCTAAGGTAATGTTTTGTCGAGTGTGCGACCAAAGATTCGATGCCTGTGTCGAGCGTTCCACCCAGGCGAGCCAGGGCCCCGATGAGGATCCTGACAGCTGTTTCGTGATGGAAATTGTTGTTGAGCGGGTACGCCCCGTATCTTCTAAGCGACACCTGCGGATAGACCCCGCATAGCACAGCAGTATCCGTTGCTGTAATGGAAAGGACCCCGTCGTCCTCAGTCGCACTGAGCGCCGCTTGCAGCTGGCGCACGGGTGTCCCGAAGGGGTCGACGTCAACATAGTCGAACTTCTGGTCTCGCCCGAACCTCGAATAGAGGTATGAGCATGTTTCCGACGTTGAAAATTCGCATTTGCGCTTCACGCCGTTGAGGACCGCTGATTTCTCAGCCAGGCGCAACGCCTTGGAGTTGAAGTCAACCAAAGCGACCTTTTCAATCCACTCGACCTCGTTGGCCACTCGCAGACCCCTTGCTCCCACTCCAGCCAAGGAATCGCAAAACGTTGTGCCTCGAGTAGCTGAAGTGATTGCAACACTGATGTCGCGGTTCAGCGACGCGGCAGGGTTGAAGAAGACGGGGGAGGTCGGTGGCGGGTCTTCCGCAAGACTCCGTTTAGGGACGATTAATTTCGTCCTACCCTCGACATGCTCGATGAACCTCAAATTTCGCTTCCGTCTCGGGGTCAGGTGGCGAAGTTAAGTTATTCCACGGCAATCCAAACAGTGGTACGTTCATGTACTCCCAGACTACAAGGTGCCCGGTTTGGGAGGAATCTGGCTTGTGACTGGCCCTCCTGGCGTCGGAAAGTCGACTCTGGTCTCGAAGGTGATCATGCGCGTGAAGAGCGCCGGCGTGATCGTCGGCGGTTGCACCACATACGAGCGCCGGTCAAAGGGGGCTCGAGTAGGATTCGAAATCCTGGACTTGACCACGGGGAGGAAAGGAGAACTGGCCTCTGTCGAGACAAAGCTCGGGCCAAGAGTCGGTAGGTACAGAGTCAATCTTACGGACTTGGCAGAGATAGGGGCGACGGGCTTGGCGGCGGCTGCAACTTCGTCTGAGCTCATCGTCATCGACGAAGTGGGTCCGATGGAACTCGTGAGCCCTGAGTTCAGACGCGCGGTTAAGAAGTGCATAGAGTCTGGGAGGCCGATCCTTGCTGTGGTCCACGAGAGACTGGACGACGATCTGCTCAACGAGCTGCGGGGTAAAACCCAGACCATTCTGACTCTGTCGGTCGAGAACCGGGATGCGAGTGGCGAGGAGCTAGGGGCCGCTCTGTTGTCGGCTGTCGGAGGCCCGAAAGCACAGTGAGCTGGCGTTGTGATTGAGGGGCCAAGAAAACTTCGTTGGGGGCCTTGACGAAGCCGGAAGGGGGTGCCTGCTTGGACCCCTGGTCGTAGCGGGAGTGTCCGTCAGCCCAGAAGGTGCGAAGGCCCTGAAGAAAATGGGCGTCAAAGACTCGAAGAAACTTTCCTCTGCGAAACGGGAACGGCTCTATCCCCAAATTATGGAGGTGTCCGAAAAAGTTCATTGGACCATGATCACCCCAGATGAAATAGACTTCGTCGTCACGACCGGAACGAAGCTGCGGAAACTGAACTATCTTGAAGCCATTCATTTTGCCCGCGTAATCGACAAGCTGGGGGCGAGCAGGGTCACGGTTGACGCGTCGGATGTCATTCCGGAGAGATTCAGGGACGACATCGTCCGGAACCTCGAAGCCAAGTGCAAAGTGTTCGCCGCCCACAAGGCGGACAGGGATTACCCGGTCGTCTCTGCCGCATCCATAATCGCGAAAGTGAATCGGGACAGAGAGGTCGAGCTCCTGAGGGAAGTCTATGGGGAGTTCGGGTCCGGTTACCCGTCAGACCCGGCGACCAGGGCGTTCTTCAAGAACAGGATGCTCAGGGGGGAATCCTTGCCAGGATACGCCAGGAAGAGCTGGAAGACATGGCAAAACCTCCAGCAGAGCCTAATCACTTCTTTCTAGTTCGTCGCAAAGATCAACGCGTGGTCCTTTTCGAAGGGACTGAGTTCAACGACTTCATGTATTTTGAATCCCGCCTTCTCGAGCTTCAGCTTCTCCTCGGCGAACACATGTTTGGGGTCCTTGAGGACGTCGATGCTCCTCGCCTTGACCACCAGGAGTAGGGTCCCACCCTTCTTCAGGAGCTTTTCGCAATTGTCCACCGCGATTTCCGTCTGGTCGGGCTGTGCGATGTCGCAGTACACTACATCCATCCTCGCGACTGAATACTTCGAGGGGTCTCGCGCGTCGGCGACAAACGGGATCACATTCTTTCTCTCCCGTGCAACATGCTCAACGAACTCCCGGGCTACCCTTGGCGCAAACTCCACCCCGACTACCAGCCCTGTCGGCCCTACTAGGTCAGAAACATGCGATGCCGTGGTCCCGGTGGACACTCCGAGGTAGAGCACTTTTTTCCCGTCCCCTACAAGGTCGTCGCGAAGTCCCTTGAGGATGGCTGCTGCAAGCTTGCTTCTGAACGGGTCCCAGGTCCTGTACTCGACGCCATCCCTGAGGATGAGTTCTTCGTTGTAGACTCTTTTGCCCGGGGTAAGGTTCTTTGTTAGGAGGGTAGTCCTACCCTTCCTGTCCTCCTTCAGAAGGGAACTCATCTTCGCCGGGGCTTGTTGCGCCTTGGGGGCCTTTCGTCCCTTCTCTGGCGGAATCTAGGCTCGGGTCTCCTCTCTGGCGGCTCCTTGTACCTCTCCTTGATGCTCTCCAGGCGTTTGTCGAGACTCGCCTTGATCGAAGCGTCTGCCGACCCTCTGTAGTAGTCGACCCGGGCCGCAATTGCTATCTTGTTGGCCAGGGTCCGGGCGACCTTCCCCCTCTGCCACTTCGGAGCAGTATGGACGGCCTGGTGTTGGAACAGGATGCCGTGCTTAGGAGGCCTCGCTCCGGTGCGAAGAGACCTGAAGAGAGCCTTCTCCGCCCCGAGGATCTGTATTGTGCTCGCTGGCATAGACGCCAGTCTGTCCAACCCACCTGCCTTCGCCATAAGTCTCGCCCCGATAGTCGCTCCCGCGACCTCTGAAACGTTTGGAGAGATCCGCTTCATCTGCGACTCAACGTAATCATTGAGCCCAGCCCTCAATGTGCTGAGTTGAACAGCGAGTGTAGCCAATGTCTTGACCCTTCCCAAGTCACCATCGGAGATTGTCCCCCCCTTTGACCTGTCTCTCGCGGTTATGATTGCTTCAACCTTCTTGTCCGTGAACCCTCTCCCTGCGAGGTTCTCTGGGGAGAAAGCCTCCCGGGATCCGACCTCGGAAATGAGTTTGCAAAGCACGACGTTGTCCTGAAGCATCTGGGGCAGCTCGGGAAAGTGGAGCCCGTACCACTCGGAGGCCCGAGTCGCGGTGATGTTCAGATACTTGTCAGTGTCATCTAGGGCTTGAATTGCTTGGACAAGATGCAGGTCGGGCCTCGAAGAGGCTTCTCGTATGACAGCCTCGGCGGCCGCGATGCTTTTCTGGCGGAGCGCCTCGAAATCCGTATCAGAGTCGTGTGCTCCTTCCTCCAATGGGGTTCGAGCCCGCTCTCGATTCTGTCCATTAAAGTGTTTAATGGGTGCTGGTCATAGAGTTCGTCCAAGTATCTTATCACTTTCGGAATTCCCTCCCTACTTAACTTGGGGGGGATTGTGGTCCGCTTAAATCTCAATTCTGATTAATGCAAACCGAGTTCCACGTGCCCAAGTGTCTGGTTTGTGGGTCTACAACGAACGGGGAGAAGAAATATTGCAGCCAGGTTTGCTTGAAGGAGGGATATCGTTTGGGCTTGACTAAGAACAACGGGCTCTTCAAGAAGGGATCAATCTCGCCCAACAAAGGGCGGACATTAGAATCGTGGGTAGGCGATGACAGGGCGCGCGAAATCAAGGCGAGGATGTCGGCGAATTCGGTCGCGAAGGCTTCATTCTTGAATCGGCTAAACAATGACCCAGGAATCTTAGCCAAGAGAATCAAATCCCGCAAATCCCATGATACTGTAGTTCAATGGCTAGCAGATAACCTTCGGGCAAAGGGTTGCAGGGTCTTCACGCTGTCAGAGTACATCAAGGAGAAAAGAATACCTGACGCCATCGTTTTCTATGGGCAGGAGCTTATCGCAGTTGAGGTAGAGACGGAGAAAATGTGGAAGCCAAGTCATGCCTCAACCGAGGACAGGCTTTCACGCCTAAACTCGCTGTCTCATTTCTTTGACAGAACCAAGGTGGTCTTTCCTTCAACAACAGACTCAGTCGAGAGTATAGGGCCTGCCTTTCTCAAGCATATCTTGAGTTAAGAAAGATTAAATCCCGACCTCGGTAGCCTGAATTCAGGAGGTAAGAGAAACAATTGCCGACCCACGGAAGTCAGCAGGCCAGTCTAAAGCTGCCTGCCTTCAGTCACCAAGGCAGGGAAACTCTCCAAAAGAGCCCTTGAGTCCGAAGCCAGACCCCAAAATTAGAGGGTAAGCCTAAGCGAGGAAAAATACCCAAGGTCAGGAACAAGCGGACCTACGAGAAACGCTTTACTCTGAAGCGCAAGCCAGGCCAGAACTGGATGCGCCGGTGACCGCCCAGTCCCTCGATAAAATTCATGACGCAACGGCCTACATAGCCGACCAACTCTCCCAGGGGAAGGTAGGCTCTAGGGATCAACTCGAAAAACTGAAGAAGAAAACAGCAGTAGATTTCTCGCTCAACCGCTACATCTCAAACTCGGAGATACTGGCAGATCTTCCTTCAGGAACGCGTGGTGCCTTCGAGGAGATGCTACGCGTCCACCCGCGGAGGAGCGCCTCTGGCATAATCGTTGTTACCGTCTTTTCTTCGCCATTCTTGTGTCCACATGGGACATGTGTGTTCTGCCCTGGGGGTCCGAGTATTGGAACGCCCCAGTCATATCTCCCGGAGAGCCCGGGAATGAAGTCGGCCCTCAGATACGCGTTCGACCCCTTCCTCCAGGCAAGGAATTGCCTTGCCAAGTACGAGGCCAACGGGCATGAGGTAAGCAAGGTCGAGACTATAATCGAAGGCGGGACGTTTATCGCCGTACCGAAAGAATACCAGTTTTCGTTCGTCAAGGGGGTCTACGACGGGCTCAACGGCGCAATTTCTTCCAGCCTTGAGTCAGCACAGCAGCTCAACGAGAATTCGGCCAGTCGCTGCGTAGGCCTTACCCTCGAGTCCAAGCCCGACTGGTGCCGCCCCGAAGATATCGACCTGATGCTTAGCTACGGGATTACCAGGCTAGAAGTTGGGGTTCAGAGCCTGCATGACGATGTCTTGGCGAAGAACAATCGTGGCCACACCGTGAAAGATTCGATCCGTGCCCTGCAAACGGCAAGGGACGCCGGGCTCAAGGTGACCGTTCATATGATGCCAGGCCTTCCTGGGGCAAACCCGGACGAAGACCTCGCAGACCTGCGGAGAATGTTCGAAGATGAACAATTCAGGCCCGACATGTCAAAGTTCTACCCGACCCTCGTCATCCCTGGGACCTCCCTGGCCCGACAGTTCGAGCGGGGCCTCTTCCGACCGTACGAGCTCGAAACAGTCGTCGATCTATTGAGCGAGATGAAGAGGTTTGTCCCGACCTGGCACAGAATAATGAGAATTCAGAGAGAGATTCCTCCGAAAGAAATCGAAGGCGGCGTAAGGAACGGCAACCTGAGGCAGCTCGTCCTTCAAAGGGCGAAGGAGAAGGGTTTTTCGTGCCGATGCATCAGATGCAGGGAGGTCGTCCTAAGGGACCCTGAAACCCTTGGCAAGGATGACTCGCTCGAATACGTGGAGCTTCGATATTCTGCATCCGGCTCCCAAGAGGTCTTTGGCTCATATGAATTCAGGAAGACAGGGGTGATTGCCGGTTTCGTCCGGCTTCGCGTTCCTTCAGAAAAGGCTCATCGACCAGAAATGAAGGATGCCGCTGTAGTGCGGGAACTCAGAGTCTACGGCAAGGCTGTCGAGGTCGGCCGGAGGGAAAAAGCAGCCTGGCAGCACAAAGGCATTGGTGCATCTTTGATGACGAGGGCGGAGAGAATTGCTTCCGAGGAGTTCGGGTTTAAGAAAATACTCGTCACCAGCGCCGTCGGGACCCGGAACTATTACCGAAAGCTGGGATACGAACGAGATGGCCCGTATATGGCGAAGGCTCTGCGCTAGGCAAGCCTTCTGTCAATCACGCCGTCCTTTCGCGCCTTCTTCTCGGAAGCGAAGTACACCAATAAGCTTACCAAGAGTAATGCTACCCCGCCTAACAGACAAAGTCCCATCGAGGTCGCGTAGTCTCCCGAAGAGCCGGGGAGAAGCGCTTCTCTCGCTGCCGCGATGAACTGGGTGAATGGCAGGTATTGGGCCCCGACGGAGATAGGCCAAGGCAGGATGCTCGTCGGGAAAAGGGCCCCCGAGAAGACCATCAGAAGCCCCGCCACATACCCCGGGAGGGACCACTCGAACTTGCTGGCATACAACGAATACGCCCCGAGGAGGAATCCAAGGCCCAGGGCTCCTGGTATGTTGGCCACCAGGGCCGCCGCGACCATGACGGCCGACAAGAGTGACACCGTCGCGGGGATCTGTGTCCCAAGGAATGAGCCAAGGGCGGCGTAAGCCAGAACCAATGCTGCCACAGAAGTAATCGTAGATATCACAAATGATGAGAGAACTCTCCCGGCGACGTAGAACGCTGTAGAGCGTGACGTGATGTAGATGTGGGGAAATACTGACAGGTTCTTCCCCTCGGCTATTGCCACAGTCGGGACCCACGCGTAGGAAGCGACATGGGCATAGAGGGTCGACCCGATCAAGACGTAGGCCAGACGGTCAGGGTTGAACAACCCCGCTGAGGCGCTCGTGGTCCCGAACCAATAGATTATGGAAACTGTCATTGCGGATGCGAAGGGAGCGACCACCCTCAAGGCGACCGAAAGGGCAGGCGTCGTCCAAGCGATGTCGTGCTGGAGGCCCATCCACGCCGACGCAAGTATGGGTCTCAGGCTTGTCATCGGATCCTCACCGCTATGGTCCCGTCCCTCCGCCCAATGTTTTCAAGATACTTCAAAGTGTAAGTTGAAAGGAATAGGAACACGACGGCCATCACCGCAAGGATGGCGAGGTCCGGCCACACCTGCCCGATGTCGTTTCCATAGAACAGAGTCTTCCTAAGGGCGTCCATTCCGATGGTGAGTGGAATCAGGGAAGCCGCGGCCTGAATAGCCAATGGGAACGGTGAGCGGGCTCCGAGCGAGGGGAAGTACAGTCCGGATAGCATTGACACAGGTTCTTGGAGCACTTCGTTGAGCGACTCAGCCTCCCTCCCGTAGGCAAGGTAAAGCGAAGACAACGTCATCCCCATTGCGTAAAGGGAAGCGAGCGTGAGGCCGAAGGTAAGCATCACTCCTCCCCAGACGGCGTTGACCGCGGGATGGAAAAGAACCCAGCCGATACCTGTGACGATCAGAGCAGATGGCACTGTCCCGATGATGCCACCAACCGACATCCCGATGAGTATCGCGGAGATTGGGGCGGGAGACGTCAAGTAAATTTCGAACAGCCCCTCCTGCTTGTCCCAGTTGAACTGGCTGGCCATCGACCAGAGGACGTTTCCCCAGAAGGAGACCATCACCCCGCCCAGGACTGCGAACCCGACATAATTCGAGGCGCCAATGCTGTAGTAGAGCAGAGACAATGCAAGGGATGAGAGGACTGGGAAACCCATGCTTACCACGATCCAGAGGGGCTCCCCGAAAATACTCCAAAGCCTAACCAGGGCCCTCGCCTTCATCGTCCTGACCCAGGGACTAAACGACATCTTGCTCCCTTTCTTTGAACCCTTTTCCGACGAGGGCGACGAAAACCTCCTCAAGGGTGGCCTGTTTCCTCCAGGACGCCACGACCTTGAGCCCTTCTCTCTTGACTGCGTCTTCAGCCGCCCTCGCGGCAGTGTCCGTCTCGACGACAATCTGAACTGTCGACAGCCCTCTCTCTTCTTCGGTGGACGATGTGAACCCCTTGACCCCTTCAACCCTGCTGAGCATCTCGAACCCGCTTTGGGGAGGGGAGACCTCCATCACCAGGGCTGGAGCCCCCAGAGAACGTTTGAGGTCCTCTGGAGTCCCCGCTGCAATAATCTTTCCTTTGTCTATGATCGCCACTCTTTCACAAATCGCTTCGACCTCGGCCATGTTATGGGAGGCGAGGATTATGGTCCTCTCGCTTCGCCTGGCTTGTTTCTGAAGGAATTCCCTGATGCTCCTCGCAGTCATCACGTCCAGCCCGATTGTGGGCTCGTCGAGGAAGACCACCTTCGGCTCGTTCACGAACGCCCTGGCTATGGTCGCCCTCTGCCTGTACCCCGTCGAAAGGGCATAGAATTTCCTGTCGAGATATTTTGTTAGGCCCAGCATTTCGCTGAGTTCCATTATCCTCTTCTCCGCAATTTCGCTGGGGATTCCATAGAGTTGAGAGAAGAACCATAGGTTCCTCTTTGCACTGATGAAGTCGTACCCGGCCTTCTCTGCACCGCTGGCCATGTTGATGACCCGCCTGACCTTCTCGGGCTCATGCTCCACGTCGAAGCCCATCACCTTCGCCCACCCGCCGGTCGGGAGGAGGAGTGTAGAGAGGATTCTGATCATGGTAGTCTTACCTGCTCCGTTGGGCCCGAGGACCCCGAAGATTTCCCCCACGCCAACCTTCAGGCTGACGCCGTCGAGGGCCACCACGGGCGACCCTTTACCCTTGAATTCCCGCCTCAGGCCCGAAACTTCGACCGAGACGGTTCCTTTTGATGCCATGCATTATACACCCTGAGTGAAATCGGTTTTCCCGGTTGCGCCTCTCGCATTAACCATTTCGGTGCGCGAGTGAAATAATGCTTTAAGACCGCAGTGGCTCGACTCTCGCTCTGCATGGAGGACCTCGCCGGCTACAAGGGGAGCTCCCTCAATTTTCTGAAGAAGGCGGGGGCCTCGATTGGCGATGTCCTTGAGGTGGTGACGTCCTGGGGGACGGTCTCTGGGACCCTGGTTCCAAGATACGTCTACGGGGATGGAGACCATGTTGTTCTCAAGCTAAGCTCAGGGTACAACGTGGGCCTCAAAGTTTCCGAACTGAAGAGCGCGAGGGTGAAATCCAAGGGTGAGAAGCCTTCCTTCTCCGCTTCCCCACCGCCTAAGCCTTCGAAGGGACTCCCACGTGTGCTAATTATCGGGACCGGGGGGACGATAGCAAGCAGAATCGACTATAGGACCGGAGCAGTCCACCCTGCGGTCTCTTCGGCGGACCTTCACTCGCTGGTTCCCGAGCTATCAGGGGTCGCGAAGGTCCAACCCGAGATACTATTCAACGTGTTCAGCGAGAACATGCGACCGAGCCACTGGACGAAGATTGCCCAGAGGGTGCGTAAAGCGGTCGACGAGGGGTTCGAAGGAGTCGTCATAACGCACGGCACCGACACTTTGGGCTACACCGCTGCCGCCCTCAGCTTCGCTCTGGAAGGGGTTCCTGTTCCCGTAATACTCGTCGCAGCCCAAAGGTCTTCCGACCGGCCCTCTTCCGACGGACCCATCAACCTCATTGCAGGAGTCTCGGCCGCGGGGACGGCCGGGTTCGCTGGTGTGTATGTCGCAATGCATCTCGGGGAAAGCGACGACAGGGTCGCCTTGCACAGGGGAACCCGTGTCAGGAAGAATCATACAAGCAGGAGGGACGCCTTCGTTTCCGTCGGAATCCCGTTGGCCGCCGTCTGGGGGGAGTCAGGGGCAGAGTACGTCTCAGAAGACCTTCCAAAACGGGGGGCCTCATCGTTCTCCCCCAAGATGAAATTCGAGGAGAAGGTTGTCCTGTTGAAGTTCTATCCGTCGATGCCTGCCGGCCTGATCAAAGCGGCGAGGAAGTTGGGGACCAAAGGGATTGTCATCGAAGGGACCGGCCTTGGCCACGTCAGCAAGGAGGTAGTGCGTGAACTCGGACTGTTCGTCGATGGCGGCGGCCTGGCGTGCATGACCTCCCAGTGCATCGGCGGGAGGGTCGACTTGAATGTGTACGACACAGGGCGGGATCTCCTTCATGCCGGGGTCCTACCTCTCGAGGACATGCTGGGTGAAACGGCGCTGGTCAAGGCGATGTGGGTCCTGGGCAACAGCCACTCTCTGGCAAAGGCGAAAGAAATGATGGCCACCAGCATAGCTGGCGAAACGACTTCACGGACTTTCCCAGGCGAGCCCCTATGACAACTCCGCTGTCAGCTGGAGTCAGGGTCGGACTTGAGATCCATCAGCAGATCGCGTCGCCCACAAAACTCTTCTGCTCCTGCCCGGCAACAAAATCAGAGGAATTTCCATATCACTTCGAAAGGAAACTAAGGCCCGCACAGAGCGAGCTCGGGCGCATCGACCCCGCCGCGATATTCGAGTATTCCAAAGCAAAGTCCAACCTATATCTTTGGAATCCCGAGTCGTCATGCCTGGTCGAGGCTGACGAGGAGCCTCCCCATCCGCTCAGCGAAGAGGGTCTGGACTCGGCCCTGCTCGTCGCTAAGACTCTCGGTTCCAGGCTCGTCGACGAAGTGCACGTGATGAGGAAGATCGTCATTGACGGGTCCAACACCCCAGGCTTCCAGAGGACTGCCGTCGTCGGTCTCGGTGGGTCGTTCAAGGTCAATGGTACCCAGGTTAGTGTTCAGTCGATAACTCTGGAGGAAGACGCAGCGAGGATCCTTGGCGAGGACGGATCATCAAGGCGGTTTGCGCTCGACAGGCTCGGGGTCGCGCTTGTCGAGGTCGCCCTTGACCCTGTTCCCGGAGACCCGGAGTTCGTAGCTAAGGTCGCCCTGCATCTCGGAAGGGCGCTGAGGTCGACGGGGCGCGTCGCGCGAGGCTTGGGAACGATCAGGCAGGACCTCAATGTGTCCCTAATGGGTGGAAAGGTCGTCGAGGTCAAGGGAGTCCAAAGGCTGAACCTCCTGCCAAAGGTGGTGGAATATGAAAGGAAGAGGCAGTTGGGCCTGGTTCGCATCGCAGAGAAGCTGGGCGAAAAGGGGGTAAGGCGAATCAAGTGCAAGGCCCGGGATGTGACAGGAGTCATGGCCGGAACCGCTTCAAAGATTGCGAGAAGGGAGCTCGTTGATGGGGGCAAGGCTGTCGCCATAGTTGCTTCGGGCCTGGGCGGGCTGATGGGCTGGGAGCCCTATCAGGACATCAGGCTTGGGAAGGAGGTCGCCGAGGTAGCCAGGGCAAACTCCCTCGGAGGGATCATTCACTCCGACGAATTTCGAAAGCAGGGTCTCCCAGAAGCCGAGGAGGCAAATCTCAGGGCTGAACTGCGGAGCGGGGTCGACGACGCCATCATCCTCGTCGCAGGGCGTCCTCTAGTGGTCGACAGATGTGTTCCCCTGCTGATCGCGCGACTCGAAGAAGCCGTCTCTGGCGTTCCGGCTGAAACTAGAGCCTCGACCGAGGCAGGGGAGACCAGGTACATGCGACCGCGACCCGGGTCCCAGAGGATGTATCCGGAGACCGACATCCCAGACATCACTATCACGCCAAGGCGGAGGACAGACCTTGCTGAGCAGGTCCCCGAGGACTGGCAGGCTAAAGTGGCCAGATTGAAGAGGGAGTACTCGCTGAGCGAAGACCTCGCCGTCAAGATCTACGACTCCGACATTTCAGCCGAGTTCGAAGAACTGAGCAGAGAACTAACCGTCGAGCCGTCGGTAGTGGCTTCTGTGCTAGTCGACCTCCCCTCCAGGCTTGCCAGAGAGGGGGTCCCGGAGAGCGCGCTCGGCTTGCCTGTCCTTTCCGAAGTACTGAGGGCGGTCGACTCAGGGCAGACTGCGAAGGAAGCGGTCCCGGACATTCTGAAGACTGCAAGCTCGCGGGGTATCTCAGTCTCCGAGGCGATCAGTGCCCTGGGAGTTCAGCTTGCAGGGGAATCCCAGGTAAGAGGAGTTGTGGAAAGCGTCCTCCAGAAACATCAGCACATAATCGAGGAGAAGGGGGATGCCGCGTTCTCCCTCCTGATGGGGGAGGCGATGAAAGAACTCCGGGGCAAGGCAGATGGGGCTGTCGTAAGTAGGATTCTCAGGGAAAAACTTGAGGAACTCGCCCGAAAGAATGCCGGTTGAGTCAGTGGTAGCTCAACGCGGCGGGATGCATTTGCGGGTTCGGGCCCGAACGAATGGAGTCAAAATCTTCTTTGTTTTTATGTCAGGGTTGGGCGGGGAATGGTGGGAAAATCAGAGGAGAGAGCACGAGTTTCGACCTTCACGTGTTGAACCTTAGTACGGGAATCGCAGTCGGCTTCCTGGCAACGATTATCATCGCTTCTTTGGTGAACAAGTTCGGGAATCTAATGTTTCGAAAGGGGGTCGCCAAGCCATTTTACATTGGAAGGTACAGGCTGCATCACAGGACCTTTCTCCTGGTAATTCTCCCGGTGGCATACATTTCCGTCGCGTTTTTGATCTTGGCAGGATTCGTTCAGGTCGAATGGAACCTTCTACTGACCGGATTGCAAGGGACTTTCATGCTGGGGGTCGCATGCTTGGCCTTCGACCTTTCTCTTGACTACCTTCGTGGGGGCATTGGTCGTGGATTCTTTAGGCATGAATTCGTATACTTGGCTATACCGGCCTTCGCTTTCTCGGACTTCCTCAGGCTAGCCCTCTAATTAGACTCGAGCAACCAGATCGAGGCCTAAAGGGGTTAGCGGGGGGCTTTGGATTAGGAGAACTCAGAATAACAAACTCGTATACGTTGGGATTGGTTGATCCTAGAGAACCAACCAAAACTATTGCATGCCTTGCGTCCGCTTAATTCGTAGGCTTTGCCGTTGATTCAGGGGTCGACGCTGCAGCCGCTTCTGAACTCTGTATTACCTGTCCAGATGCGAACCGTTCTGAGACTTGTGTGACCTTGATCCTAAGACTCTGTCCTAGCTTAGTGCCAGGTACGAAGATCACAAATCCGTCGATCTTGGCAATGCCTTCTCCTCGCCTGCTTGTGTCGGAGATGGTGACGTTGTATTCCTTGCCCACCTCGACTGGCTTGTTGAAGGAACCGGAACCTCTTCCGAAACCTCCTCCTCCTCTATTGCCATACCCTCCACTTCTTCCGAAACTCATTTTCTTTCACTCATCCTACCGTTATTCCATCCGATAGACAGGCGCTGGTGGGAGGCTAATTAAAGGGGCGCTATTGGAACCTCCGTCCTCCAAGATAGCCGAGCGACCAATTATTAGAGAATCGGCTAGAGAAATGGAGCAATACTCCATAATGATAATATTGCTAGACAGTTAGTTTGCAGAGCAAGGCATGGAAACAGCCAACGCTCAGAATCGGAGGCATCACGTCCGCCTGTCGAATTCCGAGCAAAGCCTGCAAGTTATTCAGGTACCTTTGGCCCCTCAAATTGCCTTCATGCGTTGTTCAATCCATCAGGTCGACATGTCATACCTCCGGAACAACACATACTTTTGTCCTGAATGTTTGGGACTCGAGTAATTTCATTCCGCGGTATCATTGCCCGACCTACAGTCTCAGGTTGAGACCCCACCAGGTTCATCTCCAATCGTAGATTCGCTACAGATATACTCTACGGGAATTCAGCTCTGCACCTTGCTGCGAATCGGGGTGATAGGGGCCGGGAGCATGGGATCCCAACACCTCAGAGTCTACAGAGACCTCTCGAGCAGATGCGAGGTGGTCGCGGTGGCAGAGAAGGATGAAGGGAGGCGGGATTCGCAAAAGAAGAGAACAGGAGGAGAATTCTACTCAGACTACCATGAAATGCTCGCGAAGTCGAAACTCGATGCAGTGTCAATCGCTCTGCCAAACGAGTTGCACTGTTCAGTCGCCATAGACTGCTTGAAGAACGGAGTCGACGCACTGGTGGAGAAGCCAATTGCCCTCTCATTGAAGGACGCGAGAAAGATGATCAGCGTTGCGAGGCAAAATGAAAGAATCCTGATGGTCGGCCACCTAGAGAGGTTCAACCCTGCCGTGCAATTCATCCGGAAATATGTGGCCGATGGAAAGCTCGGGGAACCCTATTATCTTTCTTCTCGACGCCTCGGTTTCTACCCTACTAGATTCGATGGTGAGGGAAGATTTGGCGTATCCCTAGACCTTGCGATTCACGACGTCGACGTGATGAGATTTATCCTGGGTCGGCGTCCGAGGGTCATACATTCGGAGAAGATGAAGAGGCTCTCTCCGAGGGATGACTACGTCTGCTTGACCTTGCGTTTCGGGAAAACCATTGGAATTCTGGAGGCCAGCTGGCTCTCCCCTTACAAGATTAGACAGTTGATCATTAACGGTGCAAAAGGACTGGCCATGGTCGACTACCTCGCTCAGACAGTAGACATAGTTTCTGATTACAAGGAAAAACCAGAATTCGCTGGGTACAAGGACTTCTTGGACTTCGAGTACGAAATCACGAAACCAGTGATTAGGAAAGCGGAGCCTTTGAGACTGGAGCTGAATCACTTCTTAGATTGCGTATCGAACCGGACCACACCCAGTTCGGACGGTCCAAACGGGCTGGAGAACCTCAAGCTCGTACTATGAAGGATTCGATGGATAGAGCCGAACAGGCCCGTGGAGGATGTCAATCCGAATTTCCTGGTCAAAGGTCGAAGTACATGTAGAACTCGTAGGGATGGGGCCTTGCAGCAACCGCTCTGTAAGCTTCCATCTCGAGCTCCATCATAACTTCGACGAGGTCCCTGGGGAATATGCCTTCAAGGAAAGCAGAGTCGCTCTTCAGGCTCTCGACTGCCTCCTTCAGACTCCCGGGGAGCTCGCCCACCTTCATTGACCTGCGTTTCTCTGCTGTGAGCTTGTAGATGTCCTCGTCAACCGGGTCTCCTGGGTCGACTTTCTTTTTCATCCCATCAAGTCCGGCGCTCGTAATCGCAGCAAAGGCAAGGTACGGGTTGCATGATGGGTCAGGGGTCCTGAACTCGACCCTCTTGGCCCCCTCCGAGCCCTTCTCGTAAGCGGGAATTCTAACGTTGGCCGACCTGTTCATCTTACTCCAGGCGATGTAGACCGGTGCCTCGTATCCAGGGACCAGCCTGTGATATGAGTTGGTGGTCGGGTCGACGATGGCGCAAAGCGCGCGACTGTGCTCCATGATCCCGCCAATGTAGTATCGAGCGGTCTGACTTATCTCGGCGTAGGCGTCCCCGGGGTCGAAGAAGGCGTTCTTGTCGCTCTTCCAAAGACTAGAATGGACGTGCATCCCAACGGCGTTGTCACCGAAGATTGGTTTAGGCATCGTTGTGGCGATCAGCCCCATCCTGTTCGCGACATTCTTTGTCACGAACTTGTAGGTCATCGCGCTGTCAGCCATCGTAACCAGCTCGTCTCTGAACATATCAATCTCGCACTGGCCCGCCGTCGCCACCTCATGGTGATGTGCGTTGCAAAGCACCCCGAATCCTTCTCTCAGGTAGTTGACGCAGGTTCCTCTATAGTCGCTCAGGGTGTCGATGGGCTGAGCGGGGTAGTATCCGTCCTTGAATCGAATGGGGAAGTTGGTCCCTCTCGCTTCGTTGGCTGATTCTTTCGATGTAATCTTGAAACCCGACGAGAACGGATCGTTCGCCTCCCAGGTCGCGCTGTCGAAGACGAAAAACTCCACTTCAGGGCCCCAGAGCGAGTCGGTGAAGCCCGCCTCGCGGATCTTGGTCTCAGCGGTCTGTGCCACGTGCCTTGGGTCCCTACTGAACCTCCCCGCACCATAGCCTGCTTTGACGTCGCAAATCAGCCGGGCTGTCTTGACGCCGTCGTCGATCCATGGAACAACACCATACGTCGAGGCGTCAGGGACGAGGAGCATGTCGGATTCTTGGATTTCTACGAAGCCTCTTACCGAGGATCCGTCCAGTTTCGCGACCCCTTCGGAGAACATCTTTTCGTCCATCATCTCCGAGGGAATGCTCACATGCCTGAGTCGCCCGGGAACGTCGGTGAACTGCAGGTCGACGAACTTTATTGCATCTTTCTCGACTCTGTCTAGGACTTCGGCAGCGGAGAAACTTCTCTTGACGAACTTTCCGTCCTGAGTGATTTTGAATACCAATTGCAGGGCTATTACCCTATTAATCTATAAACCACTCCAGCAGAGGACTGGACGGAAATGGGAAGAAACGACGGAAAACTGGACAGAGCTCAAGAGGCTTCAGGTGACATACCGTCCGGTTCTGGACGCCCTTCCATCGACAACTTGGATGTCAAGATCCTGCGTCATCTACTAATCAGAGGCAGGTCCCCTTTCAGGCATGTCGCGGCGGAACTGAATATCTCTACCACGACTGTTACTACTCGAGTAGCGGAGCTCGAACGAGAACGTGTTCTCAAGGGATATGGGGCTTTGGTCGACTTCGAAAAGCTGGGATACGAACTGACTGTCATCACCGAGATTCTCGTTTCGAAGGGGAAACTCCTCGAGATGGAAAGAGAGATCGCAAAACTTCCCGGAGTCTGCGCGGTGTATGATGTGACGGGTGAAATCGACGGAATAGTAGTGGCCAAGTTCAAGAATAGGGAGGATTTGAGCCGATTTACGAAGGGACTTCTCTCAATGCCCTTCGTTGATAGAGCAAATACCCATGTTGTGCTTACAACCGTGAAAGAAGATTTCCGTATTCAAATTTGAGGAAGTTCGACCTTATGGGGCTTTCTTCCTTCGAATAGGTGGGAAACCCCTCGATGGCACAAGCGTGGCAATTAAATATGAAATCAGACTTGCATATCATGCATGAACATTTCATCAGAAATCCCGTGATTGTTGGGAAAGAAGGAGAAATGAATCTGATGCGTAACCTCGCCAAAGACGGTGTTCTGGTAGAAATCGGATACAAAATGAATTGGAAGATGGGTCAATTGGTCAAGAGGAGTCATGGCCCGAGGGGGGATTGGGTTCAGTTGGACTTGTATGACCTTGCTACGAAGTGGGTTTACGACTCCAAGATTGGGCGACGATCTCTAACCAGAGATTTGTACTACAGAGCGGGACTTCAGGGTCAACTCATTGCGAGAGGATTCGTCAACGGCATAACTTGGATCAGCCAGCCAGACTCGTCAGGAGACTTCGGTTTCGACGAGGGTCTCGCATGGAGAATTTGGAAAGACTTCGGTATAGTGACCGGGATGAGTCGAACTCGGAAATAGTCCCCTTGTAGACTTAAATGTCATCAACCCTTGAACAATGGTTATCAGAATTGACCAAGATCAGAATCAGGTCAGGCCAGTCCGAGGTGGAAGTGGAGGCTGATCCTGAGCACCTCAGAGAAGCCATCGACCTTGTCCCTGAACTCGCCTCCAAGCTACCCGTTCAGAGTCAGGACGTCGCAAAGGAAAAGAAGGACCGCCCGCTTGAACCGATCCCTGAGGTTCTGGGGCAAGGCCCTTCGTCAAAGCTTCCGATGGTCGTCCTTGAGAAGGGAGACTCCCTCGCTGATGTGATCGGCAAATTCTTCTCGGGTCCATGGGGAAGGGAGAGAAGGAAACTATCCGACGTGAGAGAGGCGCTCCAATCGTACGGTTTGAACTATCCGAAGCAGTCGGTCGCTGTCGCTCTCCTTAGGCTGGCCAAGACCACGAAACTAAGACGTTTCAAGGCAGAGGATGGCGAATACGTGTACACTTCCGCCCTGACGATGGCGAGCTCTCCTCAGCCCGCAGATGGCGAGGTCTTCGACGAGCTGACAGTATCGCAGTCAAATTAGCTCCTTATTTTTGGAATCGGTCGTCTGCCAGAGTTCGACGATTCCCCAATACTAATTTAAGCAGACCAGATTTCCGACCACGGCGGGGCTGAATAGGGAACTGTCTTCCGAAAGAGAACTTTCGATTTCGGTGAGCTACGAGGATGCGAAGGTGGAATTCTCAGGCTCGCCAGAGGTTGTCATGCGTTCCTTGCACGAGTTCGTCTCGAAAGTAATCCCCAACATGGACCTGGCAAGGACCATCAGCGTCAACTATTCTCTGAACGACCTCATCCAGATGTTCAAGGAGTACGTCAGGGTCACTCCTGAAGGGCCCAGGGTCTGGACGCAGGAGAAGAAGCTCAGCGACAGAGATGTAATTCTCCTGCAGCTCGTGGCTGCGAGGATAGCGAGTCTGAGCGGGAAGGTCCAATCTGACGCCATGGGGGTCGGGGAGACAGAAGCGGCAACGGGCCTGAACCCGAAGACGATTAGCTCGCGACTGAGCGAACTGACAAAGTCTGCCTTGGTCGAACGCGTTGATTCAGAGCAGGGAGGGAAGTACAGGATAACGACCGTCGGAACGAACAGGCTTGGGGAGCAGCTTTCGAAGAAGCTCAGGCCTACGGGCCCTTGAAGGGGTACTTCTGAACGTATCTGTAGTTCCGCATGCTCCCATCCCGGAAAAGCGAGCCTTCTCGCACAAGGTCGACCAGCGTGTGCGACACAGCGGTCCTATCGTAGTGATAGCCCCTTCTGCTCATCTCTTCATGAACCTCTGAAAGGGCGCGAGGAGAAGCAAACCATCCTTCTTTCCACATTGTGACTATCACCCCGCGGCATGTCTCGAACCTTCTTTCATCGGGTTCCGCCTCCTGAGACTGAACCAGCGCTTGTTCTTTGGACGCCATCCCTGCGAGCACGCTTTCGACTGCCTGCTGAACTCTGTCCTCTTGGGCTGTGATTTCGATCTCCCAGGAACCTCTTTTCAGCTTGACCGTGATGTTCGGGGGACGCTCGGATTCTGACATCTGTATCTTGTTGCGCCTGTTGGTCAAGTTGCCGTTATTTGAACTGGTAACGGTCACTACCTCCTTCTTGGGAACTTGGATTACTTGCTCCAAGACAGACGTTGGATTTTCGTCTAGTCTTCTATATAATTGTTGCACATGGCCAACATGCGCAATACTTATCTACCTTTGATGTAATAGCCCATGTTGCGCAAGATGGCCATAGCAACCTTCCCCAAGCTCGAAGACGAGCAGCTCGCCGTCCTTGACACGGTGGCCAGAGAATTCGAAGAAGCGTTTGCCGAACTCTCGGAAGACGCAGATCGCGAACTCTCGGGCAAAGCCTTCGTCTTCAGCAGATACGGGAGGGAGCTCTACCCGTACTTCGAGGCGACTGACGAACAACTGGTCCCTGGGTGCATATTACCAATCAAAGAAGGGCGACCAGTATCATCGGTCGACTCGACGTGCGTCCTCGTCGGTGAAACGTCGCAGGGGGCCCTCTACGCCGCCAGGACGGCGGTGGGGATATCCCTCGAAGGCTCGCTGCGGCGTTTCTTCCGATTGGGACCCATCCTTGTCTACGCGACCTCGAACGGACTCTCGGGTTTGAGGCAGCAGATATCCGGAGGAGAACTCGACCTGCTGCTTACTGACCATGCTGTTGCCGAGAGGTTCATCAGAAACGCGGTGGAAAGGAGAGTCGTCGATGCGCTCGTAGCGGGCGAGCAGGAGACGATTGTAATGGCAGACGGTTCACTGAAACATCCCATGGGGCAGTTCTCGGGATTTCGTCCCCACCGGTTAGAGAGGCAGAACTGCTTGGTGGGATTCTCGAAATCGAGTAACCTCATCCTTTCGGAGGGAGCGGTGAGTGTCCTCACTTCAAATTCTGGCCCGTGCTACTACGGCGTTGACGATGGGCCGGTCAGGACCGTCCTGGCCAAGTTCACCTCGGACGGGCTAGTCTTCAGACTGGACCTCAGCGGGTCCGATGAGCCGGCGCAGACCACTCTAGGTAGGATAATGTGGAACGATGCCTTCTCGTCCGGCTACCCTGATTCACTGAAGGTCGCGCATCACCTCTCAATTTTCTCGAGGGCAGAGGGTCAAGCCATCAAAGCCTTCGTGGCAAAGAGGTTCAGGGTAAGGCAGCTCTCCACTTTCCCACTGAGGAAGATAGCTCTCGGCGGTTTCAGAGGGAGTGCCTAGAGTCTGAAGATACTCAAGAAAGAATCGGACGACATACTTGTCATCGCGTCGCCTAGGGAGCAGGTTCGGGTCGGCGACTATCTAGTGGCTGCTGAGCCGCAGCGGAGCCTCGTCCTGCAGGTGTACGATGAGAGGTACCTCGACGTCGAGGGGATAGAGGAGGAGATCGCCCGTGAGGAGGTCCTGTCTGCCTCCGCGCCGGGGGTGACATCAGACCCGACAGAAATGACCACGATTTCGACTCTAATCCGCGACATGAGGATACTGATGTGCAAGGCGCGAGGAACAATTTCGAAGGGGAGGCTCACGCCCCGGGCTAATTGGATGCCCTCGAGGACCAGCTCGAGCGTCTCGAGGCTGATGGTCGAAGACCTGGAGGGTGCAGTAGAGCCGCTCGGTGCTAGAAGCATACGGATAGGGTCTGTCGACTCCGAGTCGGTCTTCAGCATCCCAGCCGAGTCTTTGGACGGTCGCATCACCGTCATCACGGGGAGAAAGGAATCGGGGAAATCTCACCTCGCCAAGATTCTGCTCAGGGGGCTCCTCGACAACGACGCCTATTCAGTGGTGTTCGATTTGAACGACGAGTACGGCACCATAGGCCAGCGCAAGGACGGGACTGAAGCACTGCCGAGTCGAAAGGTCAAGGTCCTCCGACCCGGCCGTGACCTCAAGTTCTCCCTGGGTTCAGTGGGCCTCAGGCCCATCACTAACCTACTCTCGCACTCGCTTGACATGCCGGGGACTTCGCTCAGAGAGTTCGTCAAGATCTGGGAGCAATTGGACAACAGGGACGAACTCACCCTTGCTTCGCTGGAGGGAGGCATACAGCAGTGGAGGTGCAACGAGTTCGTGAGGGACGCCTTGTTCGCGAGGTTCCACACCATTGCGTCCAGCGGTCTCTTCACAGATTCCACCCACCAGCAGTTCGACCTCCAAGACTTCTTCTCCCTCAACAGGTCAGGGGGGGCCTTGGTCGTCTCCCTGAGCGGCGTCTCGCCACTGAACCGTAGGATGGTCGTCGAGCTTATGCTTTCAAAGATCGTGGAGCTCCTCGAGCGCTGCAAGATACCCCCCGTCTTTCTTTTCGCAGAGGAAGCCCACCTCTACCTGAGGGACACCTACTGGGAGGACTTGATCACGAGGATGCGCCATTTCGGGGTCTTCACTGTGTTCGTCACTAACCAGCCGGACGCTCTCGACCAGAAAATCTACCGACAGGTGGACAACATATTCCTCTACAACTTCAGCAACGATTCCGACCTCGGTCTTGTTTCCCAGGCTTCGATGGCAGACGCAGACACCGTCAGGGCCATAGTGAGGACCCTCCCACCAAGGATGTGCCTCCTCCTCGGACACGCAGTGAGGAATCTTCCGATAGTTGTCAGCATCGACCCGTTCGATTCCCCGGCCAGCGGGATGACCAGGCGGTTCTTCGGTGACCCCGTCGAGTTAGTCGTTCAGAACGAGACGTAGCCCGTGCTACCCGGGCCGGGCAAAGGCATTTGACCTCCCCAAGGCGGAGGTTGGCCCAATGAACATCGTCGAGGTCGACATTCAGGTCCCAGAGGGGACTCAAGTCATGATAGGCCAGGCTCACTTCATCAAGACCGTAGAAGACCTCTACGAGACTTTGGCGACGTCGATGCCGGGGTTGAAGTTTGGCGTGGCCTTCTGCGAGGCGTCCGGGAAGGCGCTCGTCAGGTTCGACGGTTCCGACCCAGCCGCGACGAGCCTTGCAAAGGACTTTGCAACAAGGATTGGCGCAGGCCACAGCTTTGTGATCGTGCTGGGGAGTGCTTTTCCGATTAACGTGATGAACAGGGTCAAGGCAGTTGAGGAGGTCCTTCAGATATTCTGCGCCACTGGTAATCCTGTGACCGTGATCGTGGCCGATTCGGGGAAAGGACGCGGCATACTCGGAGTAATCGATGGGACCACTTCCAAGGAGTCGGAATCTGACATGGAAAAGGCAGAGAGACAGGCATTTCTAAGAAAAATTGGCTACAAACGCTGAAAATATGGCTGCCCTGCATTCAAACAAAGATTCACTTGGCCAACGGTGAGAAGTGAAATACACTTTCGCACATCCCCCACAATAAAATATGGAAGTATAATCCATTATCTTAAAAGCAGGCGGAATCATCTAATTATAGTGGTATGGCTACCTATACCAGCTCAGAGCAGAGGACAGCCCCGACTTGTGGGCTCTGTGGCCGGACCCTAGGGGTCGGTTTCTACTTTTCATGCCATATTTGCGGCGCCACATATTGCTATGCGCACAGCCCCGAGAAGTGTACTCACGCCAAGACACGTCCTACATCTCTCAAGGTCCAGTTACAAAGATAGGATTAAACTGACGCCGTCGCCGCCTGGAAAACATGGAAGTATATCTCTCAGTTCCAATGATCGCAAATCGAGCTCTTGAGCGAGCTCAGATCATCGCGAAGGCAATAGTAGAATCAGGGCACCATGTTTCATCGCCCTGGGTCCTCGGCCCGATTGAAACCTCGAACCCATCCGTCGTGAACGTGTTCCAACGGGACAAGGACGGGGCCGAAAGGAGCGATGTCCTGGTCGCCGACGTGACGGAACCGAGCATCGGCGTGGGCATGGAGATCATGGCGGCTTACAATGCAGGTCGAAGGGTGATACTCGTTGTCAAAAGAGGGAGATCGACGTCAAGAATGCTCCAGCACATGGACCGAAAAGAGACTCTAGAGTACGCGGTTGAGAGCGAAATCTACGACGGACTCAAGAGTCTCCTGAGCAAGGCTAAGGCTACGAAACAGAAAGACGGGTAAGCGATTTAAGGACGGTTTCCGCGGGCAAAATCAGATTGAAGAAAGAGGTAAGGTCAAACTCTGCTCCTTCCCCCATCGGACCTTACTCTCAGGCGATCGACGCAGGAGCCGTATACTGTGCCGGGCAGATAGGGGTCAACCCCACGAACGGGGGATTGGAGCAGGGGATCGTGGCTCAGACAACCAGGTGCCTGTCCAATCTTGAAGGCGTACTCTTAGCGGCGGGGTTAGGCTTGAAAGACGTAGTGAAGACGACGGTATTTTTGGCTGACCTATCGGACTACAAACAGATGAACGATGAATACGCCAGGCACTTCTCAGCCCCATTCCCGGCCAGGTCCACAGTACAGGCAGCGGCGCTCCCGAGGGGCGCGCTTGTGGAGATAGACGCGATCGCAGTCCACTAACTCTTCTTCGGAGTCCAAGACTTCCTATAAGGTCCGCGGCTTCTTTTCCTTGCCTTCTTCTTCCGTTCCGTCTTGGAAAGCAGCGCGTCCTGTTGCGCAGTCATTTTTTCATCTTCGCGTAGGCGACAATGCTGACCATCCCCGCCACTCTGAACGCCAGTTCCTTGTAGACCAGCGATTCCGACGAATCAGGAAGCACCGCAACGATGGGCTTCCCTGAGTCTGAGCCCTCTCTGATCGCGAGCCCCAACGGGATTTCTCCGAGGAAGTCCACGCCACGCTCCCGAGCAACTTTTTTCCCTCCACCTGCTGAGAAGATCGGAGTCTTTTCTCCGCAATGGGGGCAGATGAAGTAGCTCATGTTCTCAACGACCCCAAGGATCGGGACGTTCAGCTTCTTGAACATCGCGAGGGCCTTGGCGGCGATTGTGATCGCAGCTTCCTGCGGCGTGGTGACTATGACCACCCCTCCTAGTGGGACGGTCTGCGCGAGAGTGAGCGAGCTGTCACCCGTTCCTGGGGGAAGGTCAACTTCTAGATAGTCGAGGTCTCCCCAATCAACCTGTGTGAGAAGCTGCCTGACAGCGCCGGCGACCAGCGGGCCTCTCCAGATGACTGGGGTCCGTTCGCTGTAGAAGAACCCGAGCGAAGCCACCTTCACATTGTAGGCGACAGGCGGGATTATCCTCTCGTTCCTCACTTCTGGCGTGCCAGTGACTCCCATCATCAGGGGTATGCTCGGGCCGTAGACATCTGCATCTAGAATTCCAACCTTGGCCCCGGAGGCGGCCAGCGCCACAGCAAGGTTGACGGCTATGGTGGATTTCCCAACTCCGCCCTTTCCGCTTGCGATCGCGATAATGTTCTTGACGCCTTTCAACATTTCAGCATCTGAGTAGTCCCTGGTGGCGAAGACCGTCGAACCAGTCTTCATTCTCACTTCCTTTACCCCCTGAAGCCCCGCGACCGCTGATTTCGCTGACTCCTCGAGGCGAGTTCTAAGTGGACAAGCGGGAGTTGTAAGGTTCAGAGTGAACGACACTATTCCATCCTCAACCGTCACCGCCTCGACCATGTGCAGGGTGACGAGGTCCTTCCCGAGCTCAGGGTCTTTCACCCCGGCCAGGGCCTTGAGCACATCGTCTGGTCTGGGCAATTTCAGACCGCTGCCCCGCTCCGCGTATAAAATTCTAGCCCCACCGTCGGGAGAGGATTTATTGTCCCGCCAAGGCCCTCGAGCCGACCGCCTTGAAGCAGATCGAAGTCATTCCTGTCTCAGGCCTTCCAGAAGTGAGGGCGGGAGACGACCTTGCTCGGCTCATTTTCGATTCGCTCGGGAGAAGCCGAATCACAATGAACGATGGCGACATCCTCGTAGTCAAACAGAAGATAGTCTCGAAGTCGGAAGGACGCCTGGTGAAACTCGCAGACGTAACCCCAGGGCGGAGGGCATCGGCCCTGGCGAAAAAACATGGAAAGGACCCGAGGCTCGTCGAACTGGTGCTAAGCGAATCCGTCAGGGTGGTAAGGGCGGGCCATGGAGTGATAATCACCGAGACAAAACACGGATTCGTGTGCGCGAACTCTGGGGTCGACCAGTCCAACGTAGGCGGAGGGTTCGCAGCCCTGCTTCCTCTTGACCCAGACAAGAGTGCAAGGGGCCTAAGATGGCGCCTCGAGGGCCTGTCCTCGAAGAAGCTCGCCGTAATAGTGACCGACACATTCGGGAGGCCCTGGAGACGTGGGCAAACAGACGTCGCAATCGGTTGTTCAGGAATCAACCCCCTCGTGTCGTACGCCGGGAAGAAAGACGCCTTTGGTTACGAGCTCAGGGTCACCGAGCCTGCCATAGTAGACGAGATAGCCGGAGCCGCAGAGCTGACGATCGGAAAATTGACCAACATACCGGCGGCCCTCGTCAGAGGGGTGGATTTCGTCCCGGGGGAACGTGGAGTGAAGTCCTTGGTAATGCCGCGGGAAAGAGACCTGTTCCGGTGAAATTTTGAAGGTGACGGCGCTGGCTGGAGGCACCGGGTCTGCAAGACTCCTCAGAGGGCTCTATTCGCTCCCTATCGACCTCACAGTGGTTGCTAACGTCGGGGACAACATCTGGATGCATGGACTTTATGTCTGCCCCGACATTGACATAGCCATGTACACGCTGGCTGGGATTGCAAACCCCAAGACCGGCTGGGGCATAGCACGAGACACCTTCAGGACTCTTTCGCAAATCTCGCAGCTCGGAGGCGATTCTTGGTTCAGACTCGGGGACAAAGACATTGCCACCAGCGTCCTGCGCACAGCTATGCTGAGTCGAGGAATGAAACTTACGGCAGTCACTGAAAGGATGAGGAAATCATTCGGGCTCCGGTGCAAGCTTCTCCCAGCGACAGACCAACAAGTTGAGACAAGAATAATCACGCCAGCCGGGGACATGCATCTGCAGGAATTCTGGGTCCGCGAAAAAGGCGAACCCGAAGTGAAAGGGGTGCGGTATCGTGGTGCGAACAGGGCCTCGATTAACACCAAAGTCAGGAAGGCAATTTCCGGTGCCGAAAGAATCGTGATTTGTCCTGCGAACCCGATAACGAGCATCGGCCCGATGCTCGCCGTCGGTGATTTTGCGAGAGAATTGGTCAATTCCGCCGGTCGTGTTGTGGCTCTGTCGCCGATGGTCGGAGATGCTCCCGTCAGTGGACCCGCGGGCAAACTGATGAAGGCGGTAGGAAAGAGGGCGAACTCCGTCGGGGTTGCGTCAATGTACCAGAAGTTTGTCGATTGTATTGTATTGGCGTCCGAGGACCAGGCCATGAAGAACAGGATCGTATCTTTGGGGATGGACTGCGTCGCCTCCGAGACGATTATGAAGAGTCGTGAGGATGAGCAAAGGCTCGCCCGGGAGCTTCTCTCGGTTTGAAATCGCTTGTTATTCTAATCCCCGTTAAGTCCAGGGGCGCAAAGTCGAGGCTGTCAAAGCAGCTCACTTACTCGCAAAGGCGGCAGGTCACTCTTCTGATGCTCAAGGACCTTCTTGACGTCGTCAAGAGCTCTGATTTGACTAAGGCCTGCTACGTGGTCTCTCCTGACGACGAGGTCCTTTCGATCGCTGAGCGCTCTGGTGCGGGGATAATTCGGGAGGAAACAGACAGAGGGGTGAACGCGGCCGTGGCCCGAGGGATGAGAGATACAGAATCGGAGGATCTCATGGTGATTCCTTCTGACCTTCCATTTCTAGTTTCTTCCGATCTCCGGCGCCTCCGCTCGTTGAAATCTTCCGGCCTCAAGGTAGTCATGTCTCCGTCAATGGGTTTCGACGGCACCAACGCCCTCCTCTTCTCAAGGAAAACGCCCATCCCCCTAAGCTATGACAACAACAGTTTTTGGACTCATCTCGAATCCGCGGGAAGCGCTAGTCTTTCCGTGGGCATTTACTCAGGTCCAGGAGTCATGTTCGACGTTGACACCCCTGAGGACTTCATTGCTCTTGGGAGGTCGAAGGTCAAGCGGAGGTCAGTTTCTTTCGCAAAGGAGGTGCTTTGATGGCTGGGATTCTGATAAAGAACTGCAAAGTCGAAGGAGTGGGCTCTGGGTCGGTCTACACGAGAGATGGTAGGATCATCAGTATTTCGGGAAACCCCACGCAACATGTCCCGGAGGGCACCGAAATCATTGACGCAGCCGGGGGGTCGTTAGTTCCGGGGCTAATCGACTCACACTGCCACCCCTTTGAGTACGGCTGGCTCAAGAGGAACGTCGACCTAAGGGGGACCACTAACGTCACAGGGATTCGTCTAAGGCTGTTCTCGGCTGTTGAGAAGGCACAACCCGGGGAATGGGTAACAGGAATGGGATGGGACCAGGAGACATTTTCTGACAGAAGAATGCCAAATCGTCTTGACATTGATGATGTGAGCTCGTCTAACCCGGTCGCGCTTTCGAGAATCTGCGGACATATCGCCCTTCTGAATGGGAAAGCCATTGAGGCTCTTGGGTTCAATGCGCGAATGGGCACTGAGTATGAAAGAGACTCGGCAGGGGAACTCACAGGAATCGTGAAGGAGTCTGCGCTCACAGAAGTCTTTGACAGGGTCCCCCGCAGCCCCGAAAGGGCCGCTGCCGACCTCCAGTCGGTCGAAGTCGAAGCCGGCCGTATAGGTCTGACGACCCTGCATTGCATTCTCTCCCCAGAAGGATTCGCTGATGAATTGGAAGCCTTGGCGAGCCTTGATTCTTCCCGAACTCTCTCCCTTCGGTTCAGGGTGTACATCCCATCTGAAGCTGTGGATTATGTCGAAAGCAAAGGGTTCAGGAAGAGTATGAACAACGACCGTTTGAGACTGAATGGTGTGAAGATTTACGCTGACGGGTCTCTGGGAGCAAGGACCGCCGCCCTTCGCGAGCCGTACTCCGACGATCCCTCCAACAATGGAATACTCCGCCAGAGTGACAAGGAGCTGGAGGCTTTGGTAGATCGGGTGGATTCAATGGGCTATCAGGTAATCATCCACGCGATAGGCGACAGGGCCATCGAACAGGCGATAGACGCCTTGGCAAACGTCACCGGGACTAAGAATCCGAAGAGGCACAGGATCGAGCATGCGAGCTTGCTCCCCAAGGACCTCCGATCCAAAATGGCTCACTACGGCATCCGGGCGTCCGTTCAGCCCCTCTTCATCACGTCGGACACGTGGGCGGCGGACCGGCTGGGTGAGAGAGCTGGCGACCTTTATCCCCTAAAGTCGATGTTAGACGATGGATTGATCGCCTCAGGCAGCTCGGATTCTCCGGTCGAATCACTTAGCCCCGTGCTTGGGATGTGGGCAGCGATGGCAAGAGATGGGATTTCCCTTGACGAGTCACTTACTCAGGCAGAGGCCCTAGGGCTCTACACGTCAAACTCTGCCTCCAACGGATTCGATGAAATTGGTTCGTCGCTGGTAGAGGGGGGTCGGGCCGATATGACTCTCTTTGATTCAGATGTGGAAGGCATGCACCCTGCACTATTCAGGAAGGTGGGGATTGCAGCCACAATCGTCGATGGCTCCGCCATCCATTCATTTGGTGGGGCCTAGACCTTCTGGAACTTGCCGGATTTGCCGTCGTATTTGAGGAGCCCGGCATAAATCGCCCAGTGAATCAGCAGCATCCGTATCAGCGACTCGTTCAGCTCGGGCTGGTAGTGCCATTTTAGTCCCATTTCTGCGAGAGTGTCTGCAACCAGAGTAGCGGTGACTGGCTTCCCATGCGAAGCTAGCTCCAAAGCTGTGCGGAAGGGCTCGATCGTGGCCAACCTGTCTTTCAGCAACCTTACCTTGTTCTTCGAGGTCTTCTGGAATTTCAAACCGAGCTCGGTGAGGTGGATTTCTCCCCTGTCGGTCCGTACTAGTCCCAGCATCTCCGCGCCGTCAAGAATCGGCAATAGGACCGCGACATCGGCGCCCAATTCATCCGCTAGCTTTGGAGCGTTCACCTTACCACCAATGCTACCTGTGATTTCGACTAGGCTGATCACCTGACCTGCCCTCACATTAGCGGGCATGAGCAGGGCCGTAGGAAGGGGCCTGTGTGGCTCCGCCAACTATCTGTTCAACGCCTCGCAATCATAAGGTGATTTAAGATGGTCTGGAACGGTCATGATAGTAACGCATACACCTTGTCCACCCACGTAAAGAATTCGTCAGATTTCTTGTTCCTAGGCCGCGGGAGGTCGACCGTGAGCTCGCCCACAACGTGCCCCGGCCTGGTGGAAAGTACAACTACCTTGTCAGCGAGTTCGATAATCTCCTCGACGTTATGGCTTACTAGAATGACGGACTGCACTGACGTCTGTGGGTTGATTAGCAGCGTGTATGTTTCCTTGCGTAGCCTCTCGGCGGTGAGGTCGTCAAGAGAACTGAAAGGTTCGTCCATGAGCATCACCTTGGGGTCCGTTGCCAAGGCCCTCGCGACTCCCACCCGTTGCTTCATTCCACCCGAGAGCTCTCCCGGATAGACGTTCTCGAAGCCCGAAAGACCTGCTATTTCCAGGGCGACTTCGGCTTTTTCTTTCTTTTGGGCTTCTGAAAGCTCCTCTCTAGAACTGAGGCCGAAAAGTACATTCTCGAGTGCGGTCCTCCACGGAAGCAGCACAAAATTCTGAAAGACCATCGATATGTCTTCACGGGGCCCTGTGACCTCGGAGTCAAGGACGCTAACCTTGCCTGACGTCGGTTTCACAAGCCCAGAGATGATTCGAAGAAGGGTCGACTTCCCACACCCTGACGGTCCGGTTATGGCAACCAGTTCATCTTTGCTTGCTTTCATAGATACGTCGACAAGCACCGGCAAAGGCTCCTTTTCCTTGTGGTAGTCGAGGCTGACATGGTCAACGGTCACGATGGTTGTCCCTGCGGCAATCTGCGTTTGAACTTGCGACAACTGGGCGGCCTTCCCTCTCCTAGCGGTTATACGTGTACCGCTTGGTGACGTGATGGTAGAGCCGTCTCCACACTGTAAGGTTGAACCCGACAATGAGGATCGTCATGGTCGTCACCGCAAGGAAGAGCGTCTGGTAGTCTTGGGTATTCGTCGCGATGGTGATCACCTTCCCTATTCCTGTTGCGACCTGCGACTGCGCCTGTTGGGTAGGGTCAAGTTGAAAATACTCTGCGATAACGAGCGTGTTCCAAGCTCCACCCACGGCTGTTATTGCACCTGTAACCAGTGCTGTAAGAGCGCTCGGGATGTACACGTTCCTCCAAGCGGTTGTCCTATCGACATTATACACGTGGGGGAGGTCCTTTATGTCTGACGGGAGCGTCCTCACACCTGCCATCACGTTGAAAACGATGTACCAAAAGATTGAGAGAATGATGACGAGGTCAGCAACTCCTTCGGGAGCCCGTCCGAGCACAGGGATTAGGAGTATGGCGGGCAAGAGGATGGGTGCAGGGATGGAAGACACGACTTCGAGCAACGGCGAAACTGTATCGTAGAGTTTGAAATTGAGTGAAATTACGATGCCCAGCGGCAGGCCGATGGCGATGCAAATTGCGACCACAAACCAAACGCGAACGAAGGACGCTCCGAGAGAGTACAGGATGTACCCCTCGCTCGAGGCGAGGCTTGCAAACGATGGAAGGTTACCCACCGCAAGTCCTCCTGAAGCCGCGACTGTTGCTGCCACCAGGAGGAAGAACCCCCCAACAAAAATCAACACTGCATACTTGAAGCCCTTCCTGAACCTAGAGATCGAAGACGTGAACCGAGTGACCCCTCTGCCTTGGGTCAACAAGAATAACTTCGATACACTCCTCTGGCTCACCCAGGAATAGACGCGCATGATGGGGTCTTTGTGAACCTCTCTCGGTTCCTCCATCATCTTGTATCTCTCCGACCACAGGGCGAACTCCCGTAGAAAGAGAAACCTCCAGACCACGACTGCGGTGATGATCCCGACGATGAGGAGGGTGTAGTTCGCGTAGTCAAATGTTGAAGACGCATAGTTCGAGACTGCTATCCCTATTCCGTACTGAACAGGGATATTGGCGGAACCAGAACTGATTATTTCACTGGCCACAAGGAAGAAGAGGCCGACAGCCCAAGAAATTTGCGTGTTGTAGGCAATACGGCTCATTGAGGCCGGGATATACAGCGTCTTTAGGCGCTGCCATGTGCCCGCTTGCGTCACGCTGAGAAGGTCGGCGTAGTCCTGAGGGATTGCCTTCACTGACTCGTAGACCCCGAAGGCTATGTTCCAGGACATGCTTGTGAAAATGAGGATGATGACGGCTAGGTTCGCGCCGACGAAATTGTGAAGGATCGGAGTCCCATAAATTGCGAAAATGACGAAAGGGAAGAAACCCAAAATGGGGATAGATTGGAAAATGTCAAGCAAAGGAAGGATGACGCCCTCGGCTCTCTTGCTTCGAGCCGCCCAAATGCCCACGGCTAGTGCAAATATGATGCTGAGCCCCAGGGCAAGGAACATCCTAATCCATGATGATATGATGTCGAGGGCAATCAGGCCGAATTGCAGTGTCATGAGAAAGCCTTCGGAGGGCGCCGCGATTGCGAGGCGTATTTACAGTTTCTCAGATTAGCCGATGTAGGGAGTGCTCGAACTGTCGAACCTGCGCACGGTCTGGTATTCTCCCTTATCCCTGAACCCAGAAAGCCTACCGAGGTCAGGGAAGAATTGGTCAAGTGGGCGGACGGCCATCTCGGAGGCCAGGTGACTTTTCCCCAGATATTCGTCGGTGATCTGCTTACTCAGATTCCTCACCTGTCTGTCGCTAGTGTACCCGAGGCTGTGGAGGTATTCGTGCAACAGAATCATGAAGACATAGGAGTTCCTTCTCGACCGAGTCTTCGAAAGTTTCTCAACGATTCTGAGAACGTTCCTGTTCATGACAATCGCGTTCGACCCCATCTCGTGATAGGCACCGACACTATTGGGAATGTCTCCAAGCACGAGCGTGAGGCCGGCTCTGTGCATTCGTAGAGTGCGCTCCGTTGCAGTCTTGACCATCTCGAATATCCTGTCGAAGCCTTCCGCAGATGAAAGTGCCCTTCTGTTGCCCGATTCGGTCATAGGGGGCGATTGTTGTCCGAGGTAGATAAATTACGTCCCATTGGCTTCAAGGTCTGTCAGCTCGACGCTGAGGTCATCCCAACGGAATTCTTGCTTCAACTGTGCCTTGGCATGACTCCGGGAAGCCACGTTATCATCTGCGTTATTACAGGAGTGATATATTGACTCCGAGTAGGGCGGGTTGACCCATGATGTTCACTAAGTTGACTAACCTAGGCTTAAATTCAGGTAATAACCGGACTGAATAGTGCCTGTCGTATTCAGGGTCAAGCTTGGTAAGACTGGAAACAGCCTCCGCATTACGTTACCTCGTCCAATCATAGAGGGCTTCGACTGGAAGGTAGGTGACGAGATAGTCCTTTACGTTTCCGAGAAAGAAGTTACGTTGCGACGAGCGAAGGACGAGAAGTCAGTGGGCTGACCATGCTAGGCTATCGATTTTCCACAGTATTCGCAGAAAAGCATAGGCCTGTCAAGTACCCGCCCGCATGACGGACATCTGATTTTCCTCTTCTCCTCCTTTCCCTGTGATCTTGTTTCCTGCACAGGCAATGGCGGCTGCCCCCTGACGCTCCTGCGCCCCAAGGCCACGGCGATTTCGATCATAGCGATGATGGGGATGAATATCACGAGGTCCAATAGAGGGCCTCCGTCGGGGGTGAGAAAGAGCCCCGTCACGGCCCAGATCACGAACCAAATTATGAGCCTGTTCTTTGAGAAGAAGTCAGCTGACAGAACTCTGAGACGGATCAGCGCGTATACATAGACTGGACTGGTAAAGGAGACACCCGTCGCACCGATGATAAGGAAGACCACGTAGTAGAATGCTCCGGCGTCGATTTGGAAAGTTATCTGGGTGGCTACGAAGAAGGGAGCTAATGCGATAATCAAGAATTTCGCCAGTACGAAATATCCGAAAAGAAGCCCCACGACGAAGAGGGCGGACGTCGAAAGGACGAAGGGGTAGATCATGGCCCGCTCTTTCTCCTTCAGCGCCGGGTCGATGAAACGGTAGGTCTCGTAGGCAAGAATCGGCATGTCCAGTGCGAGAGTGAGTATCAACGCGGCCACGAAATAGATTTCCATCCCCTCTCCAATCCCGTTTGCGGCGATCAGCTGCCAGCAACCCGGGGTCGCGGGAAGCCCGGCGAGACAGGGGTTAGGCAATATGTCGCCGACAATCCTGTGGAGAAAGTCCGCGATGACTGTGTTCTGGATGAACGTCAGGCCGAGGTACTGCCCAGGATTTTGAATGGCTTGGAGGGGGTTTGCCGGAAATATGATCAGGATGAGCAGGATGACTAGGAAGCTGTAGGCTACTACTCTGAGCCTTTGCCTCAGCTCATTGATATGTTCGGAGAAAGTAAACCGATCTGAAAACAACCGCACCGCTAACTGATGACTCAGGCTATTTTACAGTTAGGCTCTGGCCTTCGCCACTATTTCCTGAGAAATCTGCTCTCTGGTCTTCCCTTCCGTGCTTATCCCGAGCTGCCTGGCAGTCTCAAGTAGGACCTGGTCCGCCGACTTTGGAACTGAAGGCGACTGGCCTGCGCCAGTCATAGATCCCTCAACCTCTTTGGACGCATTTTCGAACTCCTTCTTTGCTCTGCCCAGCCCTCTCGCCAGTTCGGGGAGCTTCTGTGGTCCCCAGAGGAAGATTGCTATCACTATTACACCGATCACAATCCATTGCAGGGGGTCGCCAAATGCCATTGAACGTAATTTCCGCATCTTCCATTATTTAACCTGTTCGAAGGCGAATACGGTTCCAAAGTAAGAATCTGCGCTATCGTTTTATTCTCGCTGGAGGCGGCTCTCTTCAATTGGGACTCTCGAAGTCACTGGGGAACTACTGGCGGCTTTCCAAGCCAAGGATCTGGGGCCTGTTGGTCTTCACAGGTGTCATAGCAATGGTCGTGGCATTCAAAGAGACCCCCGGCTCCACGCTAACAGCGTCTCTGCTCGTGAAGGGGACTTTAGCGCTCGTCTTGGGGAGTGCATCCGCTGACATCCTGACAAACTACCATGACAGGGACATCGACATCATGATGAAGCGCACGATGAAGCGCGCGATACCTTCGGGTGAGATCAAGCCCAGAAACGCGCTTGCGCTTGGCTTGACAATGGCGGCTCTGTCCGTGCTCATTCCGCTCTTGCTCATCAACGCAATTTCGGCTTCCTTCATGCTGATTGGCCTCCTTGACAACGTCGTGGTCTACTCACTACTGCTCAAGCGGAGAAGCTGGCTGAACATAATCCTAGGAGGGATATCGGGGGGGATGCCCGTCCTCGTCGGCTATTCGGCTGTCGCGGGAACCGTCACACCCATCGCTCTTTACATGTCAGCCCTGGTTATCGTGTGGATCCCTACCCACATCTGGAGTCTCGCCATATTCACCAAGGAAGACTACGAAGCCGCCAAAATTCCGATGCTCCCAGTAGTGTTCGGGAACAAGATTGCGTCCATATGCATCGCTGGGACCAGTGCTCTCCTGACGGTATTCTCAGTGGCGATATTCCTTTTTACTCCAGTCAGCGTCTTCTACACCCTGACCGCGATAACCCTAGGGGGGGTCGTCCTCGTATATAGTGGGAAGCTTGCTCTCAATCAGAGCAGCAAGACGGCCTGGACGTTGTTCAAATTTACGAGCCCCTACCTGACCATAATCTTCCTCGTCCTGGGGCTGACGGTCTGGCTCGCGTCCTAGGCCCTCCATGATGAAATGTAATTTATCACACCATTAACCACATTTGAGCAGTTCTCTTCTAAGGAGCCCATACGAAATTACTCCTAGGCAGTATGGAGTCCGTAGGACAGCTGCGAAGGTCACTGGAAGTTGTATCGAAAGAAAGAAAGTACACTGTCATTGCAAGCCTTCCGCAGAACAGCACCTCTCTAGCCGTGCAGGCCGTCGAGGGCGGCGCGGACGCCGTTATGCTCAACATTGACGGGGATGAAGGGTCATCCCCGAGCCACTTCGGAAGCTACGATCTCCACGACGCCTACCTCAACGACGTGATATCGACCGTTTCGGTCCCATCCGGGATCTTCATTGGCGGTGGGAAGATGGTCACAGAGGATTACTGGGAACGGATAATGTCCAGCTCATTCAGTTTCGTGGAGATGTACGCCCACCAGATGCCTACCTTCGTCCTTTCTGACCAGCGAGTGAAGAAGATAAGCGCTATTTCCACCGGTTACATCCTAGAACAAGTAAAGCAGCTCTCGGCGATGGAGGGGATGGACGCAATCGACCTTGCCGCGGTTCCGCATCAAGCCAGGGGTGCCCCCTTCAGCGTCCTGGACTTCGCCACCCTGGGAGTGATAACGAACCTTTCGGCCAAGCCCGTCTACCTTAGGACGCAAAAGAAGATGACGGTGGGCGACTTGGCCAGAGTCGTGTCAATTGGTGTGAAGGGGCTCGTGGTCGACCCTTGCATCCTCTCGGGGACAGATGAAGCGTATAAGGACGAGATAGCCGGCCTTAGCCCAAGAGGCGGGCTGACTGAAGACCAGTAGGACTCAAGCTATCATTCTCGCCGGAGGGCTCGGGACTAGGCTAAGGCCCTACACTTTCCTGCTCCCGAAGCCGATGCTCCCCGTCGGCCCCAAGCCGATAATGGAGCACATACTGGAGTGGCTGAAGGGAGCAGGGATCTCCGAAGTCGTCGTGTCTACCGGGTATCTTGGTAAGATGCTTCAGGAATACTTCGGTAACGGGTCCGAGTGGGGGATGGAGATAAAGTACGCAACTTCCCCGCATCCTATGGGGACGGCAGGTCAGCTCAAGGCCGCAGAGTCTAAGATCAGAGGGAGGTTCGTATGCGTCTATGGCGATGCACTCCTCAACTTCGACCTCCAGAAGGCCCTTGACTTCCACGCTCAAAAGAAAGCAACGGCCACAATGGTCCTGATGAACTACAGTGCCGAAATGAAATACGGTTTCATGGAGACAGACAAGAGTGGCCGACTCATTGAATGGAGGGAGAAGCCCAAGTTCTCGGGGTACATCAACGTCGGCTGCTACGTGATGGAGAAGGCCTTCCTGAAGTACATCCCTCCGGGTCGGATTTACGAAATGAATGATGCTTTCAATGAGGCCCAGGCCAAGGGAGCTAAACTGTACGCGGTCAAGGTCGACGGAGAGTTCATCGACATCGGGGACCGGAAGTCCTACCGGGATGCGAACGACCTGTACACAAAGAACATGGGTCAGGGTGGGACAGCAAAACGAAGGTAATCGCGTTTGAGGATGAGGACTGGTCGCGGTTCGGGCCGCTGACGCTGCTCAGGCATACCAGTCAGCTCCGGCGGGGGACGAAAACCCTCCTTGACGCCCTCGTTGAAAAGATTCCAGACGCCACGGACGTCGGCTTGTGGGGACGAAATGAACTCGCCGCAGTTACGAAAGATTCGACTGGGAAGGCCTACAACGAGAAGACGTACGGGTCTGCGTTCTTCGTCAACTCCCGGGCAAAGCCAAGCGAAGAGCTGCTTTCACTCGCCTCAAAGTCAGCACCCTTCGTGGCAACCTCGGACGGCCACCTCCTCGCGGCGAGGGTGGAATCGGGGACAGCGAAACCCGGGGTCATCTCTAAGAAAGACGTAATCCGCCTTGGTAAACGGAGTGATAGGATAAAGGCGCCTCAAAGCTCCCTTTTCGAGGGATACTGGGGGCTCGTCGAGAGCAACGGGCTGGCCATCGCCGAGCAGTCCAAGCACTTCCAAGATCTGATGCCGCTGCCCCGCGGCCTGGAAGTCAGAGGCCAGGCGACCAATATCATGCTCGAAGCTGGAGCAGAAGTCGAACCCAACGTAACCTTCGACGCCAGGCTCGGTCCCATCATCGTGGGAGACGGAGCGGCCGTAGAAAGCTTCAGCAGGATAATGGGCCCATGCTACATCGGTCCGAAGGCCAAGATCTACTCAGCCCTCATCGGCGGGGGGACATCCATATTCGAATCGTGCAAGGTCGGCGGACAAGTAGAAAATTCCATCATCATGCCCTTCACCAACAAGGCGCACCATGGATATGTAGGCGATTCATATGTTGGTTCTTGGGTGAACCTTGGGGCCGGTAGCACATTTAGCAACCTGAAGAACACTTACGGGAATGTCAATCTGATCGTGGCGGGAAAGAAAACCGACAGCGGGATGCCGAAACTTGGACCAGTCATCGGGGACATGTGCAAAGTTTCGATTGGTGCCCTGGTCTACGGGGGAAAGGCAATAGGGACCGGGTCGCATGTGTCAGGCCGCGCCGATACAGACATCCCAAGCTTCACATACTTCGATTCCGGGCCCAAGAAAACTGTCGAACTCCTACTCGAGTCAGTCTTGGAGACGCAAAGAAGAATGATGGAGAGGAGGGGGCTCTCCTTGAGCCGCAACGAAGAGGCCTTGATCCGCCGGGCCTTCGCGAAGACCGCCGGGGAAAGAAAAGCAGCAGGGGTCAAGAAAGGGCGCTTCTGATCATGGCCGACCCCTTCTCTGAGTCCAAAGCGCAAAAGACAGACCCCAAAGCTGTTCATAGGACTTACGCAAGGTGGCCGGCGCTAGCCAGGGAGGGATTCAGGTCAAAGTTTGAGCTTCCGAAGAAGGGGCTACACAAGGTCTACGTCCTGGGAATGGGCGGCTCGGCGAGCGGCGGGGACATAATCTCAGGCTGGCTGACGGAAAGGCCCGGAGTGGAAATGGACGTATTCAAGGGCCGTCTCCCCATCGGGGACCTGAGTGACGCTCTGGCCATAGCCTGCAGCGCTTCCGGCAAGACGGAAGAGACAATCAACATGTTGAAGACGGCTGTTGACAGGCACGCGACCACCGTCTCCATCTCAGGGGGAGGTACGCTGAAGGAGGTTTCGGAGAAGCTCGGGGTCCCACACATCCAGATGCCTGAGGTTGTCGCGCCGAGATACATGCTCCCCTTCATCATATTCTCCACACTGGCAATCGTCAACGATGGACTAGGTCTTGAATGCGAGGCCGAAGTTGAAGACGCCTTCACGGCCATGGAGGCCGAGGGGCACGACGTGGCCATTTCGACCAGGCCTCCGAAGAACCTCGCCAAGGCCCTTGCGGCCAATCTCTTGAATAAGACTCCATGCATCTACAGCGCACTGGTCGCCAAGGGGGCGGGCATCAGATTCAAGAACGTCCTGAACGAGAACTCGAAGATTCACGCACACTACGTCGGGATCCCCGACGCCTTCCACAATGAGATTGAAGCATGGGAAGACCCCCGCGTTGACTTTACCCCAGTTTTCCTCAGGCACACAGCAGAAGGAAGTCGTGACGGGCCCCGTGAAGAACGGATGATCAGAATCCTATCGAAGGCTGGCAAGGAGCCGATCCAGGTCAGGGGGAGAGGAGAATCTAATTTAGCGCAGCTCGTCTCGATGGTTTACAGGCTGGACATGGTCTCGTACTACCTTGCCCTCGGTCTCGGGAGGGACCCCTTCCCAACGAGACTCATTGATGAGCTAAAGAAGAACGCATAATCATTTGATCCCGACGAGCTGGGCAAGTTCCTTTCTTGCGCTGGCGCCAAGAACCTGGGCAGCGCCTTCAGGCGAGACGTCGCTTACGAATATTCCTCCGCCTAACTCTAGCCCCGTCCATGACGGCCTCTTCGGGAAAACTTCTATGTGCCAATGAATCTGCTTCGTTGTCTTCTTCTCCGATGAGCTGTGGAATACCAGTGTGAAGCTGGGGGAATCGAGGGCCTTGGCCATTCCGCCGAGTGTCGACCTCAGCATCAGCGCGAGGTCCATCATCTCCTTCTGCGAAAGTTTCAGTATGCTCGTCATGTGTCGCTTGGGATAGACCCAGAACTCGAAGGGGTGAGTCGAGACCCAGGGGGCGAAGGCCAGAAAGAAATCCGTCGCAAGAATCTGCCGGGGCCCCCCCGTCTCCGTGCCTACGACCTGGCACATCGGGCAGACCCCAAGGTCGTTCAGGGATGTCTGGACAGTCTCTGCTTCCACCTCGACCGCCGGGGGCACCCTGGGGGTAGTGACCATCTGTATGCTCGGGTGGACCGTCGTCGGGGTCCCTTCCCTCTCGCTGTTTACGAATACAAGGACGTAGCTGACCCCCTTCTGCGAATATAGCCATCTAACCTTGTCCTGAAGCGACGCAAGGATGTTCGTCCACTGCTCGATATCTATCTTGGCGAATGGCTGGTCGTGCCTGGGAGTGGCTACAAGGATGTAGTGATAGCCGACTGCAGGCTCGCTATAGTGAGGGACCTCCCCGTATGAGGCAGGCGCGTTGGGAGTAACAACCGGGTTCTTGGCAGGAAAAATCCTCACAGCCCAGTTGCTGATAACGTCCCCCTCCGAGTCTGTCTGCTTGAGGAGTGTATCACCTCGCTTGACAAGGACAAGGTCAGCGGGCGGGGTCATTTCCTCATTCCCAGCGCAGTAATTGCACTTCTCTTGTTTTTGGGGAATCGTCTGCCCTGGCTTGAGCCCTCTGTCTGGAAGAATGATCGAGAGTTTCTCTGTAAAGTAATCTTTCCGAATCTCGACCATGGGCGCGGCTCCACGCCCTATTGATGATATTAGCATTTGTAGCTCTGAGCCTTCTCGCGAAAGCATGATAATCCGTTTCTCGACAGCAGAGGGGCGAGACCGTGCGAATAGGTTACGTGTTGCTCGACGGATGTGGGGACAGGCCGCACCCGCTTCTCAATTACACGACGCCCCTCGAGTCCGCATACACCCCAAACCTTGACAGGATCGCGAGCAAGTCAAGAATGGGGATGGCAACCACAGTGGGGAGGGGCATAGCCCCCGAATCTGACATCGCCGTGTTCAACATGCTCGGCTATTCCTTCGAGAAAGGATATCCTGGGAGAGGAGTGGTCGAAGCAGTCGGGTCCGGGTTAGATGTGCGAGACGGAGACCTCGCCCTGAGAGCGAATCTCGCTTCAGTGAAAGGAAGAAGGATATTGGACAGGAGGGCAGGAAGGGACCTTACCCAGGAAGAGGCGGAAGCCCTCGCCCGCGACGTTAACAAGGTCAAACTTGACGGCGCCACCTACGAGTTCAGGGCCACCATCTCGTACAGGGGCGTCCTCGTCATCAGGGCCAAAGGCAATTTGTCCGCCGAAATATCAAACACTGACCCAGCCTATGCCAGGGTCGGGGGCTTCGGGGCGGCAAAGAAGGCATCGGGGCCCGAGAACATTCTGCAATGCACCCCCGAGGCGCAGACCAGTGCTGCTGCCAGGTCAGCCAAACTGGTGAACGAATTCACCAAGAAGAGCCTCGAAGTTCTTCAAGCAAGCGAGGTGAACAAGGAGCGGGTCAGCCAAGGCAAGCTTCCAGCCAACTGTATCCTCCTCCGCGACGCGGGAGACCATTACCCGAAGCTCCCGTCGTTCGAAAAGAAATACCACTTGTCTGGGACAGCCTTGGTGGAAATGCCGGCAGAAGTTGGGATCGCAAAAATCCTGGGCATGAAGATGGTCAAGATAAAGGACAGGCATGACATGAAGGAGAAGGCCTCCCTTTTCTCGACCGAGCTGACGGATGGTACCGTTGTGTACGTTCACATCAAAGGACCCGATGAGTTCGGACATGACGGTGACGCAGTCGGGAAGAAGAAGAGCATCGAGTCGATTGACAGAGACTTCTTCTCCGTCGCCGTCGGGCATCTTGGGAACACAAGACTCGCCGTCTCGTGCGACCACGCTACACCTTGCGCTCTGAAGATGCATTCCGCCGACCCTGTTCCCCTTCTAATCAGCGGAAATTCAAAGGGGGAGGGGAGGAGATTCACCGAGAGAAACGCGAGTCTCGGTTCGTTGGGGAACTTGAAGGGAAAGAATGTTCTGACCACGGTCTTGAGGGGCGCGGTCAGACGGAGTACTTCTTCAGACGCTTGACCGTCTCCACGGCCACCTCGATTGCAGCTTCAACGCCTGCTTCGAGCTTGAACTCGTTGGTTGCCCTGTTCGCGACGACAGCGAAAAGCGCACCTGTCTTGAGCCCGAATATCCTCCCCAGAGTGAAGATAGTAGCAGCCTCCATCTCGAAGCAAAGTACGTTCGCTGCTCTCAAGTCCTCAATCAGGTGGGACTTATCAGACGGGAAATATCCACCGAACGATTTCCTGCCTTGGCCGACGTAGAACGAATCCGTGGACGCGGCGATGCCCACTATCGCCTTCTTGCCCAGGGCCCTGGCCGTGTCCTGGAGTGCAAGGACGACTCCGGGGGTCGCAGCCGCCGGGTAGCCCGGGTGGGCGTATTGGGAGCTAGTGCCGTCCATCCTCACGGCAGCGTCTGCAATTATTATTGACCCGACCTTGACATCGGGAGAAATTGCACCGCATGTCCCGACTCTGATCATTACTCGCGCGCCCAGCCTTGCCAGCTCCTCGACGGCGATTGCAGCCGATGGTCCCCCTATCCCGGTACTGAGTACGATGACCTTCTCACCGCCCATCCTGCCTGTCCAGGCTACATACTCTCGGTTTGATTCAAGGGCCCTGGGTTCCATCAGCCTTCGGGCAATCATGGGCACCCTCCCCGGGTCGCCGGGGAGTAGGGCGACTCTTCCTACGTCCTTCCTGTTGAGCCTTACGTGATAGGGCCTACCCGATTCGTCCCTCGGTTCATGCGCCACCTATCGATGCTCCCTCACACAGGAGCGACACTTGGACGTTATCAACAGTTCGGAGCTAGGACCTATTCAGGTGGCGCGAAGCAGTTTCTGCATCGCGGTTCGTACATCTCTTTTCCCCCGACCGCTATGATCGGGGATTCCTTCGGGGCTGGCTTTCCTTCCAGGAGCCTCTGCGTCCTCGTGGCTTCCTGCCCGCAGACGACACAGACGGCGCTTAGGTACCTGACCCTGTCTGCCCTCGCGGCCAGCTCCATGGTCGTCGGGAAGGGCTCGGCCTTGAAGTTCAGGTTCAGCCCACAGGCGATCACCTTCTTCTTGTCGGCGAGCCTGTCTAGGACGCCCACGAGCGTTGACGGAAAGAAGTTCACCTCGTCGACTCCTATAGCATCCAGTCCATCGGAATTCGTAACTTCTTCGATCTTCCTCAACCCTTCATCCGACGAGGCTACGGTATAGGCGTCGTACCTGAGCCCGTTGTGAGTGACCACTTCCCTTGCGCTGTAGCGCTTGTCGAAGGCGATCTTGAAAATCGCCCCCTTCCTCTTGGCGTACACCTCCCTCTCCACAAGTCGGATCAGCTCCGAGGTCTTGCCCGAGAACATCGGGCCGATGATAACTTCCAGGGTCAACTCTGAACAGGCTGCTCCCGAGCGGGTTTATTGGCTCTTCTGAATCAATCCCAGGGGGCGCCCTCGACCTGGTCTTCTAGTTAGGGAGGCAGTCTCCGCCTTCATCCGCGAAGAGGTGGTTGACGTCCTGCTTCTTCCTCGCCACGACCACTGACCCCTGTCCGTTCCTCATCAACAGGTATGGCCTGGGCTGGCTGTGGAAGGGCATGTTCATCACGATGGTATAAGCTCCTACATCTCTGAACATTACGAGTTTCCCTGTCTCGGCTCCCCCAAGCTTCGACCTGCTCGAAGTCGGGAACACGTCGAGGGGGTCGCAGAGCCGCCCCACCAGAACTACCTTCTGGGGCGATTGTCTACCTCCCGGTACGACTTCGACTGGGTATTCGTGGCGAAGCAACGCAGAATCAAGGAGAAGATGATACCCAGCGTCTATGTAGACGTATTTGCTCTCTCCAAAGCTCTTGACGTTGACGACTCTGGAAACGAGCACCGTAGATTCACCGGTAAGGAATCTTCCGCTCCCTGCCACCAGGGTGAATTTTTCCCCTATGCTTTCGACGAGGCTGTTGAGCTGTCCGACGATTTTATTCCCTAAATCTTTGGGCGAAGGAACTCTTCTCCCATAGGAGACAGGGAGGCCGCCCCCAATGTCGATGGTCTTCACTGGGAAGCTCCCAAGCTGCCGACGGGCATCGAGAATGAATGCCTCGAGCTTCTCGATGGCTTCGGCGTAGCATGATGGGTCTTCGATTTGACTCCCAAGATGGAAGTGGAACCCCTCGAATTGGAGTACAGGTGTGTTGAGCAGTTTTCTCAGCACATGAAGGGCACTGTCTTCCCTGCCTCCGTTGAACTGCAGTCCGAACTTCCCGTGCCCCATCGAACCACGAAGTTCCGCGTGGACGTGAACCTCCGGATTCACCCTTATCATGGTCTTGACTGCGACGTTTACCTTCTTCGCCGCCTCGGCCAGGTTCAGCAGACCGTTGTAGCTCGCAACTACGATTTTCCTCACGCCAAGCTTGAGAATCTCCTCGTACTCGGCCAATGTTTCAGTTATGCTGGTGTACATGACGTTCTCCGCAGACCCTCCCGCCTTAATGATGAATTGAAGCTCGCTCGGGGCTGTGAGGTCGAACAGGATTCCTTCGCTTGAAAATGCCCTGATTACCGAAGGATTGAAGTTTGCTTTCACTGAATATGCCACCCTGAACACTCCCTTGAATTCGGCGAAACCCTGCTCCATCTCGCTGACCTTCTTCCTCAGCGTGGGCTCATCAATCAGAAAATATGGAGTGCCGTATTTTTCTGCCAGCTCGTAAAGTTCCTTGTCTGAAAACTTCTGCGCCGCAACACCCGAGCGCGATACGGGCTGGGTGCGAGTGTCGACCAACTTTTTGTTGTTCGAGGGCCGTCAAATTTATTCTTAAAAGGATATCCCCGCAAAAGAAAATTTCTTGCGCGAAGGATGTCAACGGGCGGTTGCACTTGACCCAGCTTAGCAAGTCGGCGCACAAGGTTCATCATATTTTGCTTTATTCGAAATATGGGAATCTTTCTAATCCTATTATGTCACGACGATGGCGTGCCAAGGTATTGGGTCTACATCGTCCGCTGCTCTGACGGCTCGCTCTACACCGGGTGTACATCAGATTTCAAACGCAGGATTGTCCAGCACAACTCGGGAAAGGCCTCGAAATACACGCGTTCCAGACTCCCAGTGACTCTTGCATATCTCGAAAAAACCTCCAGTCGAAGTTTGGCCTTGAAACGCGAATCGAAAATAAAAAAGCTGAGCCGAAGCTCGAAACTCCTCCTCTGCTCTAGACTTCTCTCAAGAACGGAGACCCAGCTCACGCTAGCTTTCGCGGTCCACGGATTTCAATTGATTTAGTGCTTATTTCCCGACGACTATTTCGATCGAGGAGATGTTCCGTTGCTCTGCGCCTTCGCCAACGACTTCGGTGCTTATGCCGATGTCCTTGACTTTGAACGCGCCGTTGCCCAGCCTCTTTGTGACGATCTCTGCGACGTCCACTGCTCTGCTGATGGCCATCCCTCTTGCCTTCACTACTACTTCGCCGGCCTGGGTTAGCTGGATGAGTGCGCTCATCGCGTAGTTCATCACTGGCTTCTGGCCCACGAATATGTGGTTGTATGGTGCTGTCCTCTGTTGTGGTGCGCTCTGCTGTGCTGGTGCTGGCGCCATTTCTGCAGCTTGGTGTCCCTCTGACTCGGTTGTGTCGGATTTCTTTCTTGGCATATGACTGACCTTGTTTGAGACGGCCCCTTTACCGCATATTTAACAATATGGTGTTGGAATCTGTGTTTTTGTCGGATGTAGATACCAAAGGCGGCAGTTTGCGGAAACTCAGCTATTTTGCGAGCGCCTTGATGGGTATGTCTTGGGTTACGCCATTGGGGAGTGACCTTCTGATGGAGATGGGGAGAGCGTCGGCCTCCAATTCCTCCATAGCAGTCTGAATCGGTCCGTGGTAGGCCCCCTCCAGCGGGACGAACGCGGGCGCTCCCATGGCGAGCTGCAGCGACCTGGCGCCAACGATCCGAGCTTTCTCGAACCGGGTAAGTTTTGGAGGCCCGATCCTGATTTCAAAGTCGACAAGTGATGCTTGCCTTGCTTTTTTTACGGTCTTGGCTGGAGACATTTAGAAAAACACGGAGTAGGTTTCGCCCTTTTGGGTCGCCAGTTAAGTCTTTTTGCGATGATGCCAAAGACAGAATAAGGGAGTATTCGGGCGGTAATTTGTTGGCTTCTCAAACTGGGGCTTCAGCGGGCTCAGTCTCAAAGGTCGACTGCCTTGCGTCGGTCCGCGGGAAGGGAACGGCAAGGGTCTCCCTCTTTCGTCATTTGGCCCCGCTGACAGTCAACGCAGTCCTCAGAAGCCTCCCTTTCGACAGCAGGGTGTCGGTGCAGCCCGCGATGGTAAGTCTCTTCACTGACCTTAGGGTTGGGGTCGAGAAGCCGAGGACGCAGTTCGTCAGGGGGGACGTCGCCTTCCTTGCGTCAGCGGGTCTGGTCTGCATTTTCCTTCGTGACGCGCAGAGCGAGCGCCCACTCAACCCGCTGGGGAAGGTCGAAGAAGGCCTCGAAGTCTTCGAGGCCACCAGGGCGGGGGACGTAGTTAGGTTCGCACAGCAGTCCCCATGACCGAGTTCAAAGTCAGGCCGGCCGGCGAACGCGATATACCGACCTTGACTTCCCAGAGACACAAGACGTTCGAAGACATGCACTCCCCTCCTTACAAGGACCAAGCTGTCCATGACCAGGCATTCCCAGGATGGGCGAAAAGAGAGATCAGGGCCAAGAGGCTCTTCTGTTTCCTAGTCCAATCCAACGACGGGAGAATCGTGGGGGGGCGCGACGCTTTGGCTCAGGGAGGTGCAGCCCTACCCCGGATTCGCAGGAGGCAAGGTTCCGTATCTGATGTCTGTCTACACCGAACCCGACTTCAGGGGAAAAGGAGTCGCCACCCTTGTGATAAAACACGCAATGGACTGGGCGAAGAGGCACGGTTTTCATTCAATGTCCCTTCATGCCAGTAAAGTCGGTAGGAAGATCTACGAATCTCTTGGATGGGAGTCAGGGAACGAAATGGACTACGAGATCAAGTCGATGTCGGAATCTAGGCGACCGCCCAGACGCCGTGCCCGCTGAAGCCTCCGGCCCTCCTCAGCAGCTTTCTAGCCTCCAGGTCTCTCAGCACGCTTGTCGCGATTGAAGCGTTTACTCCAAGGGCTCTAGAAGCACCGTAAACAGTGATTGCCTTCAGCGGGGTCAGGCTCTTGACCATCTGTTCAACGCTCACTTGCGGAGCCAGGAAAGAAAGCTGCTTCTTCTGTTGAGGTGCGGCTTTCGCATCCTTCGCCTTCTTTCCCTTGGATGGCGCAGCCGAATCCTGGGCAGTGTCCTGTGAATCCTGCGTCTTTTCCATCGATGCCAGTGACTTCTTCTTCACTCCGCCCATGTGGTTCGATGCCCGCACGATGACATCGCAATTAAGCGTTTCCGACCAGCGCCGGAAAAGGAGATTAAACCGGCCCATTCCCAATCATCCGTTGAACTACTCCGAGGTCGCCGCGAAGTACGCCGACCTGGAGCGCATCTCGGGGAGGAACGAGATAACCGAAGTCCTCGCAGGACTTCTGAAGCAAACGCCTCGCAGCGAACTCGCAATGCTGGTATACATGACCCAGGGAAAGTTGAAGCCTGACTACGAGGGTGTCGAGCTGGGCCTCGCTGAGAAACTAGCCCTCCGGGCCCTGTCGACGGCTGCCGGGGTGTCGCCCGAGAAGGTCTACTCTGTCTATGTGAAGAAGGGAGACATAGGCACAGCTGCTGAAGAGATGTTGAAGACGAAGAACCAAGGCACCCTGTTCAGCGAAGGGCTGACTTTGAAGCGGGTCTACGATACTCTCCTCAAGATCGCCCATCAGAGCGGGTCGGGGTCAGTCGATGCCAAGCTGAAAGAGCTCGGGTCTCTCCTGAACGACGCAAGCCCCCAGGAGGCGAAGTTCATAATGAGGACGGTCACTGGAGAACTCAGGCTGGGAGTCGCGGACTACACCGTGCTCGATGCTGCCGCGGTCGCGTTTCTTGGAGGAAAGCAGGCTAGAGGGGCGATTGAGCGGGCATACAACGTCCACCCCGACCTGGGTTTCGTCGTGGAGAGCGTCGCGGCGAAGGGCCTCCGCGGAGTCGACCAGGTCAAGGTCGAAGTGGGGATCCCGATTCGGCCGATGCTCGCAGAAAGGCTGAACTCCGCCCAGTCGATCATTAAAAAGATGGGTGACAAGGAGGTCACCGCAGAGTACAAGCTAGACGGCGAACGGCTGCAGATCCACAAGGAGGGAAGCAACGTCAAGCTGTTCTCCCGGAGGCTCGAGGTCATAACCGGACACTACCCCGACGCAGGCGACCTCGTGAAGAAACATGTCTCCCTTAGGCGCGCGATCCTTGAAGCCGAGGTTGTCGCCATCAACGAGGACACCGGGGAATACCTCCCTTTCCAGGAGCTGATGCATCGGAGAAGAAAGCATGGAGTAGAACAGGCCATTTCAGATTATCCTGTGGCACTGAACTTCTTCGACATTCTCTTCGCGGCCACTTCCGACCTGACAGGCAAGCCGTACACCGCGCGTAGAAAGAAGCTCCTCCAGGCGGTGGAACCCACGGCAAGGACGAGGGCGGTTCCAGCCCTTACGACTTCAGACCCGGCGGAAGTCGAGAGATTCATGGAGGAGGCCATCGAGAACGGGTGCGAGGGTCTGGTCGTGAAAGACCCAGACTCGACCTACAGGGCGGGGGCCCGGGAGTTCGCATGGATCAAACTAAAACGAGAGTACAGGACTGAACTCACCGACACCATCGACCTCGTGATCATCGGCGCGTTCCACGGAAAGGGGAGAAGGGCCGGGACCTACGGCACCTACCTTTTGGGGACGTACGATAAGAAACGCGCGCTATACACAAGCGTCGCAAAGGTCGGGACTGGCTTCTCCGACGAGGACCTGCAAAAGCTCCCGAAACTCCTGAAGCCCTACGAGAGCCATGTCAAGCCCCCGAACGTCGAGTCTAACATGACCCCAGACATCTGGTTCAGGCCTCACCTCGTGATTGAAACCATCGCCGCGGAACTCACGCTCTCCCCAATCCACACCGCCGCCATGGGACGAATCCGGCCTGGAGCGGGAATTTCCCTCCGTTTCCCAAAGTTCACCGGCAAAATAAGGATTGACAAGGGTCCGGAAGATGCGACATCGGTCGAAGAGATAGTCGAAATGTATCAGAGGCAGACCAAACGGATAGCATGACGCATGGCGAAAGCTAACCCTGAAATTCAATCGGAGCTGTCTGTGAAAGGATTTCCCTCTCGTCCACCTGGTTGACGGAGCGCCAAACGACCACCAAAAGCAAGAGGCTCCACAGAATAAAAAAGATGTCAAGGTAAAAGACAGACCGCTCCAGGGAAACCATCCTTGATATCAGGGTGTCAAGTGACAATTCCACTAGAGATAGCAAGAATGTTATGCTGACTAGTCTGAGCAGAGACCCCAGGGAAAACGACTTTCCCGAGGCAAGCCCGTAGGCAACAAGGAGCTGCACGATACCGAGCAGTACCAGAGCGACCCCGATGACCACTTGCACCAGGAACAAATTACTGGCAAAAATAGGAGGCGGAATCCGGAAGGAATAGTTGGCGTAATCATACGTACTTTCGCTCGCGCCCTGAAGAATATCGATGAACACACCAACAAATGCGAGGACAATAACCATGGTCGGAGCCATCGACCCCCCTTCTTTGCTTGACGGGTGTTTCGAACGCCTCTCGGAACTCAAATTGAATCCACAGTAGGGGCAGATTGAGTAGTCCGCCTGAATCTCTCGATTGCAAGAAGGACATCTTGGGTTCATGAGCGCCCCACAGAAAGTGCAGTTTGTGACATCCTCACTCACCTCCCTCGCACAGCTGGGGCAGGTGGCCAAGAGCCATTCTGAGCGTAATGTTCGTTATTTACGCTTGTGAGCCCCGCACTACGGCCGGATCGGGTTAGTGAGGGGCCCCGAACGACCTGTCCCCTGCGTCCCCGAGCCCGGGAACAATGTACCCGTGGTCGTCGAGCGTCGAATCTATGGCGCAGGTGTAGAACTCTGCCCTGGGGAAGGCTTTCGCCACGAATTCTATCCCCTGCTTCGTCGAAATGGCCGAAAAGAACACCAGCCTCCTCGGACGCCCCTGTTTCGCGACTCTTCGGGCGACTTCTACAAGGGTGTGTCCAGTTGCAAGCATCGGGTCTGCTATGATCACGACGTCGTCTCGGCCAATCTTAGGTATCTTCGCATAGTTGACTTCGATGGGGAAATCCGGGGGCTTTCCTCTCCAGGCGCTTATCACCCCCGTCCTTGCCATTGGGAAGTTCTTGTACATCCCCTCCACAAAAGGAATCGAGGCACGAAGTACGAGGATGATGACTATCTTGTCGTTTCCCTTTACCCGCCCCCCTTGTGCCTTCCCTAGGGGGGTCGCCACCTCTGTCGCTTCCGTCTCCATGGTTCTGAGGAACTCATAGGCCATGATTCTCCCAAGCCTAAAGATGGCTTTCCTGAACGCGACCTGATTGGTCCTCTTGTCGCGGGCCAAGGTCAGCTGCTCAACGACCATCGGGTGGTCGACCACGGTGACTTTGGGCTTCGGCACCTTGGAACCTTATCGAGTCTGGCTGAAACCCTATGTAAGCCTATTATCGAATTCCGAATGAATATCAGGGTTGTGAGTCCGTGTTAGAATTTTCGTCCCCGGTTTATTGAATCCCAAAGTCTTTCGAAGCCATAGTAAACTGTGGCCCCACTTACATTGAAGAGGACCGTGATGATGGTCGTCGTGCTTGCATTGCCGGTAAAATAGAACGTCAAAAGAGCGAGCAAAGCGGCGACCATTGTTCGGTAGGTGATGGTCTTCACGATTGACCGGGTTCTTGTCTCAGATTTCACGCGGTTCTCAAACTGAGCAGACTATTTTTGGGCAAATTACACCGAATGTCGGAAGGATGCTGAATGTAAATGAAGCACGCGCTTTCTTTCCAAGATCCCAACACTTCGAGACTCGCATTGCGGGCTGAAGTCCAGAATCTCAGGAGGAGGACACTATTTATGACAGAGCAGTTGCGTCGAGACCATAATTGAAGTCCACCGTCGTACTCCTGGCGCTCGCTCTCTTCCTTGGTTTCGCCTTACAGGTCTTTCCTGCCCACGCCGAGGGATGTACGACCAAAAGTGGATTTTACGTCGCCTCAATGAATGGTGACATTGACCCGGGTTCAGCGGACTTCATGGCCACCACTGTCAGCAACGCTGAGTCCCTTTGCGCCGGTCAGATCGTCTTCGTCCTTACGACCAACGGGGGGGACGGGGCGAGCATGGAGTCGATGATCGCATCAATTGAAAGTTATCAGCAGTGGGGCGGCAACTTCTCTACCCTGGTGGCGCCCCAGGGAGGTTTCGCTTTCTCAGCCGGATCCTACATTGCCGAGGCTTCAAACAAGATCTACATGGAGCCGGGGACCACAATCGGCTCGGCGACGCCCATAGTCTCGGGGATTCCAATCGGGGAGGTTAACACGACTCTGACGAAGGACATCAATGCCTTCACCTCCTACATGCAGACGCTGACCAGGGCCCACGGGAGAAATGAGACGGCCACGGGCCTGATGGTGACCGCAGGCAAGTCTTACCCTGATGACAAGGCGCTTCGGTATCATGTAATCGACGGAGTCATTGACTCAACTACGCTCCAGGGAGCCCTCGCATTCCTCGGGGTCCCCGCCACCTCGCCCATCAACACCCCGGACACCAGGTCATCCTTGATTTCAATACTCAGCAACCCCAACGTTTCGAGTCTGCTTTTCCTGATTGGGACACTGGCTATCCTCGCCGACATCTATCACCCTACAATAGTTCTCTCGGTGGTTGGTGTGGTCGTCGTGGCCCTCGCCCTCTTCGGTCTCGGGGTGTTCGGGGCTTCTCCCCTGGCGATTCTACTGATGATAACCGGAGTGGCGTTCATCTTTCTAGAGGTGAAGACGCAACACGGAATAAGCGCCCTCTTCGGCGTCGGGGTGTTCATCGTGGGATTCCTCCTGGTGTTCCAGTTTCCGCCGGGGTCGCCTTCCAACCCGACCCTCCCGGCTGTCAACTTCTCCGGGATACCCGACATCACTTACGGCCTTCTTGTCGGCGTTGGGGCGGTCATTGTAATTGCCAGCCTCTACCTTCGGTCAATCAGGGAAGGGCTCAAGAACAGGCCGAAGGTAAACGACCCCTCGAATCTCATCGGGAGAGAGGGGAGGATGGAGTCTGACCTCGTGCCCGGCGGAAAGGGCGTAGCCATGGTTGCCTCGGAGGAATGGAGCGTGACCTCAGACCAGGAACTTCGGCGAGGTGACCCGATAAGAGTTAAAGGAGTAAGCGGCCAAACGCTCGCGGTAGAGAAGGTGTCCGGATGAGCCTGTTAGGGCCTATCGTTTTGCAAACGACTGGGGACCTCGTCAACTACGCCATAATTGGAATAGTTGTCATCTTTGTCATAGCTTTCGTCGCGTCGATCATCAAGATAATCAGAGAATACGAGAGGCTCGTCGTGTTCAGACTCGGGCGTTTGATCGGGGCCAAGGGTCCTGGCGTTGTGTTCATCTTTCCACTTGTAAACAGGTTCAACAAGATCGACCTCAGGGAAAGATACCTTGAGGTCCCCCATCAGACATGTATCACCAAAGACAACGCTCCCACCGACATCGACTTTCTGATCTACTACAAGGTCACAGAGGCGACTCAGAGCGTGGTCCAGGTGCAGAACTTCGAGGGTGCTTCCATAGGAATCGCGACCACCACCCTCAGGGCCGTCGTCGGAGATATCCCACTCGACGAGCTCCTGGCAAAAAGGGAGCAGATCAACCAAGTCCTTCGGACGAAGCTCGACGAGGTTACAGAACGCTGGGGAATCAAGGTCACCAACGTCGAGATCCGGGAGATCAGACCCCCCACGGATGTCCAGGAGGCCATGGTCCGACAAATGTCGGCTGAGCGAACGAGGAGAGCGACAGTCACCGAAGCCGACGGCAAACGGGAAGCGTCCATACTCGTGGCTGAAGGTGAGAAGAAATCAAACATCCTCCGGGCCGAAGGAGACAAGCAGGCCGCCGTATTGAGAGCGGAGGGTTACGCCGGGGCCCTGAACCAAATCTTCTCTGCTGCCAAGGGGATTGATGCGAAGACAATGACCCTCCAGTATCTTGACACTTTGAAGGCCCTGGGAGCGTCGCCCTCGACAAAGTACATCTTCCCCATGGAGTTCACAAACCTCCTGGCCCCGCTCAGAGAGTACGTCAAGCAAAGCGACCAAAAGTAAAGCACGCTCCCTCAAGAAAGCGTAATGTTACATTTTTGTTGCAATTCTTACCTAAGGGCCCAGTCTTATATTCACAAATTTTCATGGGTTGGAGCGAGAGTTTCCAATGTCGGGTCAAGAGGGAGAAACCCAAGCAAGGAGGCGGACAGTTATCGTACTTCAAGACGAGATGAGGCGGGTTCTCGACGCAACCAGAGTTCTCCTTGAGGAGTTCAACGGGCTCACGAAAGGCGACAAGCCCCAAGTGGGCGCAGCCATGGAAAGGGTGAAGCAGGCCGAAGAAGACGTCGCGACCCTCAGGACAGCGCTGATCAGAGAGCTGTCCCAGGTGGGCACCCTCCTCGTGAACAGAGAAGACATCCTCCGAACTTCATTTGCCGTGGAAGGAATCTTCGGTCACATAGGCGGCATCGCATTCAGAATGTCCCAACTGTCGCGGACATCCGCGAAGGACAAGAAGTACAGGGAAGCGGTCGTAGAGCTGCTCGGGCTGCTCATCGACGGTGTTTCGAAGCTGAACGAGAGCATCCGTGCGCTGTCCCTCAACCCTGACCAGTCCATCCAGATGGCTTCCCAGGTCCTGCAGATAGAGGCCTCCATCGACAACACCTATCGCGAGGCTTTGGCGATGATCATGAAGAACGCGACCAACGTCAAAGAACTGATTGCAGAAAAGGAACTCGTGGAATCGATAGAGAACTGCGCGGACGCCATGCTTGCCGCGGCCGACGCGGGCACCATCCTCGCGCTAGGAATGTAACCATGCCGAAGAAGGCGAAGGGGAGGCTCTTCGAAAACAGAATCGTTGTATGGGACATCGAAACCTCGAGGCGGCTCTTCAAAGAAGGCTATTATGGCAAGCCCCTGGGAATCCCGAAGCCCAAAGACTTCGAGTTCGACGCACCCCTGATTCTGGACCTGATGGAGGGGTACTATCTCATGACAAAGAAGGTGGTGGACGTCGAGGACCACTCCGGAAAGGAACTCTCTCCCAAGCAGCTTCACGGCATCTGCGAGACCTCATACACCGACTTCGAAGAGAAATTCCTGGTGTACAAGAAACTAAGAGAGGCGGGATACGTCGTCACCCCGGGGATAAAATTCGGCTCGGACTTCGCCGTCTATGAGCACGGGCCGGGGATCGACCACGCCCCGTACATCGTCCAGGTCATGGCACCAGACTCGAAGATCACCGCGACGTCGATGGTTAGGTCCGGGAGACTGGCTACCACTGTGAGGAAGCAGTTCATCATCGCCATCCCGAGCACTGAAGGCAAGTCGATCGAATTTCTCAGATACGACTGGTGGCGCGCCTAGGGTGGACTCCTTGCAGGAGGGACAGCGAAGACCCGATGCCCTTCTTTCTGAACCCATCACGGCCGATTCCTGGGTCCTAGTGTACAGGGACAGGAGGCGTAGATGGCTGGTCAGGCCAAGGGACACGCCAAAGCTACACACGCATCTTGGCATCCTCGACGTCTCGAGCATCGTGGGCAAGGAGTATGGTATCACCGTCACCACCACCATGGGGGACGAGCTGACAATACTGAGACCTACAATCGAGGACCTGGTGATGAAACTGACCCGCAAGACACAGGTGATCTATCCAAAGGACCTTGGGCTCATCGCCGTCAAGCTCGGGGTGCACGCGGGGTCTAGAATCGTCGAGACGGGGACCGGGAGCGGGGCCACCACCGCGCTTATGGCCTATCTCGTCCAGCCGACGGGAATGGTATACACCTACGACCTGAATCCCGAGTTCCAAGAAGTCGCCAGGAAGAACATCGAGAGGCTCGGCTTAACTGACTTCGTGACTTTCAAGATCGCCGACTCAAAGTCAGGTTTCTCAGAATCAGGGATGGACGCCGGCATACTCGACGTCGGCGACCCCTGGGAAGTCGTCCGTGGCATGAGGGAGAGCCTCAAGCCGTCCGCCCCCATGGCCGCCGTCACGCCAACCACAAATCAAGCTGAGAAATTGGTGGCGAAGATGAAGGAGGAGGGGTTCGTGAACATCGAAACCCTGGAGATTCTATTGAGGCACCTCGAGGCGAGGGTCGGGATGACAAGGCCCTCCAACATCATGGTTGGGCACACAGCCTACCTCACGTTCGGTAGGACGACCCTAGGTCCCCACGAAACATCATAACAGTTTTAAGCGCAATTCGGTCGCGCAGGCAATCCAATGGCCACCAGGGGCTATGCTGAAGATGTCTCGACGCTCCTCTTTCTGGTCCCTTTCCTCGGGGCCGGGATCTACGGACTTGTGCTCTGGGTTCAGGCTGGGATTTCTCCCATCCTTCCGACTAGCGTCTATCTGACAGTGACAAGAGACCCCGTTCTCTTCATCATAGGCTCTCTTTCGATATTGCTCGGGGTGATGATACAAGTTAACTCCACGGACCCTTCGGCCCGGCAGGCTAAACTAGCCTCCCTTGGCAACGAACTCCAATCGATAGCAATCGCAAGCCTGATACTTGTCATCATCTCTGCCTTTTACGCCAACGGCTTCCTCGACCTGTCGGGGGCCGCGACCGACTTCATCATAGGAAGGTACGCCCTTGTCTTCCCTGCGATGCTCGTCCTTCTCAGCTACCTCCTTACCGCCCGGTTCAGGTGGTCTTCACTCATGAATCGCAAGGTCCTTGCCGTCATCGCTCTGCTTCTGGTCCCTGCCTCAATCTATGGACTGGGAAAGCGCCAACCGACGCTGGGCCTTGGAGGAGCCCTTGTCCTTCTGATTGTAGGGGTGGCTCTCTTCGTGATTCCTGAGAGAAAGAAGCCTGCGGTAAACGCGGAATAAAGTGACCCCGACCGTGGGGTAGCCGCGGGAGAGGACCATTGGACCCCTTTCTGATCTCGTTCGTGACAATCGCTGGCGCCCTATTCATCACCGAGCTCACCGACAAGGATGCGCTCCTAATCCTGTCAGTCGCCACCAGGGTCAGTGCTACGATCGTATTCTTGGCGGGAGCGGTCGCATTCGTCTTTGACACAGCGGTCATCGTATCATTGGGTGCGCTCCTGCTGACAATCGTACCTATTTTCTGGGTACGCAGTGCGGGGGGTGCTGTGATGCTGGTCTATGGTCTGTGGGAGGCCAGGGGCCTCGCGGGCAAGGGGACGGTGGACAGGGAAGAGTCGAGGATCAAGAAGTCGGGGAGCACCTGGAAGGTCTTTTTGACTCTGCTTGGGTCGCTCATTGTCCTTGACCTGGCCGGCGACGCCACCGAGATATTGACCATAGTCTTCGTGGCCCAGTACGTCAACGCCCTCCTCGTGTTCGTGGCCGGGTCCCTGGGGCTTGTCGCCGCGACTGCGGTAGAAACGGCGCTGGGGAACAGGCTTGGAAAAATACTCACACCAAGAAGGATCCGCTTCGGGTCGATGCTAGTCTTTCTGGCCCTGGGCGCTGCGATAATCCTCTCCACCTATTTCCAGTGACCCAGAAACTCTCACTTTCGGGGGCACGTTCATAATACGTATACGCTGTTGTCTCTACACAACGGTTAGAGTGGGTTGTCTCATTCTGGAATCGCTCGTGTGATTCCGTAGGTCTTTCGTCGTCGGTCATTGTTCTCGGCTGGTGCATGGTGAGCTTTGTTATTATGCTCTGCGAAACATTGAAGAATTTGCATCATTTTTATCGATGCGACGCGTGTGCGGCCTCAGAGTCCGCTTTCTGCGTCGCTGAAGGCTGCTAGCCACGTCGTCATTACTGTTTTGGAATCACGCTAATAGTATTTTGAGGTGCTGGAGATTCCTTGGCACTTTTGGTTGTTTATTGTCAAGTTGGAGAAAGCCGCGCAACAGGAGTCCCGCCCCTATCACTCCAATGAAGGGCAGGTAGAATAGAATAGAGCCTTGTTTGATTGATATGTTGTTGAATCTTGATCCGATTCGCCAGAGACCGAGAATCGCTCCTATCAAACCAGCGATACTAACTAGAAGGCCGAAGAGAAGCAAAATTCCGATCAGTGGCAACACGACTGCGGGTAACCCAGAAGGTATGAGCGAAGTCTCAGCGTTGGAGTAACCCAAGGCCGAGGCAAAGCCGATGACAGGAAGTCCGAACAGAGACCCAAAGGTCAGCTGAGTGGGCCTTGCGAATCTTCGATCTTCAACCGTATCGAGCCTTCTGAGTCGTCTGAGGCCTGTCCAGAGAAAGTAAACTTCTATGGTGAGAATGCCGAAGTAAGACATCTCTGAAACAAATTGGTTCAAGCCGCTTGTGATCGCTATCAGGGCGTCGAAGGCTTGGGCGAGCAGTGCCGTTATCGAGAATATGCGGAACGACTTTATCGCGTCTTCAGTTCTAACTAGCGAACCTCCTAATCGTATTTCCCCATTTGTTGGGGTGTGGGTGGTCGATTCCACTTTCTGTGTCGCCGTTGGATGTTTCTCTTCTATTATATCTCTGGTCTTCCCCAAGTGGTGCTGTGAGGGAGTCTCTAAGGAAGCTCCTTGCCCGTTTCGATGCGCGCTCAGGCACAGCCCAACTGGGCGTTCGCTATCTGATATGTATTAGTCGGCTTCCTGCCATTCTCGAAGTACGGCGATAGGGTCAAAGTATGGTTCGCTATTTGGGGGATTTGAGAACAAGAAAGAAGTGGAATGATCTGGAAATCGCACACCTTAGTTTGATTGGCATCGATACCATAGCCACAAACACCAAAGTCTAGTCCATCGATGGCTGCGTCCACTTGGATTATGGAAGGTTTCGAGGTATTTGTAACATTCGCATTTAGCTGTACCGCCCTGTTGTTCACACTGAAGTGAATACCGGAAACTTTGAAGGATACGGGCTGAAGCGAGTCTTGATACTGAGTGTACACTACGAACAAAATGGTGATTCCGAATATGGCGAGATAGTAGGGCCACGTTCTTTTCAGTCCCCGAGTCACCTCAGCAACAGGAGGGCTCTGCCTCCCATAGATTCGCACGAATCCGAGCCCGACAACCAACCCGGTGGCAGTGTAGATGGCGGCTTCGTAGACAATGTACACCATAAAGTAGAAACTGTTCCCTCTGGCGACTAACGTCGAGAGAACAGCGAAGATGAGAAGCGCAATTGTACTCAGGGCCACCGATTTTGCGATCGGGTTACTGAAGGGAATCCTGTCGTAGTATCTCACAAGACTGTAGGCTACAACGTAGCCTACTATGAGAGACGGGAAGGTTAGTGAAACATCGAAAAGAGGGCCAAGTTTGAAAGGAGGAGGAGGATTCGGAAAGGCCAAGTGAATTGCCGCCCTCGCCAACGCGTAGGCTAGGGCTCCCGCTAGAACTAGCTTGTATGACATTTTGTAGACGGCTATTGTCTTGGCTCTGTTCGTCCGCATTCTGCCGCTGCGCCACAAGAAAGCCGCGAAACTGGATAGCAGCGCGACTGAGCCAACGATGAAAAGGAAGAGCCCGAATAGTTCGTAGTCGGGTGCTGGCACCGTCGTAGGCGTCCCCCAGAGGGCGGGATTCTGAAAGATGGGGAGGAAGACAAGCAAGAATCCTAGGACGGTGGCAATCGCACCTGCCAGAGCGACCCATCGGACGGACAATTCCCAGCCGCACCGATATTTCAATCGTCGATATGAATTTGATAGCTAACTCGGAGAGTTGGCGTGGTATGTTTCCGGCGTTCTTGTGTTTGGCTCCTACTATTGTAAGCTAATGGTTGAATGATAGGTCTTGTCTGATGGCGGCATACTCAGGTATTTTTCGAGCGTTGGGGCAGTTGTTGAGGACTGTTGATCTTACAGCGGCTGCCTTTCTCTGTCTTGTCGGTTTGGCGTAATCTGGGGTGTTCAAGCCCTGCACGCCTCTACGCCGCTATACGGATTATGTTCATAAAGCGCACATCATGGTCCCAAACCCAGCATGTCGAATGTCAGCCAGGAGGGGATGGCCGCAAAGAAGTCGCAAGACTTCGACTCCTGGTATACGCAGGTCATTCTGAAAGCCGAGATTGCCGACTACAGTCCTGTTTCAGGGTGCATGGTCTTCAGGCCCTCGGGATACGCAATTTGGGAGAACATCCAGCGCCTGACTGACGCGGAATTCAAGAAAGTGGGAATCAGCAACACCTACTTCCCAATCTTCATCCCTGAGCGTCTCCTGAAGAAGGAGGTAGAACACGTCAAGGGCTTCGCCCCCGAGGTAGCATGGGTCACGGAGGCCGGGAGCTCGAAGCTAGATGAAAGGCTCGCCATAAGACCGACCTCGGAGACGTTGATGTACGACGTGGCGTCGCGTTGGATAAGGTCCTGGCGAGATCTGCCACTAAGGCTGAACCAATGGAACAACGTCGTGAGATGGGAGTTCAAGCATCCCACTCCCTTCCTCCGATCGAGAGAGTTCCTATGGAACGAAGGGCACACGATGTTCGCATCAAAGGCCGAAGCCGACGCTGAAAGGGACGAGATCCTAGGCATCTACAAACAAATCACCGAAGAGTGTATGGCCCTGCCTGGTTACATGGGGAAGAAGACTCCCTCGGAGACATTCGCAGGAGCAGAGGCCACGTACAGCATCGAGCACCTACTCCCCGATGGCAAGGCGATACAGGGCCCTGACTGGCACTCCGACGGCCAGAACTTTTCCAAGGCCTTCGACATAGTCTTTGTCGACCGGGAAGGCAACAAGCAATTCGTCTGGCAAAACACCTGGGCGATCTCTACCAGGGAGATTGGTGTCATGCTCGCGGTACACAGCGACGATAAGGGTGCGGTTGTCCCTCCAAGACTAGCAGCTGTTCAGGTTGTATTGGTCCCTATCCTCAACGACGAGAACAAGCAGGCTGTCCTGGGCGAAGCGAAGAAACTCATGGTCAAGCTCAAGGAGTTCAGGGCGAAGCTCGACGACCGAGACCATCTCACTCCGGGACGCAAGTTCAACGAATGGGAGCTCAAAGGAATCCCCCTGAGGGTCGAGTTCGGGCCCAGGGACATGAAGGACCATCAGGCAGTCTTAGTCAGGCGAGACAACGGGGCCAAGAGGACCGTTAAAGTTGACGACCTTGGCGTGGAGGTGGGGAAAGAACTGGACGCCATCCAAGAAAGCCTCTTCAGAAATGCCTCTGAGGCCTTGTCCAAGAACACTCACGAAGCCGGTTCCCTCGCTGAGCTGAAGAAGATAATGGCAGAGAAAGGGGGAATCGTAAGGATTCACTGGTGCGGGATGGAGGAGTGCGAGAACAAGCTGAAAGAAGAAGCCGGAGGGAAGATACTCAACATCCCGATGGACCAGAAACCTTCCAAGGCCAAATGCATTGTCTGTGGGATGGAAGCCCATTTCATCGTGAACTTCGGCAAGTCCTACTAGCGGGGGCGAGGTCCCAGGGATGCCTCTCGAAGGGCCGGGTAGACTCGTGGTCTTGGGCGCCATAAACTGGGACACCACCGTATTCATAAGAAAATTCGCGGAATCTGGAGAGGAGGTCCCCGTCAATTCGGTTGAGGAGTCCCCCGGCGGGAAAGGGGCGAATGCCGCAGTGGCAGCCGCGAGGATCCTCGGGCCGAACAATGTCGCAATCATAGGAGCTCTCGGAAACGACGCGACAAGCGTCTTGCTTCGTCGGAGTCTGAAGGCCGAAGGGGTAACTGACACGGGCATCGCCAAAGTCCGGGGGACCCCCTCGGGGCGGGCCTACATCGTTGTGGACGGACATGGGGGAAAAGTCATCCACACACTCTTCGGGGCAAATGAAAAATTGAGACCAGACCACCTTCAATCGTCGGGCGCGAACAGGGCCCTATCATCAGCTCAGACGGTCCTCGTCATGGACATCCCCATCCCGGTTGCTCTCGCAGCTGCAAGGAAAGCAAAGGAGGTGGGGGCCTCTTTGATCTACAGCCCGGGAGTACGGAGCTCCCTGGGGGTGAAGGCGCTCGAAGAAGTGCTTGGGCTGGCAGACGTGCTCGTCATCGACAGAAGCGAATTGTCCAATCTGTCAGGGCCTCGAGACCCCGCCGGGGCGGCCTCGAACTTGCACTTGATGTTCCCCGGGCTGACAGTCGTCGCCACCCTCGGGCCCCTCGGATGCGTCGTAGTAATGCACGGGAATCGGTCGGTCCTCCCAGGGGTTGACCTGGCAGACCTGGGACTGAAGGCCGTAAACAGCACTGGTTCCGGTGACGCGTTTCTTGGGGCCTTCACCAGTTACAGGATGCTCGGGCGACCGTACCTGGAGGCTGCTCAGCTGGGCAACTTGGCCGGGGCCCTAAAGGCGACGAAATCTGAGACAAGGGGGAGTCCGACCAGGGTCGAGCTCGAAAAGACCATGGAGGCCCTCGGCAGGGTCAGACGGCCGCGACAGGGCTCGCCATCGAAAAGAGCTTCAATGCGCTTTCGTCGACGCTCATAGGCAGGTCTATCTTGGCCAGGGC
>DASYXJ010000004.1:0-2759 GCA_035935095.1 Nitrososphaerales archaeon | reverse complement strand
GACGGCAGGGCTCCGGAATCCGAAGCGGGGTGGGCGCCGCTCGATTGGACCACCCTTCGCGGAGAGTATATTCAGGCCATGGGCTCGCTACTGTTGCGCGGCCGCTTCTTCTCCGAGCGAGATGGAAAAGGCACGCCCCTGGTGGCCATTGTGGATGAAAGCATGGCCCGCCGGTATTGGCCTGGTGAAGATCCAATCGGCAAGCGATTCAAGGGCTTCGATAAGCGCGGGATCAACGACGAGTGGCTGTCGGTCATAGGCGTAGTCCGCGACATGCGCCGCCACGGACGCGAACGCGAGCCCGCCGCGCACATCTATCAGTGGTACAAGCAATCGGGCGAAGCCACGCCGGACCTGGTAGTGCGGACCACCGGCGACCCCAAAGCGCTCGCGGCGACGCTACGCCAGGTTGTTCGCGGGCTAGCCCGACTTTCGCAAACTCGGGCTTGGTTTCCTCATGCCGTAGGCCGCGCATCGGGGGTTGGCGCACCTTGAGGCATAGATGAAAGAAGAGTCGGCATCCAACGGTCCAACTCGAAGATCTTGATTGCTTTGCGCTGTTCGGCCGTTAACGCGGGGGCCAGCATCACTGTCGCTCGGCGACCGCGCTCTTTGGTGCGCACCCGCACCATGGTGGCTTTCACATCGGAGAGCGTCTTCATGGTGCCCTGTGCCGACTTCCGGTTGCCGAGTGTCAGACGAACCAGGCTGACCAGCGTCAACCCTATGACTGTAGCGAACGTATGCAAACGCAACGAGTGGTCTGCCCATTGGTGGGAAGGTCCCCAGGGCGTGATCCCGCCCTTCTTGGCACGACGGAATAGTTCCTCCACATTCCACTGTCCCCGAAAGGCATGCACGATTCGGCCGTTACTCCAGTTATGGTGGTCTGTACACAATACGCGTCGACCCAGGCGCGTACGTTCCAGTACCCGCCTTCGTGCCGCGTCGACTTGCCATTGTAGCGATAGTTGGCCCCGACTCTCCTGCACCGATGTCACCACGAAGGCTGACAAGTGCTCTCGTTGCAGCACCTTCTTGACCCGTGCCTCCAGCACCTCGCGCTTGATCCGTCCGCCCGCCGCCTGCCGCCCCAGTCTGCATAATTCCAACTTGGCTTTACGCAGCGCCACTGCGATTCCCCGTTTCTGTCCGCGCAGCAGTTCCTCACTCTCCACTACCACCAGCGTGCGGTCCAACTCAGAATCGCCCACGGGGAGCCGCAATCGTGCTGCCCGCACGTCGGCCAAGATCCCTCCCAGAGGCTTCATCGCACCTCGCCGCGCAGCTTGCTCCAGAGCCAACTGCGAGCAGGTATGACTTAACGGCAACGAGATCAGGGTGTAGTAACCGGCGACATCCAAATCGAGTTCCAGTTGTTCACTCCACGAACCGCCGTCGCGCACCAGAGTACGGCATCCGGGACGCGTGCGCAAATCTCCGTCTTGCAAAGCATCGTGCAGTTTCCCCAAGGCATCCAAGCATTCACCCAGCACGGTCTGGTCCGACCCGTTGCCGGGGTAGGTACGGTGCAACAACGGCACATGTCCGGTCTCACTCACCAGCGTCGCCAGGCCGACCACCCGCAGATCGCTTCGCTTGCTTTTGGCGTGGCCGCGGCGCGCCAATTCCCCGGGCGTAGTGGTTGCGATATGCGTGTCAAAGTTAGTCGTGTCGAAGGCCAGCACGTCCGTCGACAACTCGAAGCGCCGAATGATCGAACGGGCGATCTCAATCTGCGCCTTCTCCAGTTGTGCATCCCTGACTTGGGAGGCCAGCCGGTGGAACGCCTGCCCGGTGAACGTAGAAGCCGGCAGGCAGGATACGCGTGGAACACACGATTCCAGAAAAGCAGCGAGATGGCACTTGCCTGCCGGCGCACAAGCTCGCTGTACCGCTACGGCGAGCACCATCTCGCCCACCGACGGACCACCCCGCGGAGCCTTTAGGCCACAGGATTGATCAATGAGCTTGATCAGATCCAGTTGCTCAGCGACCCATACTAAAGCACCCATATCGCCGACCAGTCGCGTCCCTATCGTATGTGTCGAACCCAAGTCGGCGATGGGTGCGGGATCTGCCGAGCCCAATACGGCCTGTCGAGCGAACGGCCGCCGCTTGGCGGGATCCCACAACGACTGAGAAGCGATACGATATCGCCGCCCTCCCACTCGCCGCTCGAATATGTTCATTCATTCATCTAGCCACATCCGCAAGCGTTTGGCAAGCAAAATCGCCGCAGAGAAGACATTCCAGCCCTCTCGGCGGTTATCTATCCCATCAAAAGTGCGAAAGTCGGGCTAGCAGTACAGGGCCATCTTGCAATGCGATGCGCGCCTGGTGGCGGCAACGCCGTCAGCCAGCGAGGTCAATGGGTTCTGAACGGCGACCACATGCAATCCCTTGGCTTGAAGTAGTGGAATCACCTTGGACCAGCTTGATCCATCGGCCCACGCACCGTGAACAATGACAACGTTTCTAACCCCTTCAAGGGAGTTCGCCTGAGCGGCCGCTCCCTTGTGAAACACCGCTGTCAATAAGAATCCTGCAACTGCAATCAGAGCAGTTCGGTATGTTTGTGAGAGTGTCATAGTTTTCTCCTTTGAAGTAATAGTTCGCCACGCTCTTGCCGCGATCACAGCCCGCGAGAGCCGGCGCAGTCCTTGTAAAACGGTCTGCTACAGGTCCGACTTACACCACGTTGAGCGTAACGTCGATGTTGCCCCGCGTAGCGTTGGAATATGCACACGTCTCGCCGT
>DASYXJ010000003.1:0-2294 GCA_035935095.1 Nitrososphaerales archaeon | reverse complement strand
TTTCTCCTCCAGATGGGAAGCCATCAGGTCTACAAGCTCGTCCAAGGCACCCGACGAAGAATCAACCTTGGCGGTGACGGGGGCGATTTTGTGAACGCCTGAAAGTTCGGTGATGCGGTCGCGAGGTAGATGGTCGACGTGGAGAACGGAGACCCTCTCCGTCGGCGCTTCGGCCCGCTGAACAAACCTTCCCAGGACGCTGCATGCCTCCAAGACGGACAGTTTTCCGAAGGCAAGGACGAGGGCAACCTCGTCGGTCTGCAACAAGGAGGAGGGGAGAATGAAAGGCAACTAGCAGATCACTTTCAGAGAGGTCTACCCCAAAATGATGCTATTAGGGTCATGGGTTTTTCTTTTGGTTTGCAATCGAACTGACGTGGGTGAAAGTGACTTCGCGTCAGGGGATGACCAGATTATGAGGCCGTCTGCAAGGAGTCCAGAGTTTGCCCCCTATTTTGAAAGTGTGGTCAAGACATCCAAAACGGTAGGAGAAGCAGTCCGCAGGTTTGGTTATGCCAATCCCTCAGTGATCTATTACCATCTCCGAAAGCTGGGCGTCGAAGCCCCATTGCAATGGAGGCTGAAGCCATACGTCAGCCTCATGCGTCAGGAGCGAGTCCCTAACGTCATAATGCGGAAACGAACGGACAGGGCGTGGTCGGCCGCACTTGTGCAGGGAGAGGGAGCCATGGTCGCTCATTATTCCAAGAGAGTTGATGTTACGTCCCTTGATATTAGGGTACAAATGACTGACCCAGATCCCGTCTTCAGACTCTGCGACTTGGGTGGGGTAGCGCGGCCGAGGAAGTCTCTCCCAAGGCAACCGCGACGGAAGCCAAAGTGGGGATGCGTTTTTGGAGGTTTGAGAGCTTATCGAATTCTACAAGAAATGTTGCCGTTCCTCTTAGGTGAGAAGCTCAAAGAAGCGAAGAAGGCGCTAGAATTCTTTGCGCCGAATGGCTACCGAAAAGGCCGCTTTGGAGGTTATGATGTCTGGCCATTCGATGAATTCCCACTACGAAAGCGAGGGGCCCAAAAGAAACGGACTCTGTGATGACCGGAAATGCCTGAAGCTTAATTAGGGGTGCCCGTCGCGCGGCCTCTCAAAGGTGATGAGATGTGCACGGCAAGAACTATCGTCAGTGGAAAGGACAATTCTACAGCAAGAAGTTTGCACCTGGAGCGCCGAATTCGAAAGTGGCGCGATTCACCACGGGCAAGAGCAGACCCGACTACGATGACCTGTTCAAATTAATCTCTGAAGGGAAGGTCCAGATCAGGCACAACGCCCTCGAAGCAGCGAGGGTCGCCGCGAGCAAGAAGGTGGCGCTGATTGGCGAGGAGAATTTCTTTCTGAAGGTAGTGACCTATCCACATTTGGTACTTCGCGAGAACAAGATGATAGCCACCGCCGGCGCAGACAGGCTCCAGGAAGGAATGCGCAAGGCCTTCGGCAAGCCCATCGGACTGGCGGCGAGGGTCGACATCGGGGACACGGTCCTCGAGCTGAGCCTGAAGGCTGAAAACTTCGAGAAGGGGAAGGAGGCCATGAAGGCTGCGTCGACCAAGCTCCCCATGAAGACGCGACTGGAAATAGTGAAGCTGGAGAAACCTGCGGCAGCACCAGCCCAACCCGAAGCAATGCCATCTTAGAGGAAAGCTGAGGTATCCAGAGGTTAATCCAATGACCATCAAAATAGACGAGGTCAAGGTATTCGCATTGATCGAAGCGAAGCGGCCATCAGTGGTGCTCGTGAACGCTCCCGGAGGCCTCCTCAGGCAGACCAAGGATTTGATGGTCAGGGTCAAGGAAAAGTACGGGGTCACCTGCATACTTTCAGGAGACAGCTGCTTCGGCATCTGCGACACCGTCGATGATGACGTAGAGAAACTCCAGGCTGACCTCGCTCTGCACATCGGCCACAACGCGGCAGTGCAAGAGGTTGGAGACTTCACTCATCTGATCGACGCCGTCGACGATGTCAAATTCGACGAAGTCGCTGAAATTGCAGCGCAAGCTCTTGCACCCTACAAGAGACTCGGGCTTGAGACCTTCAGCCAGCACCTGCACGAGCTTCAGCCGGTCAAGGAAAGCCTGCAGGCAAAAGGCTTCACCGTCTTGGTGGGGAAGGGGAACAACCTGATGCTGGAGGGGCAGGTATTCGGGTGCGACTTTTCGACTGCCTATCCCATCCGCGATGAGGTTGATGCATTCGCGTTCCTTGGGGAGAGCGAGTTCCATGCAGTGGGTTTGGCGCTCGCGACGGGGAAGCCCACGTTCATGCTCGACCCGT
>DASYXJ010000002.1:0-2773 GCA_035935095.1 Nitrososphaerales archaeon | reverse complement strand
GGACAAGATGGGACTGCAATTCCGGGCTGAAGTCTTCAACCTGGCGAATCGCGTGCAGTTCGGCTATCCCGGCCAGGTCTTCGGGACCGCGCAGTTTGGCATTATCAGCTCGCAACTGAACCAGCCTCGCCTGATTCAACTGGCGCTGCGATTCAGCTTCTGAGCTATCCCATTGCGGACCGCTGGTCGCTGCGCGTATAGTGCCTTCATGAGGACTGCACAGATACTGCTGGCCATGCTGGCCGCTTCGTCCGTTTTTGGCGCCGACGAAGGTCTGCCCTACGACATGACGAACTACATCGTCGGATTCCTGCGCAAAGGGCCGAATTCGACTTCCGGCGATGCGGCTGAGACCAAGAAGATCATGGAAGGGCACATGGCCAACATCCGCAAGATGGCGGCGGCGGGCAAGTTGTCGGTGGCGGGACCGTTCACCGACAACGGCGACTTGCGCGGCATGTTCATCTTCAAGAACTCGACGATGGAAGAAGTCAAGGCCCTGGTGGCGGCCGATCCAGCAGTGAAGTCGGGACGCCTGGTGCTGGAGCTTCATCCGTGGTTCTCCGCCGCCGGCCTGCGTTCCAACGGACCCAAAGGGTTCATCGAAGAAAACGATGTGGAGTTCGCCAGACCGGGCGGTAAGCCGTTGACGCTCGATCTGCGAGTCCCGCAAAACAAGGGACTGGTTCCAGCCGTGATCATCGTGCATGGCGGCGGATTCGCCAGAGGCAACAAGCGAATGTTTGTCACGCCGCTATTCGATTTGCTGTCGAGCGCGGGCTTCGCCTGGTTCACCATCGACTACCGCCTGGCGCCGGACTACCAGTTGCCTCAATCGACCGAAGATGTGAATGGCGCCATCCGCTGGGTGAAAGCGAATGCCGCGAAGTACAACGTGGATGCAAAGAGGATTGCGCTGGCCGGCGAATCCGCGGGCGGATTCCTGGTTGCTTACGCGGGCGTGAAAAGCAAGCCCGATACGCGAGTAGCGGCCGTGGTCGATTTCTACGGCCCGAACGACCTCATGCTACAGACCGAGAAGCTACGAGCGCAGCCTGAAGATCCGTCCAAGCCGGGCAGCCCCGGAATGAGAGATTTCCTCGGACTCAAGAGCTGGCAGCAGCCCGATGCGATCGAGAAGTTGCGCGTCTCATCGCCAACCAAGTACATCCAGAAAGGCATGCCGCCGTTCCTGTTTATTCAAGGAACGGCCGACGAGCAAGTGCCCTACGAGCAATCTCCCAAGATGTGCGAGGCGATGAAGAAGGTCAGCGCCAAATGCGAGGTCATCACCGTGGAGGGCGGCCGCCACGGAATGAGAAGCTGGGATGGCGATCCCTCGCGAGCGCACTGGAAACCGGAGATGATCGAGTGGCTGGACAAGACGCTCGGCGTCAAGTAGCGTGGCGCGGACACTAGTCTCGTCTGTGACGGCCCGGACCGCAACCGGACCCCCGACATGGCGGTGTCAAGCCTCAGCGGGTTTGGGGATTACGTGGAATCCAAGGCTGCGGGCGATTTCAGTCAGGCGTTTGATGCGAGCCAGCTGATACTGTTTCTCGTATGCCTCGGCCCCTATGTCCACGTACGGTTGCCCCCATCTCAGCAGTCGGTAGATGTACTGCGCCAATTTCCTGGCGGTGGCGAATGTGGCGACCCCCCTGTCTTTGCGCTGCGCCATGCGCCGGAAGTAAGCCCCCAAGGCCGTCTGGCTGTGTTGCATGGATTGCGCCGCCATGCGCAATACTTCCGCTACTCGGGTGCTGGCGCTGTTTGGTTTCCTCTTCTTTTTTACCGGTTTGCCCCCGCTGATCGGCTTCCGCGGCGCCAACGTGATATGCGACACGAATTGATCTTCCGTGGGAAAACAACTCAGATCGGCGCCGTATTCACTGATCACCACCTCCACCGCCCTCACGCCGATGGCGTCGATGGCCGTTAAGTCCACCCCGGTCATCCGGTACAGTGCCTGCCGCAGAATTTCCTCCCCGCGACGCGCAATGGCATCGGCTTTGTTTTGGTTCTTCAGTTTCGGCGCTTTTTGTCCGTGACAATCTTCGCGCTCCAGTTCCTCCACCTTCCGCACAATCTCCTGGTCATACGCTTTCATCCGTTGCTGCACCGCCTGATACATCGCCAGCGACTGTTTCAGGCTAAACAGGTGATCTTCCCGCCAATGACCGCTGCATTGCTTGGCAAACTCTTCCGGGCTCTTTTTGCAATTGGGATGGCGCAGTTGGGCCAACTTCACCGCATCCCGCTCCCCTTTCACAATCGCTTCGACGATCGCCATCCCGGTCTGTCCGTCCAGGTCCGACACCGCCCGATGCACCCGCACGTTCATCTGATCCAGGCTCTTCTGCATCCGCCGTAGCCAGTTGCCTGCGTCGGTGACCAGTGTCCCTCGGTCCCGCACCAGCGTCCGCAGCATGCAGATCTGTTCCTTAGGCCGGAACGAGCCCGCCAGTAGCCCGCAACTATGCAGCCGCTGGATCCATTTGCTGTCCACCCGATCGGTCTTCTTCCGCCCGGGCACACGCGCCAACTCCCGCGTATTGACCAGCAACACTTCCAGTCCGCTCGCCTCCAATACTTCGTGCGGCGCAATCCAGTACACCCCCGTGCCTTCCATGGCGACCGATTCCACTTTGCGTTCCAGCAGCCACGCGGCCATCTCCTCTAAGTCGGGAGTCGTCGCGCCGAATCGGGCCACTTCCCGGCCGGTTCGATCCACGCGCGGCGCGCACACCCAATGCTCTTGGCTTCCCAGGTC
>DASYXJ010000001.1:0-2090 GCA_035935095.1 Nitrososphaerales archaeon | reverse complement strand
TCACCGAGGACAAGGAATTGTTGGAGAAATTTCCCGCGCATACCCTAGCGCTGTCGAGATACCGGGAAAACTAACCGATGATGAGTTCAACCAGTTAGGCATTTGAACCAAACGACGGTGGCTCAAATCCGACCCGGACCGTGTTCAAGATTCAGTCTGGATTGTTATCTATGAACCCAAGCGGAGCCGCAGTGCCACCGTTCGGGTTCGGATTGACCGTCGACCCTTCGTAGATGTAAGGCTGGATCTTGGTGAGCTGACCGCTGCTGAGCGTAATGACGAACGGAGCGAGAGGCTGTTGTTTGAAGTCGAAGGCGTTCAAAAGGTTGTTCGCAGCCGAGTCCCTCGTCGTCAATGAGGATAGACCAAACCTCCACTCCACGAACTTCAGTGTAGACTCGAAGTCGTAGACCGTATGGTCCAGAAAACCGGGCTTGGTATAGGCGGATAGGATTAGGGCAGGGGTCCTGAAGCTGAGCCCATAGCCGTCCACAGCTGGCGGGACGACTGTGTCGAAGAAGCCACCGTAATCATCCCAGAGCACAACGATGGCTGTGCTTTTCCAGTACTGGCTGTTCATCACAGAATCAACCAAGTCGGTTATCCACCACATTCCGAGGGTGACGTTCGCCGGGGGGTGGTCGCTGATCTGCGGGCTTGGGATGACCCAGGAGACCTGAGGGAGGGTGCCGTTCTTGATGTCCCCCAAAAATTGTTCGCGCGCCACAACGTTCCGGGTGTAGGCAGGGTCAGTGTAGGTACTGTTCTTTGCGTCGAGAGGATTCCAGTAAGCGTAGGCCTTTCCGCTCGCTATCGACTTCGCCAGGGTGTCAGTCGGGTGGATTGGAGTGTCGTAGTATTTCCAAGAGATACCGTGCGTCGTCAGCTCGTCGGCCATGGTCTGAATCTCTTGCGCCTGGTCGATGTACGCGCACGTTGTCATGGTCAACGAATGGGTTGTGGCGTCGTAGCAGTTCTTTTGCTCCTGCTGTTGCCCCTGGGTCAGCGAGATTCGTGGCGATGTTCCAGCAATCATGTACCAGTGGTTGGGCTGGCTGTAGCTCTTCGCCGACGTGAAGTACTGGTCCGCCAGCACATAGTGGCTGGCAAAGTCCCAAAAGTAGGGGAGAGTGGCGTTGTCATAGTAGTCCATCACCGCAGGGTTGCGCCCCGCGGCTGAGAGGAAGCCGTTCATCGAGCCATTGTTGTAGGAGGCCCATGAAGACTTCCAGTCGTGAGGGAGGTCGCCCGTGAGAGCTGGGTTCGTGGTCAGTCGGGGCTTCATGCATCCCAGGGAGGGCTGCGACGGGTTCAACGGCATGCACAGAGAAGAGTTGTATCCCACTTGTCCTGGATACGTCCAGAAGTAGTTGTCGAAGGTTCTGTTCTCTTGCATGATCACTATTACGTGGTCTATCGGATTCTGGGTCGAGGGTGGAGGAGTCAGCACTATCTCTAATTCGTACGCAGCGATCAGTGTTGCTAAGGCCACTGCGGAGATTGCAAGAATCAGCCTAACACGTCCTATGCCGGCCCTCTTGTGGCCTAGCTGACGTGTCAAATTACAAAACTACGGCCGAAAAATCGATATAAGTCCGATGGACGCTGTGTCCATTTGTGCCGTATATGGTCCAGGCAACGGATTTCAGTAGCTGGGTCGACTCGAAGCACCTCTCTTCTTTAGTTAATAATTACGCCCAATCTCCCCAAAGCGTTTGGCCCTCAAAAGGGACCTGAGCCTCTTTGACCTAACAAACATCGTTGTCGGCGCCATCATAGGCAGCGACATCTACATCGCATCGGCGCTCACCGCGAGTCTCGTAGGCCCGTTCTCGCTCGTCCTCTGGGTCGTCGCAGGCCTGATGGCCATCGTCCTAGCGATGATCTTCGCCTACTCGGCCTATTACGTCCCGAAGGTCGGCGGGCCCTTTGCCTACGTCTCAACCGCTTTCAACGACTTCTACGGCTTCCTCGCTGGCTGGAGCATGTGGGTGGCAGAAGTCATCTCCCTCCCCGTCTTCGCGATCACTTTTGCCAACTATCTCGGATACTTCGTCACCCTCGACATCCCTGCCCAGCTGGCTGTCAAA